>NZ_CP058334.1:963504-1284672 GCF_013391085.1 Natronomonas halophila | reverse complement strand
CGAACACGGCCGCGAGCGGGACCCAGACGGTGAGGGCGGCCACCAGTAACTCGGTGCGGGTCGGGTCGACGAACACGGCGGATGCGGCGACGAGTGTGATGACGCCGCTGGCGACCACCGCGACGAGCCACTCCGTCGGTCGACCGAGCACCATCTCTCATATTGGTTCGTTCCGATATCTTATAAACGAGGGATGGATATCGCGGCTCGAAACCCGCGTTCGGCCGGATTCCCCGTTTATACTTAAAACAGCGGCTAAATCCGGCTAAATACTGATTAATATATACGGGGCTTATTCGGTATGATGAGACGAAGCCTCCACCGACTGGCGGTTATCGCACTCGCGATAAGCGTCTTCAGCGCGATGTCGGTCGCTCCCGTCGCGGCGGCCGACGGAGTCAACATCGGCGACGACGACAGCGTCAGTATCGGGACCGACGGCGTTAGCATCGGCGGCGATGAGGGCATCGATATCAATACCAGTTCCGGCGACGGCATCGAAGTCAGTGCCGGCGGTGACCGTGGCGTCGAGGTCGGTGCTGATACCGAAGACGGCGTGGAAATCGGCGCTGGCGGGGACAGCGGCGTCGAAGTCGGTGCCGATACCGAGGACGGCGTCGACGTCGCCGTTGGCGGTGACCGTGGCGTTGATGTCGGCGCGGATACCGAGGACGGCGTCGATGTCGATGCTGCCGGCGAGGACGCCGCTGGTGTCGATAGCGACGGCGTGTCCGTCGCCGGCGAAGATATCGGCAGTGACGGTATCGAAAGCCTTCCCGTCGAGAACTCCGACGGCATCGGCGGCGTTGACGGCAACCCCAGCGACGTGACATCGGAAATCGACGGCCTCACGGGAGGCGACCATGGTGTCGAAACGCTTCCCGACGACTCGCTTTCGGGCGCCGGTGATTCGGTTCCCTCCCAAGACTTCCCGATCGGTGGCGAGGATGCGCCGATAAACGCCTGTGATACGCTCGATATCGGCACGGACGACTTGCCTGCGGAGTCCCTGCCCGGACTCGATGACCTTCCGTCCGAAGTGGTCCCCGCCGGCGTGCCGACCGACCTGCTTTCGACGCAGGCGCTTCTCGGTATCGCGCTCGGTATCATCCCCGCGCCCTGTGAGGTCTTCAACCCGAACGACCCGCCCTACGACCCGATAACCGGTGACGACGAGTTCGACCCCGCACAAGACGAGGAAATCCAGTACATCGGCGAGAACGACGGTGGCATTCTCGCCGTGGTGCTCTACGACGCGACGCTGAACGAGTCGGGCAACGGCCCCGGGATCTCGACGGTGACCGCCATCGGCGCGAACCCCGACTACGGTGACATCGACCTGCGATACGGCGTCAAAGACGGCGAAAAGGAATACGCCGTCGACCCGCGACTGCGGTACAACGACGAGCGTATCTGGGGTGAAGCCAAACTCGTCCTGCTCGGCAAGAACCTCGGTGCGGGCGTCTCCTGTGAGCGACCCGAACAGGTCAGTCTGGACCTCGGCGAGCTACAGGAAGACCCGCTCGGTCCCTGTGAGTACACGGTCATCGGTCTGATGAACCCGCCCATCGGACCCGCACAAATTCTGGATATCGTTCTCGGGGCCGGCGATAGCGTCGGCGAAGAGCCGCTGCTCCCCGGCGAGGAACTCCCCATCAATCCGGATAACCTGCTAAGCCTCTAATCACCGATGCGTTCACGTCCATTACTGGTGGTTGCAGTCCTCGTCCTCGCGATGCTTTCGGGGTGTTCGGTACTCCTCGATGACGGCGACTCGGCGCCGGTCGGCGATGTTTCGACGCCAGCACCGACAGGTGACGACGGGTCGACGCCGGTGCCAGCGGGTGAGGCGACTTCGACCCCGACGACCGGTGGTTCTTCGACGCCGGCGGACAGCGACGACTCGACGCCGACCCGGACACCGGCATCGTCGGCGTCGTTGTCCACCTTCGATGCTGCGGCACTCAACGATGGCCACGTTACGGCACTACAAAACGCCGGAAGCTTCACCGCCGAAAGCTCGCTGATTATCCGTAGCGAGGACTCGGTGCGGTATATAAACGGGAGCTACGCCATCGAGCGTGGCGGCCCCGCGGCGAACACGGCGAACATCACCTTCGTCGGCCCGAACGGGACGCGGGATTTCCCGACGTCGACCAGATACACCGAGAGTGACACGACCTACGAACGACAGGTCGCTCGCACCGACAACGGCACGGAGGTCGGCTACCGGTCGGCGTCGGCGCCGTACAACGACTCGGGCCTCCAGCCGGTCAACCGGTCGGTCGCCTACTCGCTCGGCGAAATCGCCCGTGAAGTCATCGACAACTCGACGTGGAACGAAACCGGCTCCGGCACGTTCGACGGCGAGAGGGTCACGCGATACGATACCTCGGGCGAGCGGTTTGGGGCCGGACAACTGGGACCGAACGCCGAGGGGGCGGCCACGATGGCGGTTGACGAGAACGGGGCCGTCCGGTACGTCGCCTATCAGTTCGTCACGACAGTCTCCGGCGAGCGGACGACCTACAGCTACGAGGCCACCTACGTCGATGTCGGCGGGACGAACGTCCGGCGGCCCGACTGGACCGATGAGGCCTGACCGCTGACCCGGAGAGATTTGCAAACCCCGTCGTTCTTATAGCCGCCGCCACCTGAGATTGGGTAATGAGTGAACGTTCGGAGGTGAGCCGATGAGCGAGGCGGACGTGCGGTCCTACACGGTGCGTCTCGAACTCGTCGACGAACCCGGTGAACTACTGCGCGCGCTCGAACCCATCGCCAACAACGGTGGGAACCTCCTCTCGATATTCCACGAGCGTGGCAACCTCACACCCCGGGGACACATCCCCGTCGAGGTCGACCTCGAAGCGACCCAATCGCAGTTCGACGTCATCGTCGACGCGCTTCGGGACGCCGGCGTCAATATCATTCAGGCGGGCGCCGAGCGGTACAGCGAGGAACTGACGGTGGTGTTGGTCGGCCATCTCGTCGATACCGACCTGTCGGATACCCTTCAGCGGTTCCAGGAGTGTGGCGGCGTCTCCGTGGCTGACGTCTCGCTTTCGGCGCCGCAGGGCACCGAAAACCCCTCCAGCGCACGGCTTCGAATCGTCGCCAGCGAGGGCCAGACGTCCGATGCCCTGACGACCGTCCGTGAAATAGCCGACGAGAAGGACCTGCGCGTCATCGAACCGCTGACGGAGGGGTCCCAATGAAACTCGCCGTACTGGGTGCCGGCGCGGTCGGCACCTCCGTCGTCGAGTTGGCCGGCGAATACGGCCACGACATCGTCGCAGTCGCCGACTCCTCGACGGCCGCCGTCGACGAGGAGGGCCTCAATGCCGAGGACGTCCTCTCCCGAAAGCGGAGTCGCGGTGTCGTCGGCGACGCCGACGTCGAGGCGGCGCTTGCAGCCGACTACGACGTCCTCGTCGAAGCAACGCCGACGACGCTCGGCGACGCCGAACCCGGCTTCTCCCACGTCGAGCGCGCGCTGGAGCGTGACCGCCACGTCGTCCTCGCCAACAAGGGACCGGTCGCCGAACGCTACGAGGACGTTCGGCAACTGGATGCCGACTCGCAGGGGTCGGTACTGTTCGAGGCCGCGGTCGGCGGTGCGATTCCGGTACTGTCGACCATCGACGACCTCAACGGGCAGGTCACGGCGGCCCGCGGCGTCCTCAACGGGACGGCCAACTTCATCCTCAGTCGGATGGCCGCCGAGGGACTGGACTACGAGCACGTGCTGGCCGAGGCCCAGGACCTCGGGGTCGCGGAAGCCGACCCCACCTTCGACGTGGAGGGCACCGACGCCGCGCTGAAGTGTGTCATCCTCGCGAACGTCCTCTACGACGAGACGTACACGCTCGAGGACGCCGAGGTCGAGGGCATCGCGGACCTGCCGGGAAGCCCGCTGGAGTTGGCGGCCGAGGACGGCCGGACGATTCGACTCATCGGCGAGGTTGCGGACGGCGAGGTTCGTGTCGGTCCCCGCCTCGTTCCCGAGAACGGCACGCTTGCGGTTTCGGGGACGCTGAACATCGTCCAACTGGAAACCAAACACGCCGGCCGCCTCAACATCTCGGGGCGGGGCGCCGGCGGGCCGGAGACGGCGAGTGCGGTGCTGGCGGACGTGGGGCGATTGCCGCCACGCGAGTGAGTACGCGCCTCGGGGCTGGTTTCACCGTACGCCGTGGTATCTGCTCGCAAACCGCCCGACGCGCCCGGTTTCGGCCGAATCCCTTTCGAAATCGTTTTACGGGCCACCGACCAAAGATTCGGACACAGCGCATTCGCGCGTGAGAATACAATGAGTGACAAACCGCACCAGAACTTGGCCGTAATCGGCCACGTCGACCACGGTAAGAGCACGATGGTCGGGCGACTCCTCTACGAGACCGGGAGCGTCCCCGAACACGTCATCGAACAGCACAAGGAAGAAGCAGAAGAGAAGGGCAAGGGCGGCTTCGAGTTCGCCTACGTGATGGACAACCTCGCCGAGGAGCGAGAGCGTGGTGTCACCATCGACATCGCCCACCAGGAGTTCGACACCGACGAGTACTACTTCACTATCGTCGACTGTCCGGGCCACCGCGACTTCGTCAAGAACATGATTACTGGCGCGAGCCAGGCCGACAACGCGGTCCTCGTCGTCGCCGCCGACGACGGTGTCCAGCCGCAGACCCAGGAGCACGTTTTCCTGGCTCGTACCCTCGGCATCGACGAACTCATCATCGCGGTCAACAAGATGGACCTCGTCGACTACGACGAGAACAAGTACAAGGCCGTCGTTGACGAGGTCAACGAACTGCTCCAGCAGGTCCGCTTCAACACGGACGACGCCAAGTACATCCCGACCTCGGCCTTCGAAGGCGACAACGTCTCCGAAGCCTCCGAGAACACGCCCTGGTACGATGGCCCGAGCCTGCTCGAGGCCCTCAACGATCTGCCGGAGCCGCAGCCGCCGACGGACGCGCCGCTGCGCCTCCCGATTCAGGACGTTTACACGATTTCCGGCATCGGTACGGTCCCGGTCGGCCGTATCGAGACCGGCATCCTCAACACCGGCGACAACGTCTCGTTCCAGCCGTCTGACGTCGGTGGCGAGGTCAAGACCATCGAGATGCACCACGAAGAGGTCCCCAAGGCCGAGCCCGGTGACAACGTTGGCTTCAACGTCCGTGGCATCGGTAAGGACGACATCCGCCGTGGTGACGTCTGTGGTCCCGCTGACGACCCGCCGTCGGTCGCCGAGACCTTCCAGGCGCAGGTCGTCGTCATGCAGCACCCGTCGGTCATCACCGCTGGCTACACGCCGGTCTTCCACGCCCACACGGCGCAGGTCGCGTGTACCATCGAGTCCATCGACAAGAAAATCGACCCCTCCTCCGGCGAGGTCGCCGAGGAGAACCCGGACTTCATCCAGTCCGGCGACGCCGCTGTCGTGACGGTCCGACCCCAGAAGCCGCTCAGCATCGAGTCCTCGAACGAGATCCCGGAGCTGGGCAGCTTCGCCATCCGTGACATGGGTCAGACCGTCGCGGCCGGCAAGGTCCTCAGCATCAACGAGCGATAACGCATGCAGCAGGCACGCGTTCGCCTCGCGGGCACGGCACCCGAGGACCTCGACGACATCACGGAAGACGTCCGCGAAATCGCGGACAAGACCGGCGTCGAGCTGTCGGGTCCGGTTCCGCTGCCGACGAAAACGCTGGAAATCCCCGCACGCAAGTCCCCCGACGGTGAGGGGACCGCGACGTGGGAACACTGGGAGATGCGCGTCCACAAGCGTCTCATCGACATCGACGCCGACGAACGCGCCCTCCGCCAGCTAATGCGGATTCAGGTCCCGAACGACGTCTCCATCGAGATCGTCCTCGAAGACTAACGCGACTCCGCGGGAATCGCGGGTTGCGAACGAGGGCGCTTTCGACCGGTCGTTCACCCCGGGTTCCGCCCGCCGCAACACTCACGCGCGACTGCTTTCGTCGCCTTTGGTGTTGCAAAACGGAAGGTACAAACGGCCGAATCGTTAACTGAAAATCGCGGGCCAGTAGATCAGCGGCAGATCGCTTCCTTCGCAAGGAAGAGGCCCTGGGTTCAAATCCCAGCTGGTCCATTCCTTCACTTCGCTACGTTCGCCTAGCCCTGCTTGCTTCGCTCGCAGGCGTCCCGGCGAGTCTAATAAAATGGTATCGTAGAATTACTGCCAGCAGTCGTTAGAAACGCTCAGGCGTTAGTTGACGTCGATGATTTCGATATCGAACGTCAGCGTTTCGCCGGCGAGTTCGGGGTTGAAATCTACGCGAACGACGTCGTCGCCGGAGTGGATGATTTCGCCGTGCTGGCCGTTCTGGGCTTCGAGGTAGGCGCCTTCCTCGGGCGTCTGGCCGCCGAGCATCTCCTGCAGTTCGTCGGCGTCGAACTCCTGGACGTTCTCCTCGCTTCGCTCGCCGTAGGCCTTCTCGGGCGGAATCGTCAGGGTGGTCGTCTCGCCGGCTTCCATGCCGATGAGGCCTTCCTCCATGCCTTCGATGACCTGTTCGGCGCCGACGTCGACTGTCAGCGGAGTATACTCCCGGTCGGGCTGGGCCTCGTCCAGGCCGTTCTCCTCGGCGACGGATTCGCGTGAGGTGTCGAAGACGGTTTCGTCGTCCAGTCGGCCGGTGTATTCGAGCGTAACGGAATCGCCAGTTGCTATCGTCATACGGAGACGACGGGAGCCAGACGGAAAACCCATCGTATCGAGCGACGACGATTCGGCGGGACGGGGCGGCAGGGGTGTGACGGTGATGCCGAGAAGGACGCCGCGCCGACTCACTCTGTTGGGCTGCCGGACGAGCAGCCGATGACCCATGACGCATATGGAGAGCGAGGCTCCCTGTCCGTCTCCCAGAAGATTTACCCCTTATCGAAGCAACACGATTCGGTGTGCGACGGATTCTACTGGTCGTTGCAGTCGTAACGCTGGTAGCGTTCTCCGGGTGTGCGGCGCTCAATGGCGGCTCACCGGACGGAACACCTGACGACGTTGCCATCGAGAACGATGACCCCGGAGCGACGAACGTGACCCAGACGCTCCGCATCGACGTCAACGAGACGACGGCCGACTCCGAGTTGACGGCCATCGGTGCGACCTATCCGCGCGAGAACTTCACCGTCGATTCCGCCCAACACGACCAAATAGAACTCGGCGTCGATACCGACGGCGACGGTGAACTCGAAACCGAGTTCAACGAGACGCATATCAGCGGTGTCAACAACAACGACTACTCCTTCGACATCTCGCTGGACACCGGCTACACGCTTCAGGAGGGCGATACGGTCGTCGTCAGCTATCCGGCAGTCGATAACCCCTCGGAGCCGGGCGATTACGAGGTCGAGATACGGCTGAACGACGAGCAGACCGCGACGGATACGGTCTCCATCGAATAGGCTACCGTCGTATCGATTCCGTTCAGTTTAGCAACCTTTTACGGCGATACGGGAAGAACGCCCTCAGCAATGAAGACGACGACGGAACTCATCGACGAGATGAACCGGGCCGAGGAGGGCGACCACGTGACCGTTCGGACAGATACCGAAGAATACGGTGGCGATATCGAGGCCACCCACTACGCGGCGCCCGAGAGTCGCGAGGAGGGCGTCGTCGGTATCGACGTCCGAATCGAGGGCGGTGACTTCGACGGCGACCTGCTCGAAATCCGTTCGACAGCGGGGTCGAACACACAGAAATTCAGTCGGCCCGTCGTACGGTTCCCCGAAGAGGGGGACGAACGTGAGGTTCTGGACCTGTCGCGCTCGGACCGCTAATTCGGCGGTATCGAGACGAAGAACGCGACAGCGAAAGCGTCGTCAGTCGGCGCCGCCCGCGACCGCGCTGCCGGTGTCGTCAGGCTTGGGCGTCGAGTCGGGTTCCAGCGCCGTCCGGGCTTCCCCGGAGAGCTTGTTCATGACCGCACGCCCCTCGCGTTCGCGGGTGATGATGCCGTCCTCTTCGAGTCGCTGGAGGTGGTGGCTGATGGTCGAGGGGTCACGGCCGATGTCGTCGGCGAGGTCGCTGACGGAGGCCGACCCGAGGCGGGCGATGGCGTCGATGATAGAGGCGGTCGCCTCGTCGTTGAGCGCGGCGGCGAGTTCGACGCCCTCGGCGTAGGCGGGGTAGAACCGACGCTTTCCCCGAAGTTTGGCCCCGGAAACGAGGTCTTCTCGTTCGAGGACTTTGATGTGGTGTCGCGTCGTCGACAGCGGGAGGCCGGCCTCCTCGGAGAGTTCCGAGAGGTACGCGCCCGGCGATTCGTTGACGATTTCGTAGACTTCCTCGCGGGCCTCGTGTTCGAGCGGGTCGGAATCGTCGTAGCGGCTGTACCGAAGCGGGAAGAGGAACGGCCGGAGCTTGCTCAGGATGGCTGGCGTCGAGATGCCGGTCCCGAGGGAACTCAGGGAGGGGAGCCCGCCGGCGACCAGCGGCGTACTTCGCAGGGCGGCCATCCCGGCGAGCAGACTGAAACTGACGGCGATGCCGCCGGCACCGACCGGCACGCTCGGCAGCGGCTGGCCACCGTTGGCGGCGCGGGTCGACATCGCGACGTCATCGCTGCCGGCGTCGGCATCATCGGCATCGGCGGCGGCGACTTCGTGGATACCCGTCCGCGTCGGCTCGGTATCGGATTCGGCGTCGACCTGTAGCGAGCCGTCGGTCGCTAGCTTGAGATAGGTCGTGTCGGTACGGTCGATGTGATCGGCGTTCACGAAGGCCGCCTCAAGCGCGAGCGTGTCGGTGGTGCCCTCGACGGTGTCGGTCGTGCTTTCGGTCGTGTCTTCGAGCGTGTCGGTGGTATCCTCGACGGTGTCGGTCGTGCTTTCGGTCGTATCTTCGAGCGTGTCGGCCGTGTCCTCGACGGTGTCGTTGATGTGCTCGGTCGCGTCGTCGCTCCCGTCGGATGTCGTCTCGCTACCGTCCGACGTCGTACTGCTATTGGTGGATTCGTCGCTGGCGTCGCCGTCCGACTCGGCCGTCTCGTTGGTGTCGCTGGAGCCGTCACCGTCCGACTCTGTGGTCTGGGAGTCGGTGCTGTTGGTGTCGTTCGAACTGCTCGACCCGTCCAGGCCGCTGCTCCAGTCGCTGGTTCCGCCCGCCCCCGCTGCGGGGACGGCGGCGAACGAACAGACGACCAGAATCGCGGCCAACAGCGCGAACAGCCGGCGTTTGTTATTAAATGACATGGTGTGAGGCAGGCCCAAACCTCGGAGTTACTGGCTCATTCGCTCGGCTACGCATAGTGATTTGGCTGTGCATATCTGGGGCTTTAAGGCGAGGAGCCGAAGAGGGGCTGTCTTCCCGGTATCCGGCCCTTCTCCGGGGGAAGGTTGATAAAGGGCTCTGGGTCTCCGCATTAAGGGTAGTGGCAACACCGTCCAACCATGTCAACACTTGCAGGAACACGAACCGCGGGCCGTGGTGGGCTCTTGCTTGTCGTTCAGATGTTCTCCTTCTGGTAGCTCCCGTCGTAGGTGTCCTCGCCTTCGGCCTCCGCGAGGACGAACTGCGCGATGCGAGCGCCGGTCTCGATCTCGATGTCGTGGTGGACCTGCAGGAGCCCCTCGCCTTTCCCCTCGTAGCCGGCGTCCCAGACGGCGGTGTTGAGCATACAGGAGTTCCGCATCAGCGACGACCGGGGGTAGATAAAGCCGATGTGGTCCTCGGGCACGGAGACGATTTCGGCGTACTGGACGACGTAGCCGCCCGGCGGGAGGTAGTAGGTGTCGTTCTGTTCGGTCACTTCGTCGATGGATGACCCTTCGACGACGGGGTCGGCGGGCCGGCGGTTCCGGGTACCGACTTCCTTGCCGTCGCGGCCGATGCGGCCGGGTTCGCGCTGTTCGTAGACCGCCTGCAGCGTCAGATCGATGCCGTTGGGCTGGACCTGTTCCTCGCTCGTGGGCGTGACGTGTTCGGCGACGAACTCCCCGCTCCGATACATAGCGGCGTCTCTCCCGCGTCGCTAAAGTCGCTTGCGCTCGCGTGCGGCGAGCGTTCGACCGGCTTTTAGGCGACGGCGCCATACGACGGGGTATGGACGCCGAAACCTTCGAGGAAAAGAAGTTCACCGACTTCTTCCCACAACTCCAGCAGGCGTACAAGAACGCGTTCAACCGCGTCAACGAGACGTACGATTCGACGCTGGTCCACGGCATCGACCAGCAGATTCTCAACGAGTCCGAGCCAGTCTACGACGACGAGGAGGGGTTCAGTCTGGAGCTTCCGGAGAACCCCTACGACCGACTGACCGGCGTCGTGACGAGCGAAGAGAAGTTCGAAGCGGTTCTCGAGGAGTACGTCGAAGAGATAGAAACGGAACTCGAACGGACCTTCGAGGACTAGGTCTCCTCGCAGCCTGCGCCGTCCCAGATGTCGAGGCGCCCGGAGCGACCGACCCGGACCAGCACGCGAACGCAGTCGGTCTCCTCGCTGCCCTTCTCGGAGATGTCGGCGGTTCGAACCTCGCCGTCGTCCAGCCGCGCGTGGATACGGTAGTCGCCGTCCTCTTCGAGCCACTCCCCGTCGACGGTCGTGCTACCACCGGCCTCCAGGTCGTAGGTGCCGAGGTGGAGGACGTCGTCGCCGTCCTCGATGGCGAGTTGTATCTGGTGGTTCTCCTCGTGGTTGTTCTCGACGGCGAGTTCCCCGAGGCGGACGGTACCGCCCGTCGTGGTTGGGGTGGCGGTCCCCTCGGAGTCGCCGTCGCCCTCGTCGCCGAGGGCACCCATACAGCCGGCTCCCGTGGCGGCGAGGCCGACGGTCGCGAGCAGGTGGCGGCGCGTTGGCATACCTTCCTAGCGGTCACCATCACGCATAAACTCCCGTCAGACGCCCGTCGCCGCGCCGTCGGACGTCGCCGTTGGAGGCAATCGGCGTGCGGAGCCAAATCTTCATACGGCTGCGCCGCATAGGGTCGTTCATGAGTACCGAATCCGCCGACGCCGACGAGGACCTTCGCGAGCGCATCAGCAACTTCCTCCGGCGTAACTTCCCGCAGATTCAGATGCACGGTGGCAGCGCCGCCGTCCAGAACCTCGACCGCGAGGCCGGCGAGGTCACCATCATGCTCGGTGGTGCCTGTTCCGGCTGTGGCATCTCCCCCATGACGATTCAGGCCATCAAGAGCCGGATGACCGAGGAGATCCCCGAGATCGACACCGTCCACGCCGACACCGGCATGGACGGCGGCAGCGAGGGCATGGCCGGCGGCCAGATGTCGCCGTCCTTCCCCGGCCACGAGGGCGACAGCGACGACGAGGCCGACGAAGGCCCCGAAGCCCCGTTCTAAATCCGTTTCAACTTCCTGTTTTTAACGCTCCATAGCCGTAGCGCCGCGCTTCGGGGAATGCTATTTGGTTACACGGACCAAAGAGTATCCCATGGCGGTGGAGGCCTGCGGTCTGTGCGAACGCGAGGTCCCGTTCGACGAGACCGTGCACGTTCTCGTCCACACGCACGGGGAATCGGGGGTGGTCGACCGGTACGTCTGTCGGGCCTGCTACGAGCGCGAACTCGAACCGGTTTTCGAGTGACGCCGGGCCGGGCACGCGCCGAGAATCCACACCACGGTCTTTAAGCCTGCCACTCCCGGAGTGTCAGCCAGAATGCCCGCTGACGACGGTCGGAACGTGCTCTTCGTGGTAATGGACACGGTTCGCAAGAGCCATCTGACGCCGTACGGCTACGACCGGCCGACGACGCCCGGCCTGGAGGACTTCGCCGAGGAGGCGCTCGTCTACGAACAGGCCGTCGCGCAGGCACCGTGGACGCTGCCGGTCCACGCGTCGATGTTCACCGGCCGCTATCCGTCCCAGCACACCGCCACACAGGAGGCGCCCTACCTTCCCGACGATATGGGCACGCTCGCTCAGACCCTCTCCGAGGCGGGCTATGCAACCGCCTGCTACTCCTCGAACGCGTGGATTACGCCCTACACGCGGCTGACCGCCGGCTTCGAGGACCAGGACAACTTCTTCAAGGTCCTCCCGGGTGACGTCCTCTCCGGCGCGCTGGCCTCGTTCTGGCAGAAACTCACCGATAGCCGCTTCCGCGGGGTCGCCGACCGCCTCGTCGAGTTCGGCAACGAGATCCACGAGTACCTCGCCAGCGGCGAGGGCGAGGCATCGAAAACGCCCCGCATCGTCGACAACACGATGGATTTCGTCGACGACAACGACGACTGGTTCGCCTTTATCAACCTGATGGACGCCCACCTGCCGTACTACCCGCCCGAGGAGTACCGCGAGGAGTTCGCGCCGGGCGTCGACCCCCACGCGGTCTGTCAGAACTCCAAGGAGTACAACTCGGGGGCCCGCGATATCAGCGACGAGGAGTTCGAGGACATCGAGGGCCTCTACGACGCCGAAATCAGACACATCGACGCGGAACTGGAGCGGCTTTTCGACCACCTCAAGGAAACCGACCAGTGGGAGGACACGCTGGTCGTCGTCTGTGCGGACCACGGCGAACTCCACGGCGAACACGGCCTCTACGGCCACGAGTTCGGCATCTACGACCCGCTTGTCAACGTCCCGCTGATGGTCAAACACCCCGACGTCGAGGCGGGCCGCACCGACGAGCAAGTCGAACTGCTGGACCTCTACGACACCGTCCTCGACGTGACGGAAGCGGGCGACTACACCGACCGGGTGGGCGCCCGGAGTTTCGACTCGAACCGCTCGCTGCTGACCGAAGGCCGGGATATCGAGGACGGCGAGTACGCCTTCGTCGACTACCACCGGCCGGTCGTCGAACTCAACCAACTCGAAACCAAGGCCGCCGAGGCCGGCATCGAACTCGATGAGGATTCGCGGTTCTACTCCCGGATGCGCGCGGCCCGTCGCCCCGACGGCAAGTACATCCGAAACGAGCGGATTCCGGACGAAGCCTATCGTCTCGATTCGGACCCCGGCGAAACCGAGCGCGTGAGCACCGACGACGAGGTCATCGAGGAAGTTTTCGCTGCGCTCGAACGCTTCGAAGACCGGGCGGCCGACGAGTGGGACGCTCCGGCCGCCGCCGATGCGGACGAGGCCCTCGACCATATGGACGAGGAAGCCAAAGAGCGCCTACAGGACCTCGGCTACATGGAATAGCGGCTTCGGTTTTCGTGCTGCTGGGTGCGGAGAAAGGCCTAACGGATAGGCCGTGCTATAGAATAGCATGAACGTGCGCGAGGCGACGGATGGTGACATCGACGCTATCAGAGGAGTCGCCGAGCGGTCCTGGGAGGTGGATTATCCGACGATTCTGACCCGAGAGACGGCCGAGGAGGCGGTTGCGCAGTGGTACGACGCCGACAGCATCGCCGAGGCCATCGCCGAGGGGCGGACGGAACTGCTGGTCGCCGAACGCGACGGCGCGGTGGTCGGCTTCGCCCACGCAACCTGGAACGCGAGCGAGGACGAGGGGTACATCCTCCGGCTCTACGTCCACCCGGACCACCGGAGCCGCGGCGTCGGCGCGGAACTGCTCGAACGGACGCGGAAGGCCCTTTCGGGCTACGGCGTCGACCGGATACACGCGATGGTCCTGGCCGAAAACGAGCCCGGAAACGCCTTCTACGAACGGTTCGGATTCGAGCGGGCGGACGAAAGTGAGACGCAAATCGGCGAGGAAACCTATCAGGAAACCCGCTACGTGCTAGAGGTGTGAGCCGCACCGACGCGATGCTCAGCGCAGCCCCCGTCCTCTCTCCCAGGCCCGCAACAGTCGCGTCATCGTCTCGTTGACCGGCACGTCGATAGCGTGTTCATCGGCCCGTTCGAGGACGTAGCCGCCGATGGCGTCGACTTCGGTTCGCCGCTCGGCCAGTACGTCCTGCTGCATCGAGGAGGTGTTGTCGGCGGTCGCCTCGGCGACGCGTTCGACCGCCCGCTCGGCCTCGGCGTTCGACAGGTCGACTCCCTCCGCGCGGGCGACGCGGGCGACTTCCCGGCCCGCCGCTGTCGCTACCGCGTTCGCGTCGCCGTCCAAGAGCGCGCCGTTGTCGACGCGGGCCAGCGCCGTCGTCGCGTTGATACCGGCGTTGACCGCGAGTTTCTCCCAGAGGCGCCGCGGCATGTCCTCGGCGACGGTGGTGACGATATTGGCTGCTTCGAAGGCCTCGCCGACCGTGTCGGCGGCCGCAGAGTGGCCGCCTTCTCGTGCGCCGAGGACGACTTCGCCGATGCCGGTACAGCGGACGACGCCGGGTTTCGGAGTGAGCGCCCCATAGGTGCAGGTTCCTGCGAGGACGGGGGCGTCGAGGGCGTCGGCCAACTGCTCCTCGTTGCCCATGCCATTCTGGACCGAGAGGCAGTAGTCGAGGTCAACGTCAGCGAGTGCGTCGGCCGCTTCGGGCGTATCGAAGGCTTTCACGCAGACGACAGCGAGGTCGGCGCTTTCCGGAGCCTCCGTTCGCGCGTCGGGATGGACCGTCTCCTCGACGGCGCCGGTGATGCGGAGCCCCTCGGCCCGGACGGCGTCCATGTGCGGGTCGCGCCCGACGAGTGTCACTGCGTGTTCGCGGGCGAGCAGGCCGCCGAGCAGGCTCCCGAGACTGCCGGCGCCGAAAACGACGACGTTCATACCGACGGCTTCGACCGGCCGGGTAGAAAAATACCGGATTCAGTCCTCCTGCACGTAGCCGATGCTCTCCCCGGAGGCGCCACAGGAGGGACACATATCGGGGAAATCGTCGATTTCTCCGACTTCACCGCACTCCATACAGCGCCACATCAGCGTCTTCTCGCCGGCCTTGCTTTCGGCCTGTGTGGTTGTCGAGACGCCCTCTATGGTCGTCACGTAGAACCCATCGTCGCCGAAGTTCCGGACCTGTCCCAGTTCGTTGCCCTCGTCGTCGTAGACGGTCTGTCCGAACCGTACTCGGGGCTGTTGGTCCTCGATGGCCATACTGTGTGGTATGTCCTCACACGCCAAAAAACCGGAGGTCCGTTCCGCTATTCGGTCGTCGTCTCGTCGATGTCGGCCTCGCCCTGGTGGATTTTGATGCCGTCCTGGGCGACTTTCTCGGCGAGGACGGCGCATTTGATACGCATCGGGCTGAGTTCGACGCCCAGCATGTCCTCGATGTCCTCGCGGTCCATCTTCCGGACCTCGTCGAGCGTCATACCCTGCAGTTCGCTCGACAGCATGCTCGCGGAGGCCTGGCTGATGGCACAGCCGTCGCCGATGAAACTCACGTGCTCTATCGTCTCGTCGTCGTCCGCCAGCACCACGAACATCTTGATGGTGTCGCCGCACATCGGGTTCTCGCCGACGTGCTCGATGTCGGGGTCCTCGATTTCCCCGTAGTTACGGGGGTTCTTGTAGTGATCGAGGATCTGCTGGCGGTACATGTCCGAGCCCATACCCATTGTTATCCTAGGAAAGGAGGATGACACCCAAAAGGGCGTCGGTCGGGGTGGTACTCCCCGGCAGAGGCCGTGATTCCGGACTTCGTGTCCCTATCGGTAGTCGCCGCGAGAACCCCGGAACCGAAGCGTCGGAGCACAAAGGCGAATACCCTCCCGCCAGCAGGGGTGTGTATGAGCGACGAGTCCGGTGGCGACGAGAGCGGCGAGAAGCGGCTGTCCGACGACGGCCTCATCCTCGCGCTCGCAGGCGCGGCGTGTCTCCTCGCGGCCAACACCGCTTACAGTCGGAGCCAACCCGACGCCGTCATCGTCTTCGCGATGCTGGCCGCGGTACCCGCCCTCGCCGCCGTCGTCGCCGACCTCGCGACCGACTACGTGCCCACCATCCGCATCCACCTCCTGTTGGGCGCCAGCGCGCTCGTCGGCGCCGCTTTCGCCGTTCCCGGCCGACACTACGCCAACATCGCGACGCTCGCCGTCGCGGGGCTGATGGGTCTCGGACGGGTTTTCGAAGTCGAATATCGAGGAAAGGAGTCCTGAGTTATTTAAATAGTTGCCGCGCGTCGTCGACGGCCTCGACGAGTTTGTCGACCTCTTCCTTCGTATTGTAGAGGTAGAACGACGCTCGGGCCGAGGCGGTGGCGCCGAGCACGTCGTGGAGCGGCTGGGTGCAGTGGTCGCCGGCCCGGATGGCGACGGCGCTGTCGTTGAGAATCGACGAGAGGTCGTGGGCGTGGACGCCATCGAGGTTGAAGGCGACGAGGCCACCCCGGTCGTCGGCGGGCGGGCCGTAGACTTCGACGTCGTCCTTCGCGGTCAACTGCTCGTAGGCGTATTCGGCGAGTTCGGCCTCGTGGCGCTGGATGTTCTCCAGACCGATGTCGTCCAGATAATCGCAGGCCTCCGCCAGCGCGATGCCCTGCGAGATGACCGGCGTGCCGGCCTCGTACTTCCAGGGCAGTTCGTTCCATTTGGAGTCTTCAAAGGTGACCTTCAGAATCATCTCACCGCCGTAGAGGTACGGCTCCATCCCTTCGAGGATGTGCTCCTTGCCGTAGAGGACGCCGATACCCGTCGGGCCGCACATCTTGTGGCCGGAGAAGGCCATGAAGTCGGCGTCCAACTCCTCGACGTCGACCGGTCGGTTCGGGACCGACTGGGCGCCGTCGACGAACATATAGGCGTCGTGGTCGTGGGCGATGTCGGCCAGTTGGGAGACCGGATTAATCGTCCCAAGCGTGTTCGAGACGTGGACTGCCGACACCATCTGCGTGTCGTCGGTAATCATCTCGCGGGCGGCGTCCATGTCGAGACGGCCCTCGTCGGTGATGGGGATGTACTTACAATCGGCGCCGGTGCGCTTGGCGATTTGCTGCCACGTGACCAGCGACGAGTGATGTTCCATCTCGGTCAGGACGACTTCGTCGCCGGGTCCGAGTTCGTTGAGCCCCCACGCGTAGGCGACGAGGTTCATCGCCTCCGTCGTGTTCTTCGTGAAGACGACTTCCTTTCGGCCGCCGGAGGCGCCGATGAACTCCGCGACGCGGTCGTGGGCCTCCTCGTAGGCAATGGAGGCCTCCTGGCTCAGTTGGTGGATACCGCGGTGGACGTTGGCGTTGTAGCCCCGGTAGTAGTCCGTGATGGCCTCGATAACCGGCTCGGGCGTCTGGGTGGTGGCCGCGTTGTCGAGATAGACGAGTTGCGTTCCGTCGAACTCCCGCTCCAGGATGGGGAAGTCCTCGCGGAGACGCTCGACATCGAGCGGCTCGGCCTGTTGACTCATTAGATAGGAACACGGCTTCGAGGGTGGTTACTCCTTCGGTCCCGGACCCCACAGTCGGAACTGAAACCGGTTACGCGCCGCTCGTGGGCGGCGGCGCCGTCACTCTGCGTCCTCAAGTACGTCGTCCGGAATCGTAATCCCGAGGCCGGGGGCGTCGGGCGCGGTAATCGTCCCGTCCTCCTGTTCGAAGCCGTCTTCGAGCATGAACGACCAGACGTCGGGCGTCCACGGCGGCTCCATCGGGTACTCACACCACGGGCTCCCGACGGCGGTCATGACGTGGAGGTTCGCGGCGAAGCCCAGCGCGTTCGTCCACGTGTGCGGGACGAACTGCAGGCCGTGCTCCTGGGCCATCCGGGCGACGTCGACGCCCTGTCGGATGCCCGTCGCCAGCGCCGCGTCTGGCTGGAGGATATCGAGCGAGCCGTGGTCGATGAACTCCCGAAAATGGTGGGTGCCGTTGTTGAACTCGCCGCCGGCGATGTCGATGTCGACGGCATCCCGGAGGCGGGCATAGCCCTCGTAGTCGTGGCGGTGAAGCGGCTCTTCCAGCCAGCCGATATTGCCCACCTCTTCGAGGCCGCGAGCGAACTCCAAGGCGTCGGAGAAGGACCACTCGACGGGGTCTTCCATGACCCGGACGGCCCACCCCTTGTTCGCGTCGACCATCAGCGTGAGGTCGGGGAAGGCTTCGCGGACCCGCCGGACAGTCTCGATGTGGTCGACCTCCGTGACGCGGAGTTTGACTGCCTCGAATCCCTCCTCGACGCGCTGTTCGACGTAGTCGATGCGCTCGTCGGCGTCCATCAACTCGCCCGTCGAGGCGTAGACCGGAATCTCCCGCTGGCTGGCGCCGAAGAGTTCGTAGACGGGCTTGCCCGAATCCTTGCCGATGATGTCCCACAGCGCCATCTCGACGTGCCACGGGCGCGGCCCGACGAGGTTGACCGTTTCCAGTTTCCCGAGAATCGACTCGACGTCGTGGGGGTCCTCGCCGGTCAGGAAGAGTTCCAGCGGCGTCTCGTAATCGAGGCCGCCGGCAAAGGAGGGTGAGGCGCCGTAGCCCGTTATTCCCTCGTCGGTCTCGATCTCGAACAGTTCGAGTTCGTGGGTCGATTGCGGATAGCCCGGTATCCACGTCGGATAGAACGGCTCCTCGAGGGTGTGGTCGAGGTGGTACTGGTTGACGCCGGTTATCTGCATGGGCGGCCTCGCGCGCCCCGGTGGCTTCAACGCTTTGCCGAGCCTTGACGGGGACTTAAGAGCGGGAGTCGGCTTCCTCCTCGATTGCTCCCTCCGAGGCAGGCCCCGAGCGGACCCGGACGTCCGTGAACTCGAAGCGCGCGCCGCCGTCGTCGGCGTCGGTGACGTCGACCGTCCAGCCGTGGGCGACGGCGATGGAACGGACGACCGGTAGCCCGAGACCGGTGCCGCCGTGCGTCGAGTAGCCGTACTCGAAGACGTCGGCCCGCCGGTCGGTCGGGATGCCGGTGCCGTCGTCGGCGACGAAAAAGCCGTTCGGGGGCATGCCGACCCGGACGGTGACGTCCTCGCCGCCGTGGGCCGCAGCGTTCCGAAAGAGGTTCTCCAGCAGTTGGACGAACCGCTTTTCGTGGGCCAGAAGGACGCCCTCGTCGACGACGTCGAGGCATGCGCTGCCCGTTTCGACGCCGCCCCACGCCCGCCGAGCGGCCTCCGGAAGCGAGACGGGGATGGTTTCCTCGATGACGCGGGTCTCCTGGCCGAGCGTCAACAGGTCGTCGATGAGCGCCTCCATCCGGTCGGTCGCGGGGTCGACCTTTTCGAGGTGGTCGACGTTACCCGTCTCGCGGGCCAGTTCGGTGTAGCCGGAAACCGCATTGAGCGGGTTCCGGAGGTCGTGTGCGGCGACGCGGGTGAACTCCTCGAGGCGGCGGTTCTGCTCGCGGAGTTGTCGCCGCCGCCGCATCTGCTCGGTCAAATCCGAAGCCAGCAGGACGGTGCCGCCGCTTCGGCCGTCGAGAGGGAGTTCGCGCGTCTGATACCACCGTTGCTGGCCGTCGACGGTGACCGGCTGTGGGTCGTCGGTTTCGCCCGGCAATTCGGCCGGAAGCGCGGCATCGAGGGGTCGACCGATGGGGTCCTCGCCGCGGGCGAGCGCCTCCGCGGCGGGATTGAGGTCGACGAGTCGGCCGTCCTCGCCGAGGACGAAGACGGCGTCGTCGATGGCGTCGATGACCGTCGAGCGGGCGACCGGCGTCAGGTCCGTCAACCCGAGGCCGAAGACGGCGTAGGCGAACAGGAGGCTCCCGAAGGCAAAGCCGAGCGGCGTCGGGTCGATGGGGACGCCCGGTCCGAGCACGAAGACGTACGTGACGTTGGCAACCCACGGAATCGCGGCGCCGCCGAGGACGGCGAGGGTCTGGCGGCGATAGAGCCGGTGGCTGCCGATGGCAAACCGGGCCAGCAGGGTCGTCGCGGCGCCGAAAAGGAGGTAGTTGTACGTCGCATGCACCCAGAACCACGGCCCCGTCTCCGGCGTGAACGTCGCCATCCCCCAGAAGGAGACGAGCGAGATATCGGCGAAGAAGAGGCCGTGGTGCCCGTTTGTCGCCAGCAGTAGCATCGACACGCCGGGGACGGCGAAAAGCGCCCCCGTTCGCCACCGCGAGAGCGGGAACCCGGAGCCCGTATAGAGGGCTGCAAAGACGAAAAGCAACACCGCCGTCGAGACGACGCCGAGATACATCACGACCGTCCAGGCGTACCAGCCGACTTCCGTCGCGGCGAGCAGTCGGCCGAACGCTCCCAGCGACCACAGCACCAGCGCGAGCATACAGCCGCCGAACGCCCGCGGTGCGCGCCCCGACCGCCGGAGGAAACAGTAGGCGGCGATGCTGGCGGTGATACCGGCGGCCATCGCATAGCCCACCAGCAGTAACACCGTCCACGACGTGGCCGTCGCCATTAAGTGCCTGAATAACAGGGGTGGTGGTTAATACTATCGGGCATTACGCCGAAAAATCGCGGGGCGTCGACGCGTCGGTCCGCTTAGAGCCGGAGGTACTGGGCGTGTACCGTCCCCTCGAACTCGAGGACGTTCGTCTCCTCGACGAAGCCGTGTTCGACGGCCACGTCGACCGATTCGTAGCCGACGAGGTTGGCGACGGCGGCCCGCGAGAGGCTGGCGACGACCTCCTCGGCGGTCGCCTCCTCGCCGTCGTAGAAGTCGCGTTCGACCGTTAGCGAAACCTCGCCGTTCTCGAAGGTCTCGCCGAGTACGTCGGCGTCACAGACGGAGACGAGCGTCCCCTCCTGCGTTTCCCGTTCGCACAGTAGCATCATCGTTCGCGCTGGCGTTCACGCCCGCCGCGGTCGCCGCCGGGACCGCCCGCGGGGCCGCCCGAGCCGTGGTCGTCGACGAGCTGGTCTTCGGCGCGCTGGCGCATCTCCTCGGCTTCCTCGGCGACCTTCTCGGCTTCCTCGTCCTTGCCCTGCTGTTCGAGTGCACGGGCCTTCTCTTCGAGGACGTCGACCGACCGCTGGCCGAGCCGCATCGCGTTGTCGAAACAGGAGACGGCGTCCTCGGCGAGGCCGCGCTCCAGCAGGAAGAACCCACGGTTGTACCACGCCTGCGGGAAGCGCGGGTCGAGTTCGACGGCGCGTTCGGCGTGTTCGAGTGCCTGCTCGCTGCGGCCGGATTCCCACAGCGCGTAGGCGAGGTTGGTCTCGGCGGTGGCGGCGTGCTCGGATTCGTCGTCGATGTGCAGCGCCTGCCGGTAGGCGTCGATGGCCGCCTCGAACTCCTGCATCTCCGCGTGAGCGGCGCCCTTGTTCACCCACGCTTCCTGCTCGATGATGTCGTCGTCGGCGTAGCTGGCGACGCGCTCGAAGGCGTCGGTCGCCTGTTCGTGGCGGTTGATGCGCATGTACTCCAGCCCGACGTCGAGCAGTTCCTCGGCGTCGACCTCGTCGGCCGCGATCTGTCGGCGGTCGAGCGTGTCGGCGACGACACGGGAGTCGACGGGGTCGACCTGCTCGGGGTCGACGTCGAGTTCCGGCGGGTCGAGGTCGAACCCATCGTAGGGGTCCTCGAAGCCCTGCCCCTCGGAGAACTCGTGGGAGTCGGCTGGCTCCTCGTCAGTCATGTTCCGTCGTTAGCCACGCGCGCGGGTAAGGGTTGCGGGCTGGAGCGCACAGGCCGTCAAAACGGGGCTTTGCTCCCCGCGTGGCCCCGACTCTTTTGTTGATAGGCTGTCAACAATGGCGTATGCCCGAGGAGTTCGACGAACTCGCGATTACCATCGGGAAGCTCGGCGAAGGGCCCTGGGAACTGACCCTCGAAAGCGGTGAGACCGTCGAGGCGGACCTCGACGAGGTCGACGTCGACGAGAACCGCGGGCTGGAAGCCGAGGGCCGAAACGAGGGGGAAGAACTCCGCTTCCGGCTGACGACCGGCCCACAGCCCGGTGGGGACATCCACCTCGAACAGCAGTCCTTCTACGAGGACGACTGGGAGGACGCCGGAACCGTCGTCGACGCGACCAAACTGGACCACACCTGAAGCGGCTCAGACGACATCGTTTCTCGCCGGTCGGTGGTTCCGGCGCCGATACCAGTAGAGCGCCCCCGCCAGCAGCGGCAACGGGACGGCGATGAACGCCCCGAGATACCACCACGACGGCACCCACTCGCCGCGAATCTGCCGGCGGAGATAGATGTCCGCGGTCATCGCCGGCAGCAGCGCGCCGTAGGTGACGAGCAGATAGGCGGTCATCAGCACCCAGAAAAGGACCGCCTGGGTTCCGACCGGCACCAAGAACAGGAGTGCAAGCGCCGAGGCGACGAGCGCGATTCGGTGGCCGGTGAAACTCAGCGCGGCCATATCGGCCATCGTCGGGTCCGGCGGGAGATACCGGGCCAACAGTCGCTCCAGTCGGTCCGCGAGGTTCAGGCGGTCGGCCGCGGCGGCCAGTCGGTCGGGCACCCAGGCCGGCAGCGACGTTCCGGTGTCGGTTATCACGGGTGCGTCGACGTGGGCCGCCAGCGCCGCCCGCTCGCCGAGTCGGTCGAGCAGGGTACCGAGCGCCGCCGGTCCCATGACGTCGACGCCGTACTCGCGGGCCTTCGCCTCGACGCTGGAGGGCGTCTCGGTTGTCGTGACGATGCGGGCGATGTCGACCTCCTCGCGCTGGACGGTCCGGACGAACGCCTGCACGTCGGCGGTGTTGAGGTGGTCGTTCGCGTCGAAGGACCGGACCCGAAGCAGCACCCGGCGGTGTTGTGGCCACTCGCGGGCGAACACCAGGTCGACGCCCCCGTCGTCCGGGCTGGATTCGTCCTCCAGCGTCCAGCCGCGTTCCTCCCACAGCCGCCTCACGAGGTCGCGCAACGTCCGCGTATCGAGACGCTGGAGGGCTTCGGCGACGGAAATCGGATCCGGCTGTTCGGCGGCTGACTCCGAACTCATGTCAACTATTCATCCAGTAGCTCGTTCGCGGGAAACGGGCAAAACACTGGTGGCCACCTCAACGGACGAGGACGGCGGCCCCGGCGGTGACGGCGCTGATGACCAGCCAGCCGACGGTGTTCCACCACGGGATGCCGCGATACCGGGGTCCGGGCAGGTCGTCCGTATAACTCCAGAAGCCCTCGCTGACGCCTCTGGGGTCCGTGAGGGCGTCGTATCCGGTCGCCAGCAGAGCCGCGAGGGCGACGGCGCCCCAGCCCTCGGCGACGAGCAGCGCGAACCGGAAGGCGACGTAAATCACGCCCGTCCACCCGAAGAGGGCGTAGAGGGGTACGCCGAGGACCTTCGGGCCGATGTGGTGCTCTAGGAACCCGAGGCGGATGACGACCGCTTCCGCGACGAAGGCGACGGCGGCGCCGACCCCGAAGAACGCGAGCGTCATCTCGGCGGGCCAACTCAGTATCGCGTGGGCGAGGGCGGCGAGGCCAAGCGCGGCTGCGCTCGCGGCGAAGGTGCGGCCATCGGTCATGGTCTGACTCCGGACGCGTTCGTATTAGGACTCCGGGAACGGCACCGCTCGACCGGCGGGATAGCTAAACCGATGCCGCACGTAGTGCGCCCCGTGGTTTCGCCCGAGAACCTCTATATCGTCGTCACGGCCCTGTTGTTGCTCATCGCGCTGGGGGTCGCCATCCCCGTACTCAAGGGTATCGTCATCGACGGCATCGAGCGCAATCGGGAGGGCGATACAACCGTACGGTCGGCTACCGCCGAAGAATCGTCGCCGGACGGGTCCGTCGGGCCGCACGCCGTCTGTGCCGACTGCGGGACGCCGAACGACCCTGACTTTTCCTACTGCCGGGAGTGTGGTGCCCGCCTCTAACGGGTCGCCCCGAGCCTGACTCGGCGGCCGGCGACTGGGGCCGACGGGTGAGGGTGAACTACAAGCGTGTGGGGCCCGAAATACGTCTATGGAATCTACCGAAACCGACGTCAGTCGAGAGGGGCCCGTCCGTCTCCTGTCCGCCGTCGCTCTGGGCGCGGTCGCTATCGCCTCGCTCCGGAAACGCAAGCGGTTGCTCGCGTTGCTGTCGGGCGCCGGCGCGGTCGCGCTCGGCTATACGGCGACGGCGGGGGACACCTCGGCGGAGCAGGCCCCCCGAACGAGCAGCATCGAACCGACGAGCGAACGCGAGGGCATGCGCTGTGCGGCGTGCGGTGAACCCATCGTCGTCGGACAGGGCCGCCAGCCGAACGACGAGGGCGACACCGTCCACGACGCCTGTCTGGAGTAAGGGCCGAATAGGCGCCGAGTGACGCGGGCCGTTCCACTGCGTCGAACCGCCTCCGCCGCGGCCGGGTCATCCGGGGAACGTCTCCTTTTTGTTCCTGTTCGATGGGACTACCCAATCGAATAACTACCCTGCCGGAGACGAAGGAGGTGACACAGGATGACAGACGGCAACGAACCACCGGGACGATACCGGAAATACCGGGTGCTCGGCCTGCTTGCGACCGCCGAACTGCTGGCGATGACGCTGTGGTTCAGCGTCTCCGCAGTCGGGCCGGAACTCGCGACGATGTGGGGCCTTTCGGCCGCCGAGACGGCGTGGCTCACCAACGCGGTCCAACTCGGCTTCGTCGCCGGTGCGCTGCTCTCGGCGGTGTTTACCATCTCGGACGTCGTCCAGCCGCGATACCTGTTTTCGGCGTCGGCGGTCGTCGGCGCCGCCGCGACCGTCGTCATCGCCACAAGCGTCGGGTCGTTCCTCCCGGCGGTCGTCCTCCGGTTCCTGACCGGGATGGCTCTCGCGGGGGTGTATCCGCCGGGCATGAAAATTATGGCCGGCTGGTTCCGGAAGGGCCGCGGGTTCGCCATCGGCGTGCTGGTCGGCGCGCTCACCGTCGGCTCCGCGATGCCGCATCTCCTGCGCGGAGTGGGTGGCGTCGGTCGGCCGACGCCGGTGTTGCTCGGGGCTTCGGGCCTCGCCGTCCTCGGTGCGATTCTCGTCCTCTTCGTCGAACCCGGGCCGTATCAGGCGCCCGCCGCGCCATTCGACCCGAGCGCTATCCGCCGAATCGCGGGGGACCGCGGGACGGTCCTCGCCAATCTCGGCTACTTCGGCCACATGTGGGAACTCTACGCGGTCTGGGCCTGGATTCCGGTGTACCTCTCGGCGAGCTTCACTGCCAACGGCGGCGAAACCGAAGCCTTCGCCGCGTTCGTGACCTTCGGCACCATCGCAATCGGCGGCCTCGGGGCCGTCATCGCCGGGGTCACCTCCGACCGACTCGGGCGAACGACGGTTACAAGCGCCAGCATGATTATCAGCGGTAGCGCCTGTGTGGCAGCCGGCTTCGTCTTCGGCGCCTCGACGCTCATCGTCGTCCCGTTCGTCCTCCTGTGGGGCTTCGCCATCGTCGCCGACTCCGCGCAGTTCTCGACGGCCGTCTCGGAACTCGCCGAGGATTCCTACGTCGGCAGTGCGCTCACCTTCCAGACCGCTATCGGCTACCTGCTGACTCTGGGTTCGATTCAGTTGACGCCCATCGTCGCCGAGTCGGTCGGCTGGCGGTGGGCTTTCGCACCGCTTGCGGTCGGCCCGCTAATCGGCACTGTCGCGATGCTCACGCTGCGGCGGCTGCCGGAGGCGGAGGCGCTCGCAGGCGGCCGTGGCTGAGTGGCCCCGAAGGACAGCCCCGGCCGTACCGACCGGAAGCCGTACCCTTACCCCCGACGAAATCGCTGTGCCCGTATGGCAACCATCCAGCTCGTTCGCCATGCGACGCTGCTCGTCTCCATGGACGGAACGACCATCCTAGTCGACCCAATGCTCGGCGCGCCCGGTGATATTCCACCCATCCCAAACTCGCCGAACGACCGAGAAAACCCGCTAGTTCCGCTTCCCGACGTCGACCTCGCACACGACGCGGTCCTCGTCTCCCACCGGCACCGCGACCACTTCGATGACGCTGCGACCGAACGGCTAGACGATGATGTCCCGCTGCTCTGTCAGCCCGAAGAGGCCGACGCCTTCCGCGAGGACGGCTTCACCGACGTCCGCCCCGTCGACGAGTCGGTGACCTTCGACGGCATCGAGATTACCCGGACGCCGGCCCGCCACGGCCACGGTGGCCTCGCCGAGCAGATGGGCCCCGCCTCGGGGTTCGTCCTCGATGGCGACCGAACCCTGTATCTCGCCGGCGATACCGTCTGGTACGACCCGGTCGCCGAGACCATCGACCGCCACGACCCCGACGCTGCCGTGGTCAACGCCGGCGCCGCGCAGTTCGTGGAGGGCGACCCAATCACGATGGACGCCGAGGATGTCACATCGACTGTCGAAGCCGCCGACTGCCCCGTCGCGGCGGTCCACATGGACGCCATCAACCACTGCCTGCTGACCCGTGAGGACCTGGGAGACGCGGTTTCGGAGGTATTGATTCCTGAGGATGGCGAGGCGTTGTCGGTTTGAGATATCGAGGAATTCGAACGGCGTGTTGAAACCGGATGCTGCTCTTCCGATGTAAACGACGTTTCCTGAACGATATCCAATCAGTCGGATTACACCGTCGTCAGCCGCTGAGTGTCGCGGTGCCGCGAGCGAACTTCCGGATTGGCCAGTAGCCGATCGTCGGACGGTCGAACTCCTCCAGCGTCAGCCGGTCGGACGTCTCGAGCAGCGGCCGGACTCGACGGTTCAGATGGCAGTTTCCGCCGATTCGACGCCACAGCGGCGTCAACGCGTCTTGGCTTCGCCCGACCAGCCCATCGGAACGGACGTGGTCGAGAAATCGGAACTCGCCTCCGTCTCGTAGCACGCGGGCGACCTCCGACAGCATCGGCGGTATCGACGGAACCGAACAGAACACCCCGCATTCGACGACGTAGTCGAACGAGTCGTCCTCGTAGGGAAGCGACTCCCCGCGCGCACTGACCAGTTGCATATCGACGGTGCTGTCGGCGATTTTCTCGCGAGCGCGTTGCCACATCGTCGGGTCCGGTTCGACGCCGTGGATATCGGCCCCCGACTCGATTCCCCCTTCGTAGTAGGGCAGCATCGCGCCCGTCCCCACGCCGATTTCCAGCACCCGACCGTCGAGCCCCGCCGCCAGATATGCCCGGTGTTCGGGCGCCTGTACCCGCTCGAAGTACCACTGCACCGGGTCGTACAGCGCGGCCACGACTGGATGAAACCCGATCTCGTCTCCGGCCATGTCTTCTTCGTTGTGGGGTTCACCTGCCCATATAGGCGTTCGGGTGGAGCACTTCCAGCTCCGTTGGCCGGTCAGGACTATTCGCGCCACCTGCTGCGTTCGCTACGCCCAGCGAGCGGCTTCAGAGAAGTATGCCGCCTCCCGGATGAACTTCCGGGAGACGGTCCTCGCTTCGCTCGGCTGCGACTCCCGACATTCAAATCGCGGTCGGGGGCGTTTTCACTGCTCCCTTCGGTCGCAGGAAAATGCCGCCTCCCGGATTTGAACCGGGGACAGCTCGATCTTCAGTCGAGTGCTCTCCCAATCTGAGCTAAGGCGGCTTGCATGCCCACCGACGCCGAGGCTATCAAAAAGGGTTTCGAAAACCGCCGCCCTGCGTGGGTCGGCCGCGGGGCCAGCACTGTTCGCGATGTTCCGTCAGAGAAGTGGGCGCGGGCGGGTTCGAACCGGAGGGAGACGTGCTCACTCGCTTCGCTCGTTGTGCGCGACTTCCAGGGTGCGAACCTGCCGGGCGTACACCCGTGGCTCACGGAGTTGTTCGCCACGGGAGTATGGGCGCGGGCGGGTTCGAACCGAGGAAAGCCGGTCGGCTCGCTTCGCTCGCCGCTGCGTCTTTCGGGCTTCGAACCCTTCTCCACACCTGCGGCTCGGGGTATAGCTCGCCGCAGGATGGGCGCGGGCGGGTTCGAACCGCCGATCTCGGCCTTGTAAGGGCCGCGTCATAGCCAACTAGACCACGCGCCCGCATCCGACGGGAGAGCGCCCGTGCGGGTAAGCCTTACTTTCCGCGACGGAACGCTTACCCGCTCGCGGGCCGTTCGTTTCGGCGATGAACACTCGGTTGGTTGGCGTCGGCTTCGGGCTGGTAGCCGTCGTCCTCGCGGTCGTCCTGTTGGGGCTGTCGACCGGCATGCTCGCGCCGTATCTCGGCGGCTACGACGCCGACGCCGATTTCAACGAATCGCGGGACTACAACCACACCGAGGTCGTCGTCACCGACGACGAGACGGGCGAGGAACTCGGCAGCGTTACGGCCGCAGTCGCCGATACCTTCTCCAAGCGGTACGTCGGACTCAGCGAGACCGACGAGTTGCCAGAGGAACGTGGCATGCTCTTCATCCACGACGGCTCGGCCGAACGCACCTACGTGATGCGGAACATGTCCTTCGGCATCGATATCGTCTTCATCGCGCCGAACGGGACGATTACGACGATTCACGAGGCGCCGAAACCGGGGCCGAACGAGGACGGTGAGGACCAGCGCTACTCCGGTGAGGGCCAGTACGTCCTCGAAGTCAACAAGGGCTGGACGACCGACCGCGGCATCGAGGAAGGCGACCGCGTCGAGTTCGACGTGTGAGGCGGCTGGCGATTTGCCATCCGGTCTCACCCAAGCCGAAGGGTTATGCTGACTGAACGGTCAGTTTAACACGAATGGGAGATATCGCGCCGGAGGACGACGATCCCTTCGAGGAGCAACGCGAGAACGCCGAGGACCCGATGCGCCGTCTGTTCGGCGAATACGGTCGGCCGAACAGCTTCCAGTTCGCCGTTGCTGTCACGGCGAGTATCTTCGCGCGACTCCTCGATTTGCTGCCGCCAGTCCTGCTGGGGTTGGCTGTCGACGCCATCTTCCGGAACGACAAGGCGTTCACGCTGTTGCTGGTGCCGGATGCGTGGACGCCGACGACGCAGGACGAGCAGTTGCTCTTTACGGTCGGCCTCATCGCGGCGGCCTTCTTCTCCGGCGCGATATTCCACTGGGTGCGTAACTGGGGGTTCAACTCCTTCGCCCAGAACATCCAGCACAGCATCCGGACCGACACCTACGACACGATGCAGCGGCTGAACATGGACTTCTTCGCCGACAAGCAGACCGGCGAACTAATGTCCATCCTCTCGAACGACGTCAACCGCCTCGAACGCTTCCTCAACGACGGCCTCAATTCGACGTTCCGGCTGTCTGTGATGGTCCTCGGTATCGCCGGCATCCTCTTTTGGCTCAACTGGCAGCTCGCGCTCATCGCCTTAGTGCCGGTGCCGCTCATCGCGCTGTTTACCTACAAGTTCATCCAGATTATCCAGCCGAAATACGCCGAGGTTCGCTCGACTGTCGGGCAGGTCAACTCCCGACTCGAAAACAATCTCGGCGGGATTCAGGTCATCAAATCGGCCAACACCGAACCCTACGAATCCGAGCGCGTCGAGGACGTCTCCGGGGATTACTTCGACGCCAACTGGGACGCCATCGAGACCCGCATCAAGTTCTTCCCCGGCCTGCGGGTCATCGCGGGCATCGGCTTCGTCCTCACGTTCCTCGTCGGCGGTATCTGGGTGCTGGCGACCGAGACTACCGGCGCTGCCCCCGGCCCCCTCACCGAACCGCTCTACACCGGCGAGTTCGTCACGTTCATCCTCCTGACCCAGCGGTTCATCTGGCCGATGGCGCAGTTCGGGCAAATTATCAATATGTACCAGCGGGCCTACGCCTCCGCCGAGCGGATTTTCGGCCTGATGGACGAGCCCAACCGACTCGTGGTCGACCCCGACGCCGAACCGCTCGAAGTCGGGGAGGGCAACGTCGTATACGACGACGTCTCCTTCGGCTACGACGACGAGACCATCATCGAGGACGTCGACTTCGAGGTCGAGGGCGGCGAGACGCTCGCGCTGGTGGGCCCGACGGGTGCCGGCAAATCCACCGTTCTGAAACTCCTGCTTCGCCTCTACGACGTCGACGACGGTGGGATTCGCATCGACGGCCAGGACCTCCGAGAGGTGACGCTGCCCTCGCTGCGGCAGGCCATCGGCTACGTCGGTCAGGACACGTTCCTCTTCTACGGGACAGTCCGGGAGAACATCACCTACGGCACCTTCGAAGCCGACGACGAGGCCGTCGTCGAGGCCGCAAAGGCCGCCGAGGCCCACGATTTCATCCAGAACCTGCCGGACGGTTACGATACGATGGTCGGCGAGCGGGGCGTGAAACTCTCCGGCGGCCAACGGCAGCGCATCTCCATCGCCCGCGCGGTCCTCAAAGACCCCGATATCCTCGTCCTCGACGAGGCCACCTCGGACGTCGACACCGAAACCGAGATGCTCATCCAGCGGTCGCTGGACAAACTGACGGCCGACCGGACCACCTTCGCCATCGCCCACCGCCTGTCGACCATCAAGGACGCCGACACGATTCTCGTCCTTGAGGACGGTCAAATCGTCGAGCGCGGCACCCACGAGGATTTGCTGGACAACGAGGGTCTGTACGCCCACCTCTGGGGCGTGCAAGCCGGCGAAATCGACGAACTCCCACAGGAGTTCATCGAGCGCGCCGCCGAACGGCAGGCCCGGACCGACGTCGAGGCCGAAACCGACGACGACTGACAGGGCAATCGCAGGGCGGCGGATTCAAGGCGCGGGCACCCGACGCCCGTGTATGCTCCGGTTGGCGGTGGCGACGAACGCCGAAACCCTCGGTCGTATCCGCGAACCCCTCCGTGAGCGTGGCATCGAGGCCGAACACGTGCCGACCCGCGAGCGTGCCCAACCGCTGGACGAACCGCTCGTCGACGAGGCCTTCGACGTCGGCTTCGTCTACCCGCCCCGCATCATGGAGGGCGGCGTCGGCGACGCGTTGCTCGGCGTGCCGTGGGTCAACGACCGCGAAGCGATTCTACGGAGTCGGAACAAGGCCGGCGCGCTCGCCCGTCTCGGCAAGGCCGGCCTCGATACGCCCGCCAGCGTCTACGTCTCGAACCCCGTCGACGAGTCGGAACTCCGGGCCGCCTTCGAGCGGTTCGACCCGCCCGTCGTCGTCAAACCCAACTCCACGACTCGCGGGGTCGGCATCGCGAAAGCCCACGACCTCGATTCCTTCCTCGGCGTCTGCGATTACCTCTCCCTGGTCCACGACTACCGGGCGGCCGACGACCGGTCGTTCCTCGTTCAGGAGTATCTTCCCGACGCTCGCGACTACCGGGCGATGGTCGTCGACGGCGAGTTCGTCGGGGCCGTCGAACGGCGCCTGCCCGAGGCCGAACGCGAGGCGGGCCGCTGGAAGCACAACGTCCACCGGGGGGCCGTCGCCGAGGGCGTCGACCTGCCCCCGGACCTCCGAACGCTCGCGGAAGACGCGGCCGATGCGCTCGATATCGACTGGCTCGGCGTCGACATCCTCGCGACCGACGACCGGGCCGTCGTCAACGAAACCAACGCCCGGCCGACCGTCGACGAGGTGACGAAATACGAGGCGGATTTCTACGACCGACTGGCGGACCTCATTCGACGGACTGCGCATTGACGCCGCTGATTTCGAAGCGCGCGCCGCCCGCCTCGCTGTCGGTGACGTCGATCTCCCAGCCGTGTGCGTCGGCGATGGCTTCGGCGATGGCGAGACCGAAACCGCTGCCGTCGTCGCCCGAATATCCGGGGTCGAAGACGGTGTCGCGTTCCTCTTCGGGTATGCCACGGCCGTCGTCGGCGACGTAGAGCGTTTCGCCATCAAGGCCGACTTCGACGGTGACGTCCTCGCCGCCGTGGTCGTCGGAATTCGCGACCAGGTTACTCAAAAGCGAATAGAGTCGGGATTTCTCGGCCATGACGGCGGCGCCGTCTGGATAGGCCGTCTCGACGTCTGCTCCGGTGGCCGTCTCGATATCCGAGAGCATCGGCCGGAGCCTGACTGGCGCCACGTCGTCGACGACTTCGCCCTGCTTGGCCAACTCCAGGACCTCGTCGACGAGCGTCCCCATCCGGTCGAGGGCGGTTTCTATCTCGTCGAGATACCGGTCTTCGCCCGTCTCGCGAGCGAGTCGAAGGTTCCCGCTGGCGACCGACAGCGGCGTCTTGAGGTCGTGGGAGATGAGCGAGGCGAACTCCTCTAACTGCTCGTTTTTCCGTTCGAGTTGCTGCTCTCGCTCCTTCCGCTCGCTGATGTCGCGGCCGATGCCGACGAGGCCGAGCGTCTGACCGTCGTCGTCAGTCAGTTGGGCGCCCGTGAACTCGTAGGGGATTCGCTCGCCGTCCTTCGTTACGAACGCCGATTCGACGGTCATCGTCCGGTCGGCGTCGAAGACGCCGTCGATGGCCTCTTGAATCTTCTCGCGCTCGGATTCCGGGACGAAATCCCACGGGCGCATCTCGGTTATCTCCTCGTCGCTGTAGCCGGTCACCGACGAGAGTTGGTCGTTCCAGCGGATGAACCGCCCGCTCTCGTCGAACACGTAGAGGACATCAGGAAGCGCCGAGAAGATGCTCTCGGTTATCGCTCGCTCCTCGCGGAGTTCCGCCTCCCGCTCTTTACGGTCGGTGATGTCCCGACCCTCGGGGACCAGAAGCGTCACCTCGCCGGATTCGTCGGTGACCGGCCGCACGGAGTAATCGACGATGATGGTCTGGCCGTCGGCGCCCTCGACGGGGAGTTCGTCGCGATAGAAGGACCCCTCTCGCGCCTGCTGGACCGACTGGCGGGCGATGCGGCGCGTCTCGTCGTTCAACTGGAACCACGGCGTCTCCCACAGCGACCGGTCGACCACCTCCTCGCGGTCGGCATCGACGAAGGAGAGGGCCGCCTCGTTGGCCTCGATAAGCGTGCCGTCGGGTTCGAGCAGCCCCGTGAACTGGTAGGTGTTGTTGAAGACGGCGTCGTAGCGACGTTCCCGTTCCTTCTTTTCGGTCACGTCACGGAAGTACACCGACAGGCCGGAGTCGTCGGGATAGGCCCGCACCTCGAACCACGCGTCGAGTGGCTCGTAATACTCCTCGAAAGTGACCGTCTCCTGCTGTTCGACGGCGCGTCTGTATTCTTCGTCGAACCGGCTGCCGACTACCTCGGGGAAGGCGTCCCGAACCTTCGTTCCAACCAGTGCTTCGGGGTCCGAATCGAGCAGTTCGCCGGCCCGCTGGTTGACGTAGGTAAAGCGCCACTCGTCGTCGACGGCGATGAAGGCGTCGTCGATGCGTTCGTAGACGCGGCGGGCCCGATGGTCTGCGGCGGTTGCCCGCTTTTCCGCGCGATGCCGCTCGACGGCGTTCGTAATCCGGTTCGCGAGGATGGCAAAGCGGTCTGAATCGGCCCCCTTCTGGAGGTAGTCGGTGACGCCGGCCCGGATGGCCTCGCTGGCGATTTCCTCGCTTCCCTTCCCGGTAAAGAGGATGAACGGTAGGTCGGGGTCCTGCGCCCGGACGGCCTCCAGAAACTCGATGCCGTTCATCGTCGGCATGTCGTAATCGGAGACGATACAGTCGACCGAATCCAGTCGGTCGAGTGCGGCCTCCGGGTCCGTCTCGAGTTTGACGACGAAATCCTCGTGGTGTTCCAGAAGGCGTTTCGACGTCTCCAGAAAGGTCGGTTCGTCGTCCAGATGTAGGACGCGCGCCGTCGAATCGGCCCCTCGTCCCGCGTTTGCGGAACCGTCGACGGAGGCAGAATCCCGAGCCCCCCTCCCGTGGGAATCCATTATCTCATCCAACGATTTATCTCGAATAAAAGTGCCGACGATTTCGACGACTGAGCGGCGCTACGAGAGATCGATGTTCGCGGAACTGCCGGTGCGGTCGAGGCGGATTTCGAGGACGCCGTTGTTGAACGTCGCGGTGGCAGAGTGTTCGTCGACGCGGGCGGGCAACTCGATGCGCTCCTCGTACTCGCTGCGGGCGGTCGAAGCCGAGATGGTGACGTGCCGGCCGTCGCATTTGATGTCGATGTTCTCCTTGTCGACGCCCGGCATGTCCGCGACGACGGTGAGTTCCTCGTCGCTCTCGTAGACGGAGACGTGGGCATCGTCGCCGAAGCCGGCGTTGCCCGGGCCGCTCACGCCGCCCGTCATCTCCTCCATCATCCGCTCTATCTCGCTGAAGATGTCGTCGAAGGGGTCGTCGCGGTCGTCTCGGCGCATGGACGAAGGTTGGTCTGTATCGCTCAAAAGCCTTCTGTCGCGGGCAGAACTCGATACTGCACGAAAGCGGTGTGACTGCCTTTCAGTTCTCCGCCAGCCAACCCTCGATTTCGTCGGCGCGGGCGCCCCGACGGACGATGTCGTTTTCGGCGATGTTGACAACCGTGCTCTCCGTGCCCGGCGTCTCGCCGGTATCGAGCACGACGGCTGCTCGCTCCCGGACTTCGGGGGCGATGTCCTCGACACGCCGGGCGCTCGGTTGGCCGCTCTTGTTCGCGCTGGTCGAGGTAATCGGGCCGGTCCGTCGCGCCAGTTCCCGCGAGAGGTCGTGGTCGGGGACGCGAATCCCGACGCGGTCCTCGCCGGCGACCAGCACGTCCGGTACGCGGTCGGTCCGCTCCAGAAGGACGGTCACGGGGCCGGGCAGAAAGCGGGCACAGAAGGAGGCCTCACGGTCCGAAACCTCCGCAAAATCCCGTGCGACCTCGGCGTCGGGCAGCGCCATCGAAATCGGCTTGTCGCGGGCCCGACCCTTCGCTTCGAAGACGCGCTCGATGGCCTCGGGGTCCAGCGCGTCGGCGGCCAGTCCGTAGACCGTCTCGGTCGGATAGACCACGAGGTCACCGCGGCGAATCGCGGCGACGGCGTCGGTGAGGTCGATGTCGGTCTCGGTCACGGCCGGACGTAGGGTTGCTGGCGTTTACAGTCCTTCGATGGCCGATTCGATATCGTCGTACGGCGGGAACTCCGGCCAGTCGGTGGCGACCCACGCGAACTCGATGGTGCGGTCCCCGTCGATGACGAAGACGGCGGGCCGCGGTTCGGCGATACCCTCCATCCCGTCGAGTTCGTGGACGATGCCGTACTCCTCGGCGACGCCGTTCTGGGGGTCCGAGAAGAGCCGATACTGCTCGACGTCCCACTCTTCGAGGAACCGCGAGTGTTCGTACGGCGAGGAAATCGAGAGACCGACGACGGAGGCGTCGTAGTCGTCCCAGTCGCGGTCGTCGATTTCCTGCCAGATGTACGTCGACGGGAAGTCGCCGTCCATCGGGTGGAAAACGAGGATGACGGGGCCGTCGTCGGTCAACTCCGACAGCGAGGCGTCGGCCCAGTACTCGTCGTTGACCAGCGGGCGGGTGAAGTCGGGCGCCTTCTCGCCGGCCTCGGGGTGGTCGGCGGGGCCGAGTTCGACGATATCGAAGCCCAGATTCATTCGTCGTCACCCCCGCTCGCGGCGCTTGCGGTGACGCGCGTGGCGTCGGTCGCGCCGTCGCCATAGGTCGCCTGAAGGTACTCGACGATGTTCGCGCTCTCGCTCATCGTGATGCCGGTGTTGTCGTCGACGATGGCGGGAACCGTCCGGGCGCCGGTCAGTCGCTTGACGGCGTCCCGACGGGAGTGTCGGGCCTCGACGAAGCGGGATTCGTACTCGAGGTCGAGGTCGTTCAGGACGCGGACGACGCGTTCGCAGAACGGACACGCCTGTAGTCGATATAGCGTGATTGCTGGTTCGCTCATGGCTGACCATACGAGCGGTCCGCGCGTAAGCGTGTCGCCCGCGGCCATCGGTTCGACACGACCGCGTGAGACATGAGTAAGCCTTAATCCCGCGCCCGCAGAAAAGCGCACGTCCAGATGGGCTCTCTCGCGTGGTACGTCGTTAGTGCGATACAGGTCGGCCCCGATCCGGGTGAACTCCCCTTTAGTGACACGACCATCGCCGCCCTCGGCGGGGTGGCGATTTTCGCGCTGTTGTTGCTGTCGGCGTTCTTCTCCTCGTCGGAGATTGCGATGTTCTCCTTGCCGCCGCATCGCGTCGACTCGCTCGTGTCCGACGGCATGCCCGGCGCGGAGACGCTGAAATCGTTGAAGGACGACCCTCACCGCCTGCTCGTCACGATTCTGGTGGGCAACAACATCGTCAATATCGCGATGTCCTCCATCGCAACGGGACTGCTCGCGCTCTACTTCCGGCAGTCCCTCGCCGTCTTCATCGCCACCTTCGGCATCACCGCGCTCGTGTTGCTGTTCGGCGAGAGTGCCCCGAAATCCTACGCCGTCGAGAACACCGAATCGTGGGCCCTCCGCATCGCGCGCCCGCTGAAGTACTCCGAATACCTGCTGTTGCCGCTTATCGTCACCTTCGATTACCTCACCCGGCAGGTCAACCGCATCACCGGCGGCCGCGGGGAAATCGAATCCACCTACGTCACCCGCGAGGAAATCCGCGACATCATCGAGACGGGCGAGCGCGCGGGCGTCCTCGAAGAGGACGAACGCGAGATGCTCCAGCGCATCTTCCGGTTTACCAATACCATCGCCAAGGAGGTCATGACGCCGCGGCTCGATATGGAGGCCGTCTCGACGGACGCGACCATCGAGGACGCTCTCCAGAAATGCGTGCAGGGCGGCCACACTCGGCTGCCGGTCTACGAGGGGAGCCTCGACAACGTCCTCGGCATCGTTCACGTCAGCGACCTCGTGCGGGACTACACCTACGGCGAAAAGGAGGACATCGAACTCGAGGATCTCATCGAGGAGACGCTTCACGTCCCCGAATCGAAGAACGTCGACGAGTTGCTCAAGGAGATGCGCCGCAAGCGCCTCCACATGGTCATCGTCATCGACGAGTTCGGCACCACCGAGGGGCTGGTGACGATGGAGGACATCACCGAGGAAATCGTCGGCGAACTGCTCGAAGCCGGCGAGGAAGAGCCTATCGAGTTCATCGACGACGATACGGCCATCGTCAAAGGCGAGGTCAACATCGACGAGGTCAACGAGGAACTCGACGTCAACATCCCCGAAGGCGAGGAGTTCGAGACGCTCGCGGGCTTCATCTTCAACCTCGCGGGTCGCCTCGTCGAGGAAGGCGAGGTCATCGAGTACGACGGCCTCGAAATCCTCGTCGAGCGCGTCGAGAACACGCGCATCATGAAAGCCCGGGTCACCCGAACCGAGGCCTACGACGAGGAAGCGGCGGTCGAAGAGGCACCCGAAGAGGAGTAAGGGACGCCCGCCTGTTTTGTCGGTTACAGAAACACCAGCGACAGCCCCGTATACAGCGTGTAACTGAGGACGCCGGCACTGAGCAGCGACCCGAACCACGCGAGGACGGTGTAGCCGATTTTCCCGCCGCTGACGCCGCCGGTGCCGGCGGCCGCGCCCGCGCCGATGACACCCGAGACGATGATTTCGTTGAAAGAGATGGGGACGCCGAGGAAGATAGCCACCTGTGCGATAGTAAAGGAGGGAATGAGCGCGGCGATGGAGCGTCGCGGCCCGAGCGAGGAGTAGTCCTGTGCGATGGCCTTTATCATCCGCGGGGCGGCGGTCCACGAACCCAACAGGAGGCCGAGGCCGCCGCCGAACAGCAGGGCGACGAGCGGTATCGCGAAATCGACCGTATCGAACAGCGGTAGCAGCGGCCCCAGTGCGAGGCCGACCTGACTGCCGCCGGCCGAGAAGGCCACCAGGCCGCCAAGCGCCAGCAGGAAGTGCCGCTGGCCGGCCGCCCGCTCGTTGCGCATGTCGGCGCCGAGGGCGGCGGCCGCGGCGGCCGCCAAAAGTAGCGTCACGCCGAGGCGGCCGGCCATCGACGCGGTAACCGAGGTGGCGAGGGAGGCGGCCTCGCCCGGTGGCCCGAGCAGGACGAACTCGACGTTGGCGATGATGGCGCCGACGACGCCCGCGAGGAGGGGAATCGCGACCAGTTCCGGCACGGCATCGTTTCGGAGGGCTCTGGCCGTCCCGTAGGCGATGCCGCCGCCGACGAACGGCGTCAGCGTCCAGACGGCCAGAATCTCGCCGTATTTCGCCCACGCTGGGCCGCCGCCCATCGCCAGTCCGGCACCGACGACGGCCCCGGTGACGGTGAAGGCGGTGGCGATGGGATAACCGGTGAAGATGCCGATTGCGACGAGGCCGGCGGCAATCGTCAGCGCGACGATGGCCGCAATCGGCGAGAGGGTCGCCCCGACGACGAGTTCGCGGCCGACGGCTTCGGTCACGTTCGCACCCTGCAGGGTGGCGCCGAGCAAGCCGAGAATCCCGACGAAGAACCCGGCGCGCATCACCGAGATGGCGTTGGCGCCGACCGCGGGGGCAAAGGGCGTCGACCCCGAGGACCCGGCGCCGATGGCCCACGCCATAAAGAGACTCGCGCCGCCGGCAGCCAGAAACGTCACGAGGGTGACCGTATCCATTGGCGTCCGATAGGTCGGCCCGCCGTATAAATACCCGTTGGACGCCCGCCCGCGAACGCGAAACGGGTTTGGGCTAGCATCCCCGAAACGCAGGTGTGCCGGACGATGATGCTGACGCTGCGGCCGACGCTGACGACGCCTACCTGACGCTCGCCGACCGCGCGGAGGCGAGTTTCACCGTTCAGGGCTCGGAGTTTCTCGCCCATGCCGCGCCCGTCGAGGGCGTCGACGCCGCCGAGTCGTTCATCGAGGACATCGAGGACACCTACGCTGATGCGACCCACAACGTCCCGGCCTATCGCGTCCGCGCGGACCCGTTCCGCGAGTACTCCTCGGACGACGGCGAACCCTCCGGGAGCGCGGGCAAGCCGATGTTGTCGGTGCTACAGGGTCAGGAGATAGAGAACGTCTGTGTCGTCATCACCCGCTATTACGGCGGCACCGAACTCGGCGTCGGCGGACTCGTGCGCGCCTACTCCGGGGCAGTTAAGGACGTCCTCGATGCCGCCGATATCGTCGAGGAACGGCCTCACGAGCAGTTTTCGATTACCGTCGACTACGACGACTCTGGTACGGTCCGCAGAATCCTCGAAAGCGAGGGCGTCGAGTTCGAGGCCGAGTACGGCGAGGCCGTCGCCTTCGATATTCGTGTCCCCGTCGCCGAAGCCGAGGCGCTTCGGGACCGCCTTCGGAGTGCAACGAGCGGTCGCGCCGACCCCTGATAGCGACGTCTGCCGAGCGTCTGACGCTTCGGGAGGAACGAAACCGCAGGAGGGCGGTTATCTCCAGGTGAAAACGAGGGGTTGTGCCGGGTTCTCGTGGAGATAGTTCCCACGCGTCGCGTATCGGATTTCGACCTGAAACGGTGGGCGAGCTCAGGTACCGAACGCGCGGTCGCCCGCGTCGCCGACGCCGGGGACGATGTAGCCGTCGTCGTCGAGGCGCTCGTCGATGCTGACGGTGAGGATGTCGACGCTCGGGAACGCCTCGTCGACGCGGACGAGTCCCGGCGGCGCGCTCACCGCCGAGAGGACGACCAGCCGTTCGGGGTCGCCCATATTCATGACCTCTTCAAGGACGGCGACCATCGTCGACCCCGTCGCGAGCATCGGGTCGGCGACGATAACCGTATCGTCCTCGTTGATTTCGGGGAGTTTCACGTAGTCGACGGTGATGGGGAACTCGCCGTCCTCGTCCATGCCGGCTTCCTCGTCGCGCCCCGCGGAAATGACGCCCTGACGGGCGTGCGGGAACGCTTCGACGAGCCCCTCCACGAAGGGCGTCGCCGCGCGAAGTACGTTGACGATGACGACGTCGTCGAGGCCTTTGACGACCTCGCCGGTGGTTTCGGCCAGCGGCGTCGTAATCGAGACGTATTCGGTTTCCAGCATCCCGTCGATGATTTCGAAACCACAGAGACGACCGAGGTCGACGAGGCCGTTCCGAAACGCCACCTGGTCGGTTTCGACCGAGCGAAGCTCCGAGAGGGTATGCTTCGCCAGCGAGTGGGTGATGACGTGTGCGTCATCGCGGTCCTCGATGGGCATACAGGTATCGTGGCCCCCGTCGGCTTAAAGCCCGCCGATGGGCGACAAAACGTAAGGCCACGTGGCACGAACCGGACCGTAATGGAGGTCGAAGAGAGCGTCTCCGGGTTCAAGGTCCGCGGACGCTGGGGAGACATCGTCGAACACGGCGAACGAATCACGCGAGCACTCAAGGACCTCGCGGATGAGGACCAGCCGGTCGACGAGGACGCACTCGAAGAATGGGACGACTGGCGACCGAAAGCCGAAGAACGGCTCAGCAAGGACGTCAGCGAAAAGACCGCCGAGCAAGCGGCCGTCGCGGAGGGCGAAGGCGAGAAGGCGGGCAAAGAGCCCGAGGACGATCTCAAGACCGCCGGCGAGAAGTTGGCGGACTCCTACGAGAGCCTCGAAGAGCCAGTCGAGGCCGTCGGCGAGTGGCGCGATTCCATCAATCACGTTGCTCGCGCGGCAGACTCGGCGACCCGGAAAGCGCTCCGGAAAGTCGAGGGGGGCGTTTACAAGAAGGTCATGACACAGGTATCGCCGTACTACTTCGACAACCAACTGGTCAGTGCGAACGTCCAGTCGGCCGGCGATGGCGACGACTACGTCTTCGAGGTCAACATCAACGACGACGACCTGAAGATTCGCGTCTCCAACAAACTCGCGGACTACGAAACCTCGGTCGACCGCTGGCACGTCGACATCCCGAAGGAAACCAACGTGGCCGAAGCCGTCGAAGGTCACCCGCCGCCGGAGGAAGGCGAAGAGGAAACCCACGGCGAGTCCGAACCGACGAAGAATTAGTACTGTCGGACGTAACTACTCGGATTTCTGTCCCGTTGGCAAGCCCTGAGATGGGGCTCAGACACGTCGGCTATTCGAATATTCACGAAATTACGTCCGACAGTATCTACTCCAGTTCGATTTTGCGGACGAAGTCGAGGGCGCGAATCTCGTTGAGCAACTCGCCCGGCAGCGGTTCGTCGGTGATGATGTAGAGTTTCGGCTCGTCGGTGAACTCCGGGTCCTCGCTGATAGTCTGGCGAATCGAGATGTCGTTGTCGGCGAGCATCCCCGTGATTTCCGCGACGATACCCGGCTGGTCGGCATTTCCCACCCGAACCGTCAGGACGTTCAGGTCCAACACGGGCGCGAGGTCCATTAGCGACGGAATCGCCGAGATGTTCTGGAAGATACGACGGAGTTCGTCGTCTTCGAGGATGGCGTCGGTCGTCGCGTCGACGACCCGGCGGTCGACGTCGATTTCGCGGGCGATGCCCGTGTTCGGAATCTCGATGCCGCCGGAGACGACGCGGCCGTCGTCGTTGACGGAGAAGCCGCGTTCGAGCAGGAGCCGAATGACAGCCTGCTGGCTCGGGCTGTCCTCGAACTTCCGCATAATCTCGTCGAACATACCCGTTGGTCACGGTCCGGGGTGTTGTTAGTTGCGCCGTCCGCGAACTGGCGGCGGGTCGACCGTCGCGATTGAACGGCCTTTTGGTCGCCGGCGGTTCATCGGCGAGTATGGACCTCTCCGAGATGTTCGCTCGGATGCCGTACAACGACCACCTCGGCATCGAGCTACTGGAAGCTGAAGACGGCTACGCGGTCGGGGAGCTGGAGCTCTCCCAGGAACACTCCTCGAACCCGAACCAGTTGGTCGCCCACGGCGGCGTGGCCTACTCGCTGGCCGACACCGTCGGCGGCGCGGCGGTCATGTCCGCGAACTTCACCGTCACGCCGACTATCAACATGCGGATGGATTATCTCGCACCCGCGACCGGCGGGACGCTCCGTGCGGAGGCCGAGGTCATCCGCAACGGCGACAGCGTCGCCACCGTCTCGGTCGACGTCACCGACGAGGACGGAACCGACATCGCAACCGCTCGCGGGACCTACAAGACGGGCGGCGGCGACGACGGCTCGGCGTGGCGCGGCGAGGAAGCCGAATAGCGAACAGGCGGTGCGATACCTCTCGACCGGCGCTGCACCACGCTCCCGCGAGACGCCGGCCGGCAGTTCTCAGGTCATGGCGTCGATGGTCTCGTTTTGGGTTATAAATACTCGGCTGCCAGCGGGCCGATGGTCGGGGCCGTGGTAGTCGAGAAGCCAACGAAACGCGATTTATAAAGAAAGACGTGAGAAGCTAGTCGTCAGCGGGCGTCGCGCCCGTCGACCCACCAACGCTTGCATCAGGCACAGTACCGTCGTCGTTCCAGCCGCGCAGGTCGTAGTAGTTGTCGAGTTCGTCGTCGAGGCCCTCCAGTTCGTAGGGCAGGTCGTTGTCGTCCGAGCGGTCGAAGCCGCGCTTGCTGTTGAAGTGGCGTTCGAGTTCGATGATTCGGCTGCCGACGTCCTGTAGCGTGTCCCAGTCGGTATCGAACAGGCGCGCGTACCGCTCATGGGTCATATTCGAGAAGGCGAACTTACAGAGGACGCCGGAGTCGTGGACGGCGTTCTTGTTCTCCATCTCGATGAGGCGTTCGGATTTCCCCTCGACGCCGTCGGAATCCAGCGCCTGGTCGGGCGCGACGAGCGGGTACTCCAGTTGGTACATCTCGGCGTACATGTGGTCGGCACCGCGGTTCGAGGTGGCAAAGGAGAGGCCCTGCCCGTTGAGCGTGCGGCCGTCGTGGGCGGCGAACTCCATGCCCTTCATCGTCCAGTTGTCGACGCCCAGTTCGTCGTGGAAGCGGTCGATGCCCTCGGCGAGGGTGTCGCCGACGCCCTCGCGGTGGGCGATTTTCTCGATGAGGTCGTGGATGAGGTCGACGTTGCCGAACTCGTCTTCGGCGGCGAGGTAGGCGGCGATGGCGTCGCCACAGGAGATGGTGTCCAGCCCGTAGGTGTCGCACAGCTCGTTGGATTTCATGATGGCGACGAAGTCATCGACCAGCGCGTTCGAGCCGAAGGACATCATCGTCTCGTATTCGGGCCCCTCGGTTTCGAGGCCGCTTTCCTCGTCGCGGGTCGGGAGTTTGCACGCGAAGGCACACGACGAGCAGGTGCCCTTCTTGTATTTGTGCTCGATGACGGCCGCCGAGCCGATCTGGTCGACCTTGTCGTAGCTGAGTTCCTCGAAGTACTTCGTCGGCAGCGCGCCGACGGAGTTGGCGTAATCGGAGACCGACACGGTGCCGGCGTCCTTCATGGGGCTGCTGGACTGGGAAGCCTCCGCGTGAATCTCGCGGATGAGGTCGTCGTTCAGCCCCTCGATGTCGGGTCGGGAGTCGCCGTCGAAGGTGAGGAACTTGACGTTCTTCGACCCGAGGACCGCACCCAGCCCGCCGCGGCCGAACGCGCGGGATTCGGAGGTCATAATCGAGGCGAACCGCACCTCGTTTTCACCGGCCGGACCGACGACGGCGGTGTGTTCCTTGTCGAGGCCGGTCGCCTCCTCGATGTGCTCGATGGTCTCCTCGACGGTGGCTGCTTCGAGTTCGTCGACCGTCTCGAACTCGACGCCCTCGTCGGTGACGTGGATGCCGACGAGTTCGTCGCTCGACCCGGTGATTTCGACCGCCGAATAGCCGGTGTCGATGAACGGACGGGACATGAAGCCGCCGGCGTTCGACGACAGCAGGCCATCGGTAAGCGGCGAGAGGCCCGTACAGGACATCCGGCCGGTGTAGCTCATTATCGAGGTCTGCAGGGGGCCGGCCGCGAAGACCAGTCGGTTCTCCGGGCCGAGCGGGTCGGCATCGAAGGGGATGCGGTCGTGGGCGAGTTTCGTCCCGGCGCCGCGGCCGCCGATGAACGATTCGAGGACGTCGTCGATTGCCTCCTCAGTCGTCTCCTGTGCGCCGACGTCGATAGTGAGTAGCGGACCCTCGCTGTGTATCATTCTCTGTGGGTAGGTTACACCCGCCCACAATAAAGCGTACGCCGTTGGACGACAGGGCATTCTTAAACGGGCATCCGGTTTCCGCGGCGACGTCGCAACCAAGCACTAAAACTCCCGCTTATGGCCACCAGCAGGCCTATTCGGGAATCAGCGAACAACGTTATCGAATGACCGAGTACGATTCAACGACACGGCGGCACGTCCTTCGTGCCGGAGTCGCCGGGATTGCCGGACTCGGCGGTATCGGCGCGGCATCGGCCGCGGAACCGACCGACGTGGACGAGGCGGCGTTGCGGGATTCCGCCGAACGCCTCGGCCCGCGAGACCTGAGCGGCGTCACCGACCGCACTGAAACGGTAACCGCGGCGTCGGTCCCCGAACGGTCCTCGGGTATCGGTCCGGGGTCGATGCTCCTCGTCGAGCGCGACGGCACCACCGCCGGTTGTACCGCGAACTTCGTCTGGGAGGATGGCGGCTCCTACTACCTCGGCGCGGCGGGCCACTGTTTCCTCGGAAACGGTGCCGTCGGCGACAACACCTCGCCGGACGGCGACGACTTGAGAAACGTCACCGTCCGTGTCGGTATCGACTACACCTTCGGCGGGCTAACCGCTCTGAACGGCCTCCGCGGGACGACCTACGAACTCGGCGACGTGGTCTACGCACGGCAGGCCGCCGCCGACGGGACGCAGGTCGGCCACGACTTCGGGCTGGTCGAAATACCGGACGCGGCGGTTAGGGAGGGCGTCGTTAACCCCTCGCTACCGCAGTTCGGCGGACCGACCGGCGTCGTCGACTCGGGGGCGCTCCCCTCGGGTGAGCCGATTTGCCAGTACGGAAACGGCGTCGGGAACGGCGAAGTGTTCGCGACGAAGGGCCGTCGTGGCGCCTCGCTTGGCGACCTCGACAACTACCGGAGTTGGCATGCCGCCCTCCGCGGGACCCCCGGCGATTCCGGGTCCGCAATCTTGGGCGCGGACCCGACCGCCGACCCCGAGGGGACGGTAGCGGCCGGCGCGCTGACCCACCTCACGGCACAGGGAACGGCAGGGACGACTATCGAGCGATGCAAGGAGATGGCAAACGAGGACGTCGGCCTGAATATCGCCGTCGTCCAGCAAGGCGAGTTGTAGAGCCGGCGACTATTCGCCGCGGCAGCGGGCCATCGATTTCCGGACCGAATCGTGTTCGCCCATGAGCGTGATGTGGTCGCCGCGCTCGAGGACGTAGTCGGCTTCCGGAACGAACGTCTCGTCGCCGTGTGTCACGAGCGCGATGAGACAGCGGCCGGGGAGTTCCGGTCCGACCTCGCGGACGGGGCGGCCGATGAACTCGTCGTTGTCGAGTATGACCTCCTGAACGTCGCCCCCTTCGTCGAGGTTTCTGGCCCACTGTGCCATCGCGGGCCGCTCGATGGCGTTGTCGATGGCCTGTGCGGTCGCCAGCGTCGAGGAGATGGTGTCGACGTTCAACTCCTCGAAGGCCTCGAGGTTCTCGGGGTCGTTCACGCGACTGATGATCCGTTCGGTGTCGAATTTCGTCGTGGCGAGCTGACCGATAAGCAGGTTCACCTCGTCGTCACCGGTCGTCGCGATTATCGTTCGGGCGTTGTCACCCCCGGCCGAGCGGAGGGTATCGATATCTGTCCCGTCGCCGATGTGGACCGCAAAGCCCTCATCGCGAGCGCGTTCGACGATTGTTTCGTCGTTTTCGATGATAACGACGTTCTCTCCCCGGTCTTCGAGTCGGCGGGCGACCTCGCGGCCGACCTGACCGCCGCCGATGACGAGTACACGCATTGGTATCACATCCAGGAACTCCGCGATATGGCGGGCAAGCCCGCCCTGCACGACGACAGTCGAGAGGATGACGAGGAAGACGGTGCCGACCAGCAGCGACGCGGCGTCGCCGTTGCCCGCCGCCTGCAGTTCGATGGCGAAAAGCGTCGCGACCGAGGCGGGGATGATGCCGCGCGGGCCGACGAAGCCGACGAACAGTCGCTCGTTGGGGGTGAAGTCCCCGCCGAGCGTCGAGAGGTACACCAGCAGGGGTCGAATCACGAACATGACCGCGAGAACGACGACCACGCCACCCATCCCGAGGGCGAGCAGGTCCTCGAATTCGAGGAGCGCAGCCAGCGCGATGAAGACGAAGGAGAGGACGATGAGCGTGATGTCGCCTTTGAACTCCGAAATCTGTTTTTCGTAGGGCAAATCGAGGTTGCCGAGCACGACGCCCGCGGTTGCGACGGCGGCGACGCCGGCCTCGCTGGCTATCGTCTCGGCGGCGCCGAAGGCGACCAGCGCGCCCGCGAGAATCACGAGGCGAGCGTTCTGTGGAGCGTTCCCCGGCGAAAGGTCGATATAGCGGAGGACCAGCCAGACGAGTACCGCGACGGTGAGGCCGACTGCCACGCCACCACCGAACCGTTCGATGAAGAGGCCGAGGAACGCCGACAGCGTCGGCTCGTCGAGCCGAAGCGTCTTGAACACGACGACGGCGAGAATCGCGGCCGTCACGTCATTGACGATGCCCTCGATTTCCAGGGCGGCCTGCACCCGGTCGCGGACCGGCACGACCGACAGAATCGGCGTGATGACGGTCGGCCCCGTCGCGATAAGCAGCGCGCCGATGAGGAAGGAAATCCCCCATCCGACCCCGAGCGCGAACCTGACGACGCCGGCCGTCCCGACGAGCGCGATGAGCGCGCCGATGGTTATGAGACGGAAACTCTCGCTGGTCGCCTGCCGGAGCTTCTCGATACGGAGGTGGAAGGCGCCCTCGAAGACGATAATCGCCACCGAGAGGCCGACGATAGCCGGCAGCGCGGCAAAGGAGTCTTCGGTGACGATGCCGAGTCCCTCGGGGCCGAGCGCGATACCGGCGGCGAGCAGGAAGACGATACTCGGGATCTCGAATCGGTCCGCGAGTATCTGTGCGGCGACGCCGATGGCGATGATGGCCGCAACGAGGGGGATTAGTTGACTCGACACGGTTTCGACTCCATCGACTACAGGTTCTGCGGCCAGTCGAATAAACCCTCGAGAAGACGAGGGTGTACTTACTCTTCGCGGGAGTCCAGATAGTGTAACACGCCGCGGACGTTCATCGCGACTTCGCCGTCGGCCTTCTCTTCGCCCCAGACCTCGCCGATGTCGTCTTCGGCGACGAAATACTCGATGACCGCCTGGTCGTCGTCGAGTTCCTGGCGTTTCTCGGCGACCGCCTCGACCCACTCGGTAATCGCGTCGACGTACTCCGAGATTCGGTCGTCGGTCGGCGCGTGGCCGAAGTGGCCATAACAGAGTATCTCGGGGTCGATGCGAGCTATCATGCGGGCGTCCTCGATGACCTCTTCGAGATGGAAGCCCGGCGGGGGCGACGTCTCGCGCATGCTGTCCAGTTGAGGGACGTAGATGCCCGCCGCGTCGGCGACGAACATCACGTCGTCCTCGCGTTCGTGAAAGACGAGCTGGTGGAAGGCATGGCCCGGCGCGTGGTGGGCGTGGAGCTCTCGGTCGCCGAGGTCGAGGGTCGCGCCATCGTGAATCGGCTCGATGCGGTCGGCGGGGACGGGCTTCGGCTTCGTGTAGTGGCGAATCTGGTCGCCGACCGCCTCCTTGGTCCCCTCCCAGAGCGGGTCGGGGTCGGCGAGGAACTTCGCGCCGCTCTCGTGGACGTAGACGTCCGCGCCCGTCTCCTCGGCGAGGAAGCCGGCGCCCCCGGCGTGGTCGAGATGGACGTGCGTGGCGATGATGGATTCCAGGTCCGTGGGCGCAATGCCGACCGTCTCCAAGGCGTCGAGGATTCGCTCGTAGTTGCCGATGCCGGCGTCGACGATGGCCGGTTTCTCGGTATCGAGGATGTAGACCGCGCCGTACTGGGGCGTGTCGTACATCCCGGTATCGACGTAGAAGAGGTCCGTCGCCGCGTCGACTTCGTGAACGTCTCCGATTCCCATACTGGTGGTGGGCGCCCGGCGGCCCTAAAGCCAGCGGCTCTCGAGGGTCGTTCGTCTCAAAGCGTCTGCCGGAGCACGTTCCAGAGGTCGTTCTGCCGCTTCTGGAGGACGGCAACCGGCGAGGCAACACTGTATTCACCATCCTCTTCTTCGGCCAGTCCCTCGCTTTCCAGCGATTCTAGCGTCGATTCGACGACGTCCGCCGAGAAGACGACGCGACTAGAGATTTCCTCGGGCGTCCCGCTGCCGAGCGTCTGGGCGGCCAGATACACCGACACCCGCTGTGGGCTTTCCAGCACCTCGACGAGCAACTCGTTGACGAGGCCGCCGCCGGTGTCCTTGGTGGAGACTTCCGCCTTGACCATCTCCTCTTCGGTCAGCGGTTCGGCCTCCTGTAGGCGCGTTTCCAGATGCTGGAGCGCCGTCTTCCGGGCCTTGCCTGCCTCCTCGCGTTCGATGAGTCGCTCCAGCGAGACCGGTTCGGTTACCACGTCGGCCAACTCGCGCAACTCCTCGACGGTCAACCCGCCGGGGTCGATGTCGATGAGGTCCTCCGCCGTGATTTCGTCGTCGGTAACGAAGCCCACCTCGCCGTACCCCTCGACGCGCAGGCCGATCTCGATTTCGTGGACGCCGATACGCAGGCGCTCGCGGTCCAGAATTACCTGAACTGTCTCCGCAAGGTCGAGTTCCAGCGGGTTCTCCGGCGTGATTTCGTCGGCCGTGTAGCGTTCGTCCTCGGAGAGTTCGAGAATGATGTTCCCTTTATCAACGGGTTCCTCGTCCAACCTCGCCGTCGTGACGCCCTGGAACTCCGCCTCGATGAGCCGGTTTTTCAACTCGAACTCGACACCCCGCTCCGTGTTTTCGAGGCTTCCCCAGGTGAAGAGCCGCTCGAGATACTGCTCTATCATACCTGTGCGGTTTCCCTCCGCGTACTTCGGTCTGTCGTCAACTCGATACTCTGGAATTTCCGTTGTTTGTCGGTCTGGATGTGGTTGTTCCGTATTCGTCTGCGCGAACGAATCTACCGCTACCTTCGAAGCCCTCAGCCGGCTGGCGGTCGCTAATCAGGATATCCTCCCTCGCTCCGCTCGGTTGGATAGGGCCTGATTAGCGACTAAACTGAACGCCAGCCAGATTCGCCCTTCGAGTCCACCAGGGACGGCGACCGCACCACTCACCTCCCCAACCGACTCCCTCCTTCGCTCCACTCAGTCGGTCGTCCCTCGCACGGCTCCGTCCGACCGCCGTTCGCGGTCGAGGGTCTCGCTACGCTCCGACCCTCGCTACTGCTCGCGGCGGTCGGCCAGCGCGCGCCATTTATAAAAGATACTCGGCCGGGAGCGAGTGGCCGCCCGTGGCGGCCCTCGCGACCCGGGGGAGGGCAGGCCCGGCACGGTCCCTGGTGGAATGAAAGGGCGAGGCGGGGAGGCGTTTATATAGTCGCTGAGCGGGCTCTACCCGAGCGAAGCGAGGGTATCCCGCTCAGCGACCGCCTCCCCGCCGAGGGCTTTCCGGCTGTTCGTGGTCAGGATATCGAAATGTTCTATTTAAAAATTACCAGACCCTGAAACTCCTCGCCACGGTACCGACACGACTTTGCCCGGGCCAGTCGAATCGCCGGCAAATGCTATCGAGGCAGTTCGTCAGGGAGAATCCCGACGAGGTGCGGCGGGCGCTCGACACCAAGGGCGTCAACGTCGACCTCGACCGGATCCTCGACATCGACGAGGAGTGGCGCGAACTGAAAGCGGAGGGCGATAACCTCCGGCACAAGCGCAACGAGGTCTCCAGCAAAATCGGCGAACTCAAACGCGACGGCAAAGACGAGGAGGCCGAGGAGGCAATCGAGCGCTCCCAGGAACTGAAAGAGGAACTCGAAGCAGTCGAGGAGCGCGCCGAGGAACTCGAAGCCGAACTCGAGAAGGCGCTGCTCCGGTTGCCGAACGTACCGCACCCGGACGCCCCGGTCGGTGATGACGAATCGGACAACGTCGAGGCCGAGCGGTGGGGCTTCGATGACCGCCGAGACCTCCCGGAGGAGGTAATTCCGCACTACGACCTCGGCGAGGACCTCGAAATCCTCGACTTCGAGCGCGGCGCGAAGGTCTCGGGTGGCGGGTTCTACTTCTCGAAGGGCGAGGGCGCCCGCCTCGAACACGCGCTGGTCCAGTACATGCTGGAGGTCCACCGCGAGGACCACGACTACGTGGACGTCTTCCCGCCGATTCCGGTCAACTCGGCGTCGATGCGCGGGACGGGCCAGTTCCCGAAGTTCGTCGAGGACGCCTACCGCCTCGGCGGCGACAACGACGAACCCTACGATGACGACGACCTGTGGCTGCTGCCGACCGCGGAGGTACCGGTCACGAACATGTACCGCGACGAGATTCTGACCGACGACGACCTGCCGCTGAAACATCAGGCCTACTCGCCGAACTTCCGGCGGGAAGCGGGCGAACACGGCACCGAGACGCGCGGTATCGTCCGCGTCCACCAGTTCAACAAGGTCGAAATGGTCAACTTCGTCCGGCCGGAGAACAGTTACGACCGCCTCGAAGGCCTGCTCGGCGAGGCGACCGACATCCTTGAACGCCTCGGCCTCCCCTACCGCGTTCTGGAGATGTGTACTGGCGACATGGGATTCACGCAGGCCAAGAAGTACGATATCGAGGTGTGGGCACCCGGCGACGACATGGAGGACGGCCCCGAGGTCGGCGGCCGGTGGCTCGAAGTCTCGTCGGTATCGAACTTCGAGGACTTCCAGGCCCGACGGGCGAAGATTCAGTACCGGCCCGAACAGCACGAATCGGCCGAGTACATCCACACCCTGAACGGCTCGGGACTGGCGATTCCGCGCGTGATGGTCGCGATTCTGGAGTACTACCAGAACGACGACGGGACGGTCACGGTACCGGAACCGCTCCGACCCTACATGGGCGGTCAGGAGCGCATCGAAGGTCAGGAATCGGTCGGCGAATCGGCGCTCGGCGAAGGGGACGGCGACGGCGAGTAATCAGGCCGGAACCGGGAGCGGTTCGGCGCAGTTCCCACAGAAGGTGTATCCTCGTTCTACCTCGCTACCACAGTGCGGACAGCGGTGCGGCGGCTCCGCGTCGTCGTTCGTGTTTTTCTCGCGTGCCGATAGCTCCACGTCGGGATACCGTTCCAGCCGCCCCGTCAGCCGCCGGACGTCACCCTCGTCGCGGACGAGGGGTTCGAGGAGAAACACCAGCCCCGCGAGCCCGCAGAGTCCGAGCAGGATATAGAGGGAAAGCATCACTCATTACGTCGGTCTGTTGTTGCTTGTGGTAAACGCCACGCTCTGCCGGCGGCTTTAACGCGGCCGCTGGGCCGCGTTACCGCCTCTCAGTCGCCGTGGACGTCGGTGTAGGTCCGGATGGCTTTGATGCCGCGCTCGCTGATCTCGAACATATCCACGAAGCGGAACCAGACGTTCCCGTCGGCCTGCAGCAGGCGTCCCTCAACCGCGACCCGGGCGCCGTCTTCGGCCTCATAGACCGAATCGAGGGCGTGTTCGGTCTCGGTGTCGGGGCGGTCCGAGCGCATAAAGGAGACGAACTCCTCGCGGCCCTCGATGGTCATGTCGGGCCGCCGGTGGACGAACTCGGCTGCGAGGGCCGCGCGCAGCGCCTCGTAGTCACCGTCGTCTATCGCGCGATAATACGTCCGGGTCAGCGCAGGACCGTCCATACCGGCGGTAGGAACGCCGGACGGAAATACGCTGTCGGAGCGGCAGACTCGGACGGGCGCGGGGCGAGCGACTTTTGCCGCCCGACCGTCTGTTTCCGGTGTGGAACTCCACGTCCGGTACGAGGGCGACGACGACCCCGAGAAGTGTTCGGCCCGCAAACTCGCGCGGTTCGACCTCGCGGAGTTGCATCACACGGCCCGCGAGACGCCGGCGGGTATCGTGCTGGACCCCTACGCCGAACAGGCGCTGTCCCCGGCCGATGGGGATGCGGAGCGGCACGGCAGCGCCGCAGACCGCCTCGTCGCCCTCGATTGCTCGTGGGAGACCGCCGAAAAGGAGGCGTTCAAACTCGACGGCCCGCATCGCGCACTCCCCTTCCTCGTTGCCGCCAATCCCGTCAACTACGGCACGCCGTTTCAACTCAACACCGTGGAGGCCTTCGCGGGCGCGCTCTGTATCCTCGGCCATCGCGAGCAGGCCGAGGACATCCTCGGCAAGTTCCGGTGGGGCCACACCTTCCTCGAATTGAACGAGGAACCGCTCGCGCGGTACGCCGACTGTTCGGACTCGGCGGAGGTCGTCGCGGTTCAAGAGGAGTACCTCGAAGCCGACGAATAGTCGACCGAGTGCCGAAGGCGGTTATTCGACGTTGGTTCGCTGCTGGTAACCGGGCGAACGTATTAGAAACGTGTCGGCGTTCGTGAATGTATGTACGAACTGAGCCTCTCGGGGGTGGTGTTCGTCATCGGGCTGGTGTTGTGGTTCCGCCCCGTGTTCGGGCTCATCGTCATGCATCGGTACTGGGGACCGCCGACCGACGCGACGGACCGCCGTATCCACGAACGGCTCGTCCGAATCGTTTCGGTCTGTTGTATCGTCGTGAGCGTGACCGTCGTCGTCTGGTCGACGCTTCTGTTTGGATAGGGGACGGTGGTGCAGTCCTGCTGTTTTCAAGCATACGGCGCGCGAAGCGCGCCGTTTCCCCGGACGCGAACGAAGTGAGCGTCCGGTAGCGCGCGACGACTACCGCGGGCCGTTAGGCCCGCGACAGGAGGAGCGCGCGCATATTTTCCCCATGTTTTTGCCGTCATCAGACCGCGACGCGGTCTGATTGCCCATCAGATTCCTACGGAATCTGATGACCGCGGAGGCGGGTTCGGCGCGCAAACGCGCCGAACCGCCGGAGCGTGCAAAAAGTGGTTGTGAACGGTTAGGTTTATCCGCGCGCACTGATTGGCTACGAGTATGGCTAAGTTCGACCCGGCTGAGGACCGCACCCTCGAGAAGATGATCTGCATGCGCTGTAACGCCCGAAACCCCAAGCGGGCCGACCAGTGCCGCAAGTGCGGCTACAAGAAGCTTCGCCCGAAAGCGAAGGAACGCCGCGCCGCATAAGGTTCGCTCCGTTTTTACTTCGAATTCTCGCCGCGTAGCGACGGCTTCGCCCTCGGTTACTCGTCGTCAGGATATTTCGGTTCGCGCTTTTCGGCCCGGTCCAGCGCCGTCTCGACGACGTCACGGACGTCACCGTGGAAGTCGTCGCCGTGGCCGGCGTACATGTGTTCGACGCCGTCGGGCATTTGCTCCAGCAGGGCTTCGATGCTCTCGATGAGCCGTTCCCGCGATTGGCCGGGCATGTCGGTTCGGCCGAAACTGCCGTAGTCGAAGGCGCCGTCGTCGTGGACGACCACGTCGCCGCTGAACAGCGTCGACTCGGAGACGAAGGAGACGTGGTCGTCGGCGTGTCCGGGGGTGTAGACCACGTCGAAGGCCTCGTCGCCGATGAAGACCTGGTCGTCGTCTTCGAGTTCCGTCGTCCGGCGGGGGTGTTCGCCGTAGGCGTACAGCGGCGCGTCGAAGGCATCGAGGACGGCGTCGAGCTGTGCGACGTGGTCGCCGTGCTGGTGGGTCAACACGACGGCATCGAGTTCGTCGGTGAGTCCGTCGATGACGTCGACGACGCCCTCCATCGCGCCGGGGTCGACGAGGACGGTCCGGTCGCCCTCGACGAGATAGGCGTTACAGGTGAACGCGTCGGCGTTCGCGGTGACGTTGGTGACGTTCATACCGATGGGCGGGCCCCCATCGTAATCACGCTGGCGGCTGTCGATGGCGTGCCGTCGGTGATAGCGCCACCCTACGGCCCCTGCCATGTGAACATCACCCATGGGTCGGCGTGGCGCTTAACTCGGAGGAGCCATTACGTTCGGATGAAGCATGGGCTTCGGCAGTTACGACGAATCCGAACAGGACAACCAGCAACTCGATACCGACGACATCGACGAAAGCGAGCAGTCCACGTTGCCGACCCACGACGGCGACTTCGAGTTCGAGTACGACGACGCTTCGAGCGAGGACCTCCTGGAGACCTACCGGGAGCACCAGAACCAGTGAAGTCCGGGCGACGGGCGCTCGGTATCGCCGAATCGTATCGGGGCACCGACGACGACCACGCGAGAAGCACCCTTGCGGGTGCGGTGGTTCGTGCCGACCGGGCGGTCGACGACTTCGTTTTTGGCGCCTGTACCGTCGGTGGACGCGATGCGACCGAGGCCATCATCGACTGCTGGCAGCGTCTCGACCGCCCCGACGTACAGTACTGTTTTCTCGCCGGTATCGCCCCCGCGTGGTACAACATCGTCGACGTCGAGGCCGTCGCCGAGGCCATCGACCGGCCCGTTATCGCAGTCAGCTTCGAGGAAAGCGAGGGTCTCGGCGACGCCATCCGCGAGGCCTTCGAGGGAGAGGAACGGCGGCGACGACTCGACGCCTACGGGGCGCTGCCGGAGCGGCGCCGCATCGAGGCGGGCAGCGACGGTGGCGACCTGTTCGTCCGGAGCGTCGGCCTCGACGCTGAAACCACCGAAACGGTGGTTCGGGCCTACACCCACGAACGCCGCCCCGAACCGCTTCGGGTCGCAAAGCGGGCGGCCCGTCGTGCTGACGCCGCCCGCGACGTCTTCCGGCGAGATTAACTTGCGGCGGGTCGACCGCCAACCATGAGCGACGACATCGCCGTCATCGACTGTACGCGGTGTGAGGAGTTGTGTGCCTCCCGGAGCCGCATCGTCAACGGCGTCGGCCCCGACGACGCGGACCTGCTTTTCGTCGGCGAGGCACCCGGCGAGAACGAAGACGAACAGGGCGAACCCTTCGTCGGCCGGTCGGGCGACGTCCTCGACGATGCACTCCGGGACCGAGGACTGGCCCGCCGGGATATCCGAATCACCAACTGCGTGCGGTGTCGCCCGCCGGAGAACCGCGACCCGACGACCGACGAGCTGGCGAACTGTCGGGAGTACCTCGAACGCGAAATCGACGCGGTCGACCCGGAGGTCGTCGTCACGCTCGGCAAGGTACCCTCCGAGCACCTGCTGGAGCGGTCGGTCGCGGTCACGAAGGAGGCAGGAGAACTCTACGACGCCCGCATCGCGGGGGCTCCCCGCCGCGTGCTGGTCTGTGTACACCCCGCAGCGACGCTGTACGACCCGAGCCAGCGGGAGACGTTCGGAGCGGCGCTCGACGAAGCAGTCGCGCTGATAGACGACGACGGAGAGGGCCAGTCCCGACTCGGGGACTTTTGAAAGACCGGTTCCTCCCTGAGGTATACGCACACCCGTGTTAGCGGTACTGTTCGCGGCAACTATTCAGAAACGCTTAACTCCGGCTCGTGATAGGCTCGTGTATGTCCAACGGCTCCTCGGTTTCCCGACGGACGGTTCTCAAAACGACCGGTGCAGCGGGGATTTTCAGTCTCGCTGGCTGCCTCGGCGACGGTGGCAACGGCACACGCGGCGACGCCGGCGGCAACAACGAGGTTCGATTCATCCTCAACCCGGCCGAAGCCGACGTCGACATCTCCGAGCAGTACCAGCCGATGTTCGACCACATCGAGTCGGAGACCGACGCGACGGTCGAACCCGTCGAAACGGCCAGTTACGCGGCGACGATTCAGGAAATCCGTCGTGGCGGCGGCGAAGTCGCCGACACCTCGCCCTCGGCGGCCGTCGCGGCTCAGGACCAGGCCGACGTTATCGGCATCCGTGTCGCCTACGGCGCCGCACAGTACTTCTCGCTCATCACGACGACGCCCGACGACAACGGCGTCGACTCGCTGTCCGCACTCGAAGGCAAAGAGATCGCCATGGGCTCGACGCTGTCGGTCAGCGGCACGCTGGCCCCGATGGTCATGCTCAAAAACGCCGGCCTCGACGTTGGCACGGCTCCTGACGGCGAAGCCAACGACTTCACTGCGCGATACTCCGACCACTCGACCGCTCGCGACCAGCTCATCGAGAACCCCTCGATTGCGGCCGCGACGACCGGCGCCTTCTCGACGGCCCCCCACGTCCCTCAAGAGCAGTTCGACGAGATGTCTCAGGACTTCGTCGACATCTCCGCGGAGTACGAAAGCGCCGGGTCGGCGACCGACGAGGCCGAACTGAAGCTGCTGGCGGTTTCGGACCCGCTGCCGCGCGCACCGCTTATGTCCCGGTCCGACTGGGAGGCCGACGTCCGCTCGGACGTCGAGGAAGCCATCCTGAGCGCCACCGAGGAAGACCTCTCCCACGGCGAGGACTACGAGGGCGAGGAACTCTGGTTCACCGGCGTCAACGAAGGCAGCCACGAAGACTTCCAGCCCATCGCCGCCATCCTCGACGAACTCGGTCTCGAATTCGAGGACCTCGAGTAACGACGTAAACTACTCTATCCCATCTTATGAGTCGCATCACGGTCGATAGCCTCACGAAGGAGTACGGCGATGTCGTGGCGCTCGATGACGTCTCGTTCGAGATTCCCGAAGGAGAGTTCACCATCGTCCTCGGCGTCTCCGGCTCCGGAAAATCCACGCTGTTGCGCTGTCTCAACGGGTTGACGCAACCCACCGATGGCTCCGTCTCCATCGGCGGGGACCCGGTGACCGAACCGCGCGACGACGTGGCCATGATTTTCCAACAGCACAACATCATCGGACAACTGAGCGCCTACTCGAACGCGCTGACCGGCACCCTGAACCGCTCGGGATTCGTCGAGAGCCTCCTACAACTCCAGAGTCGCGAGGAGAAACTCCGCGCGCTGGAGGCGCTGGATACCGTCGGCCTGCTTGACGAGGCCCAACAGAAGGCCCGCCAGATGAGCGGCGGCCAACAACAGCGCGTCGGCATCGCCCGTGCGCTCGTCCAGCAACCCGACGTCCTGCTCGCCGACGAACCCGTCGCCAGCCTCGACCCCGGCAGCGCCCAGCAGGTGATGGGGTATCTCCGCACCGCTGCCTCCGAACGCGGCCTCACGACGATGATTAGCCTCCATCAGGTCAACCTCGCCCGGAAGTTCGGCCAGCGCTTCATCGGCCTCCGGGACGGCGAGAAGGTCTTCGACGGCTACCGCGACGAGATGACTATGGACGTTATCGACGAGATTTACGGTGATATCGACACGGAAGGAATGCTCGCCGAAACCGACGTCGACGACGACAACGCCGGCGGCGGCGACACCACAAGCGGAAGCCGCATTCAGAGCGAAGGGGGTGCCGTATAATGGCCGAAACGGACGACGCTGCGGCCGGTGCCACCGCCGACGAGGGGCGTCTGAGCGAGCAACTCGACCGAATCCGGACGGCGCGGAAACGACGCGCGGTCGGCGGGGTTGCGCTTCTCGCGCTCCTCGGCATCCTGTTCGTCCAGTCGCTGAGCGCGGCGGGGACGCTTTCTACCCAATACACCTCCGGCTTCTTCCTCGAATCCCTGCGGGACTTCTTCCCGCTGACGACCTACTTCGGCTTTCTACCCTTCATCGACTTCGGCCAGTATCTCGACTACATCGGCCAGCGGAACCTGCTTTTCGCCAGTGACATCTCGCTGCTGTGGACCGACCCCGTCCAGTTGGCTTCCGAGGTGTCGGCGCTCATCGCCGACGAGGGTATCTTCTCGGTGTTCGGCGTCGCCGGCATCACGCTCGCGATGGGCTTTGCCGGGACGATTCTCGGCTTCCCGCTGGCGCTGCTGTTCGGCGTCATCGGCTCCGAGCGCGTCACGCCGTTCCCCTTCAACTTCATCTTCCGGGGCACGATGTCGGCCATCCGCGCGATTCCGGCGCTGGTGTGGATTCTCATTTACATCCCGCTGGCGGGGCTGACGCCCGTCTCCGCGGTGCTCGCCATCGCGACGGACACCGTCGGGAACCTCGGTCGGTTGTTCACCGACGAACTCGAGGAAATCGAGGACGGCCCCATCGAGGCCATGAAGACCACCGGCGCCGACCGCCCCCAAACGGTCACCTTCGGCATGCTGAGTCAGGTGACCACGCCCTACATCGCGTGGACGCTCTACATCTTCGAGATTAACGTCCGTATCGCGGTGTCGCTGGGCGTTTACGGCGCGGGCGGACTCGGGCAGGTCGTCGAGACGCAGGTCGGCCTCTTCCAGTTCACCAACGCCATGGCGACGCTGCTGTGTATCTTCCTGCTCATCATCTCCGTCGAACTGCTCAGCCAGCGCGTCCGCGCGCGACTGCGGGCCGACACCGAGGCGATGAGCATCAAGGAACTCATCCTCGGGTTCCCCGAGCGGTTCGCCGAATCGCTCATGAAGTAACGCCCGCCCGTTTTCCGTTCTCGCCGTTCTGTCGCGATGGAAACCCACTTGGCGTGTGGCCGCCCATCTTCGGATATGAGCATCACCCAGCGGACCGCCGAGGTCGTCCTCGTCGATTACGGGCTCGGCAACCTTCGGAGCGTGACGCGGGGGCTGGAACGCGCCGGCGCCGAGCCGACGATAACCGACGACCCGGCGGATTTCGATTCGGCGGACGGCATCGTCCTGCCCGGGGTCGGCGCCTTCAGCGAGGGGATGGAAAACGCCGGGCCGTTCCGTGACGCGTTGGCCGACGCCGCAGCAGAGGGCAAGCCGCTTTTCGGCATCTGTCTCGGCATGCAGATGCTGCTCACGTCCAGCGAGGAGGCCGAACGCGTCGGCCAGGGCGACGTCGAGGGCCTCGATTTGATTCCGGGTACCAACGTCCGCTTCGCCGAGGGCCAGAAGGTCCCGCACATGGGCTGGAACGAACTGAACGTCCAGCGCGAACACCCGCTCGCGGAGGGCATCGACGGCGAGTACGCCTACTTCGTCCACTCCTACTACGCCGACCCCGACGACGACGATGCCGTCGTCGTCAGCACGGACTACAGCGTGGAGTTCCCCGCAATCGTCGCCAACGAGGCGGGCAACGTCTTCGGCACGCAGTTCCACCCCGAAAAATCCGGGGAGACGGGGCTCCGCATTCTGCGGAACTTCGTCGACTACTGCCTGGAATAATTCGTGTTCGCAAGCGCCCGCGTGACGCCGTGGGAAACGGTCGGGCGGGCGTTCGGTCCGCGTTCAGAAGTCGAGGTCGAACTGTTCGTGTTCGGTGACCGTATTGAGGACGACCGAGGTGTTGGACTCCTTGATGTCGGGGTCGATGAGCAGTTCCTTGATTTGCTCGTTCATGTGGTCGGTGTCGGTGAATTTGCCGATGGCGATGATGTCGTGGTCGCCGGTGACCTCGTAGACCGAGACCATGTGTTTGTGGTCCGAGAGACGGTCGGTAATTTCGGGGAGGGCGCTCCCCTCGACTTTCATCTGGATGACCGCGGTCACGTCGTAGCCCAGTTCACCGTAGTCGATTTCGGGGCTGTACCCCTGAATGATGCCCTGGTCTTCGAGGTCGGAGATGTGGTTCGAGACGGTCGTCACCGAGACGTCGAGGTCCTCTCCGAGCGAGCGCAGCGAGGCGCGGCCGTCAGCCAATAGCGCGTTTACCAACTTGCGGTCGAGATTTTCGTACGTCATTACACCCCAATACTACCCCTGGGGTTTAGAACTTTACGAATATTCATTTTCACAGCAATAGAGGGAAGGTTTGCGCAAAGGAGCAAGGCTTTAGTAATGGCTCTCAACGAAACAGGTGACGAGAAAGATGACGAACGAAAACGTAGCCACTGACGGTGGCCTTTCCCCGGAAGAACAGAACGTCCTCGACGAGATCGAGGAAGAGAACGTCGACTTCCTTCGCCTGCAGTTCACCGACATCCTCGGCACGGTGAAGAACGTCTCCGTGCCGGCCGAACAGGCGGAGAAAGCCTTCACCGAGGGCATCTACTTCGACGGTTCCTCTATCGAGGGCTTCGTCCGCATCCAGGAATCCGACATGCGGCTCATGCCCGACCCGACGACGTTCGCCATCCTCCCGTGGCGTGACCGCGAAGAAGGCGCTTCCGCGCGGATGATCTGTGACGTCTACAACACCTCCACGGGCGAACCCTTCGAGGGCGACCCGCGCCGCGTCCTGAAGAACGCCCTGCAGCGTGCCCACGACATGGGCTACAAGGTCAACGCCGCGCCCGAACCCGAGTTCTTCCTCTTCGAGGAAGACGAGGACGGCCGCGCGACGACCAAGACCAACGACGCCGGCGGCTACTTCGACCTCGCGCCGAAGGACCTCGCGAGCGACGTCCGCCGCGACATCATCTACGGACTGGAGGACATGGGCTTCGAAATCGAGGCCAGCCACCACGAGGTCGCCCGCGGCCAGCACGAGATTAACTTCGAGTACGACGACGCCCTGACCACCGCCGACAACGTCGGCACCTTCCGGACCGTCGTCCGTGCTATCGCCGCCCAGCACGACCTCCACGCGACGTTCATGCCGAAGCCCATCCCGAAGATCAACGGCTCGGGGATGCACACCCACCTCTCGCTTTTCACCGAGGACGGCGAGAACGCCTTCCACGACGCGGACGACGAGTTCAACCTCAGCGAGACGGCCAAGCAGTTCACCGCTGGCATCCTCGAACACGCGCCCGCCATCACGGCGGTCACCGACCCGACGGTCAACTCCTACAAGCGCCTCGTCCCCGGTTACGAGGCGCCGGTCTACGTCGCATGGTCGGACCGCAACCGCTCGGCCCTCATCCGGAAACCGGCCGCCCGCGTCCCGGCCGCCTCCCGTATCGAGGCCCGCTTCCCCGACCCGTCGTGTAACCCCTACCTCGCCTTCGCCGCGCTCATCCACGCCGGTCTCGACGGCATCGAGAAGGGCCTCGAGTGTCCCGACCCCGTCCGCGAGAACATCTACGAGTTCGACGAGCAGAAACGCGAGGAGTATGGCATCGAGACGCTCCCGAGCAACCTCGGCGAAGCCGTCGAAGAACTCGAGAACGACGAAGTCATCCTCGACGCCCTCGGCGAACACATCGGCGAGAAGTTCGTCGAAGCCAAAACCCAGGAATTCGAGGAGTACCTCGTCGACGTCTCCCAGTGGGAACTCGACCGGTACCTCGAGACGTTCTAGGCCCACTTTTTGCACGAGAACGCGGGTCGCGGCGTAGCCGCGACCCACTCGGCAAAAACGTGGTGAAAATATGCGCGAGAGCCGACTAACGCGGCCCGCAGGCCGCGGCTGGAGGCTCTCGCTACGGCGCCTCACTGCGTTCGGCGCCGGGAACCGCGCTCGCTTCGCTCGCGCGGATGCTTTCTAAAACATCTGCCCGCGCCTCCGTGGTCGGTTTCGCGGGCCTTTCTCACAGACGTCGAGCGACGGCTTCACCGACGACTGGCGCCGCGATGACGCCACCGAGGCCGACCGCCATCGTCAGGAAGGCGACGTACGGTTCGGCGTCGATAGCGTAGGCGACACCGCCCGGTGCGGCGAGGATACCGCCGAAGACGGCAGAAGCGACGCCGCCCACGCGGGTCGTCTCCTCGTGGAGGACCGCATCACCGAGGGCGCCCCACATGATACGCGCCCCCAGCGTGAGTCCGAGGACGGCCATCGAATCGAAGGAGAAACTGCCCAAAACCGGGCCGAGGAGGGCGATAGCGAGCGCGATGGAGAACACGCGGCCGGGCTTGGAACCCTCGCCACAACCGCGGTAGGCGGCCGCGAGGAAGAGGAGGCCGACGGCGGTTCCGGCGACCACGTCGACGAAGTAGTGAACGCCGAGGACCACACGCGAGAGGGCAACGATGGCCGTCAAAGCAGCGGCGGTGGCGTAGGCGCGCCGGGTACCGACCAGTAGGGCGATACCACCGAAGACGACCGTCGCACCGACCGCGTGGCCGCTCGGGAAGCCGAACCCTGAACCGGTCGAAGCGGCGGCATACAGCGGTTCGATGGCGGCCGGCACGAGGTCGGTGGCCGGCGGAACGTCCGCGCCCGGCGGGCGGGGATACGCCAGCCACTCCTTCAGCGTCGTCGCGGTCGCACGGTAGCCCATGGTGAGCGCCAGAGCGAAGGCCGCTCGGCGCCGGTCGAAGGCCACCGGCCCCGGAAGCGTCTCACCGAACCAGTACAGCAGGCCGACGATGCCGAAGAGGAACCACACGTCGCCGAGTTGCGTGACGAGGGCCGCGAGGACGAGGACGAACTCCGGGAGGGCGGCGATGATTTCGGATTCGCCGATGCCGCGGTCGTTCATCGGTCTTCGAAGCGCTCTTTCAGGCTAAATGGCAGGCGAGCGGCGCTTGCGGTTCCGCCGACGATGAGCATCAGGGCATAGAGGCCGAGCGTCGACAGCCAGATGACGAGCATCGCGAGGACGGCCCAGCCGCTGGAGAGGTACGCGAAGGCGCCGAGGGTCATCGCGGTGCCGTACAGCAAGACGAGATACGGCCCCCAGCCGCGGGCCTTCCCGCGGCGGACCTGCTGGCGCACGTAGCGTTTCAGGTCGGCTTCGACCTCCTCGCGGTGAACCGTTCGGTCGTCGATGCGCTCCTCGAAGCGGTCGAGTTCGTCGTAGAGCGTTTCGAGTTCATCGCGCAACTCCTCGTCCGATGCGTCGTCGTCGATGCGGTCCCGTGTCATGATTCCGTCGAGTATCGCGGTCGGTTTCGGTTCGGGTTCTTCGTCGGGTTCGGCGAGGCCGGTTTCCTCGTCGGCACGCCCCGCCAGCACGGCGTTGAGGACGACCCCAAGCAGCAATACGAGCGCGCCGAAATAGAGGAAGGTAACGAGCAGGAGGACGCCCCCGAGCACGCCGTAGGCCTCGTAACTGCCGGCGTTGGCGGCGTAGATACGAAAGCCGGTCTGGAGGACGGCCCAGCCAACGGCGGCGAAGACGGCGCCCGGCAGCGCCTCCCGGAGGTCGACGTCGGTGCCGGGCAGGACGTAGTAGAGCGGAACGAAGGCAACCGTGAGGCCGACGATGAGCGCGAGCGTACCGAGCAGGCCGATGACGTCGAGTCCCTGCGCGATGGCGCTCACGCCGAGGAAGGCGATGGCGGCACCGACGGCGATGGTGCCGGCCACGCCCAGCGCGACGGCGCCGAGGGCGACGGCGCCGTTGCGGACCTGGTCGAGCAGCGATTCCGGCCCCGGGGTACCGTAGACTTCCGAGAAGGCGATATCGAGGCCGCGGAATAGCTTGAGGCCGGACCACAGCAGAACGACGACACCGAGGACGGTCGCGCCGCCGCGGCCGGCAGCCCCCGTGACGGCGTCCTGTACGAGCGTGCCGGCCTGTTCGCCGAGCGTCTCGGCGGCCGCGGTCACCAGCGTGTCGACGATTTCGGTGTCGCCGAGTATCGACGCCGCCACCAGCGCCAGCAAAACGAGCGGCAGAAGCGAGATGAACGCATAGTAGGCGAGACTGGCGGCGATGAAGGTAATCCGGTCGGACTGGGCGCCGTTGACGACGCCCCGTGTCACCGTCACAGCCCTGTCGAGATGCCCTTTCACGTTCATCGGTTGTACCCGTACACTACATATAATCGGTGGGAACCCATTCGTCGTCGGGGTCGATGTGGCCGCCGAGGACGGCGTTCAGCGCTGCTCCGACGAGCGTGGCGAGACCGACGACGTAGAGCCACGAGAGCAACAGGACGATGGCACCCGCGGTCCCGTAGGCCACCGTGCTCGCGGTCCCCGCGTAGACTCGAAAGCCGGAACTCGCGACGGACCAGACCCCCGCCGTGAGGACGGTGCCCGGGAGCACCTCGCGGACGGTCACGTCGACGTGTGGGAAGATGTAGAAGATGGGCAGGAAGACGACGATGAGCGCGAGAAAGAGGAGAATCGAGGCGGCCAGCGCGGCGACCCGGCCGGCGAGGCCGAACCAGATGCCGATACCGCCCAACAGCACTATCGCGACCAGGTTCGTCAGGAAGACCAGGGTCGCGTTCCGGAGCGTCGATATCAGGGTGGTATCGCCGTGTTCGCCGTAGATGGCAGCGAACGCCTGGTCGGAACTCCAGTAGAGACGCATCGCACCCCAGAGGAGCACCGCCAGACTGCCGAGGGTGCTGGGCAGGCCGGCGCTCATGATGAATCCCTCGTCGTCGAACTGGCGACTGATTTGCTCGCCGAGGACGTCGGCCAGCACGTCGGCGGCAACGTCGCCGACGTATTCGCCCCCGAGAGTCGTCAGGACGATGACGACGAGCAACGCGAAGGGAAACAGCGACAGGAAGCCGAAGTACGCGAGGCTGGCAGCCAGGAGGGAAATTTGTGCGCGCCGAGCGACCGCCACCGTCTCGAAAAGCGTTTCCGCGTAGGCGGTGTTTCGGAGCCTTTTACGGAACGACACGGCGGGTGTTCTCGTGGGCGGTCCATAGTTAGATGAGCGCTATCGGAGGGTATGTCGCCGTTACTCGACCGCGTCGCGAATCTCGGTCACGTCGGCGTCCGTCTTGAACGTCGTTCCGCCGAAGTGCGTCCGGGAGGTTTCGTGGCCGGCCGCTCGCAGGTCCTCCAGAAAGTCGTCCATCGCGGGGTTGGGTTCGCCCCACCGCTTGTAGAGTTTGTGCTGGTCGTAGTGGGTCGGTTCGTGGAGTTCGTCGGCAATCGTCGCCAGCAGATCCTTCGATTTCTCGGCAGTGCCGAAGGTTGGCGGAATCGCTTCGGACACCCGTTCGACGAACTCGGCGTCGTGGGCGGGGCCGAGCCATATCTGGCCGGCCGTCCACGTCGACTGCCCACAGTTCGGACATTCGTGAGTCGGGTCGGCGATGAGCGTCTGCTCGCTCTCGCGCCAGAGACACTGCTGGCAGTGGTCGAGGTAGCCCAACTGCTCGATGAGTCGGTTGGCGGCTTTCGCGCCTGATTCGAGTTCCAGATACGTGCGCACGTAGTGGCTTGTCGCGTGGCTCAAGACGGGCCGGGCAGCCACGTCGTAGCGGGCGGCGGTCCGGACGAGCGCCGACAGCAGCACGCGCAGGCCCATCTCGCTGTGGAACTCGGTGTTCCGGGGGACGGCACCGTAACTCCGGACGCCGCTTTCGAAGTGGGCGCCACAGAGCGGGGCGGTATCGGTTGCGGTGACACAGACGTACTCGCGGCCGCTCTGAAACGCCGCGTCAGCGAAGGGAATCGGCGTCCCGAAGGGGTCCAGGTCGATGACGTCGTAATCCGTCTCGTGCATGTGCGCGTTGACGTTCCGATGGACGACGTCGCCGTCGAGGTCGTTCAACTCGAAGTTCCGGCGTGCCAATTCGACCGCGTCGGGGTCGACGTCACACCCAGTCGCCTCGTAGCCGGCCTCGGCGGCCCGAACTGCTCGCACGCCGCTTGCAGTCATGGCATCGAGATACGTCTCACAATCGTCGGCGACCGCACGGAGGACGCCCGCCGTGATGTCGCGATTCAATTCCTGAACGGGGTTATAAAAAACGCCTGACCCGGAGCCTTCGCTGGCGCCGTGGCGTTCCTCGGGCACCTCGATTCTGACGTCCCCCTCGCGGACTTCCATGTCTGTGGTTGGTCGGTCCGGCAAGAAAAGCAACGGGTTCCTCGGCCGACCGAACCTGTTTTCCTCCCGGGCACACACGTCTCCGATAGTGACAGCGGTCGATGAGTGGGAGGCGATACTGGAAGCCGACGGCGAGTTGAGTAGCGACGCCGTCGACCGCATCATCGCCACCCACGGCGACCGCGGCGTGAAGGCCATCGAAGCCGTCGGCGAAAAGCGAGTCAAGGAATACCGGGATTTCACCGTCGTCGTCGGCCACTCCGAGGAACACGTCGTCGAGGACGACACCTGCGAGTGCGAGGACTCCCGCTACAACCTCGACCCCGAGGACCCGACGGACCTCTGTTGGCACGTTATCGCGGCGAAAATCGCTCGCAACATCGACGCCTTGGACCACCACGATATGTGGTACTCCGAGGTTCGTGAGTTCATCTGAACCGTCGGATTCGCCCCACTGGTGGACCGTCGCGGACCACCGCCTATCCCCGGCAATATAAACTAGCCGGCTATTCACAGTCCCGGCCTCTCAAACCCCAATATTTGCCGGACGGCGGCGCTCTCGCGGGACTGTGTAACAAAGCTTAAGCGGATAGCACCACGGATTTCTCCGTATGCTACCGGCGCTTCCGATTCAGGCGGGAGAAAGCGTTGCCCGCGAGGTCTACTGGCAGATCGGCCCCGTTCAGAAGGTCGTGTTCTACTTCCTCGCCGCGCTGACCGTTCTGGTCGCCGCCATCGGCATCTATGGGCGCTTCGCGCGCTATGCCGAGGGTGAAGACGACTGGTTCGACCGCCTCGATGACCTGCCGAACCGGGTCATCAGCGCGGCGAAAATCGTCGCATCGAACGAGAAACAGTTCAACCGCGATCTGGTGGGCGGGCTGATGCACGCCTTCATCCTGTGGGGCTTTCTGACCCTGTTTATCGCGACCGCCATCCTCACCATCGATGTCGACGTCTACCGCGTCGCTACTGGCGAGTCCTTCTGGGTCGGTGACTTCTATCTCTCCTATCAGCTGGTGACCGACGCTCTCGGCCTCCTGTTCGTGGTCGGTCTCGGCGTCGCCATCTGGCGCCGCTACGTCGCCCGCAACGACCGCCTGTGGGGCAAACACACCAACTGGGAGGACGCCTTCCTCGTGTGGTCGCTGTTCTTCCTCGGCATCGGCGGCTTCCTGCTCGAAGGCATCCGCATCATCGGGCAGGGCCCCGAATCGGTGAGCTTCGTCGGCATGGCCGTCGCTGGCGCCCTCGCTGCTATCGGCCTTGATGCCTCCGGTGCCGCGGCCGTCTACCCGCTGGCCTGGTGGTCCCACGCGCTGTTGGCCTTCGTCTTCATCGCGGCCATCCCCTACGCCAAGCCGTTCCACATGTTCTCGTCGTTCGCCAACGTCGTCACCCGCGACGAGAAGGCCGGCGCCCGCCTGCCCGGCGTCCCCTCGGACCTCGACGCCACGAACGCCGAATCCATCGACGACTTCACCTGGAAGGAACTGCTCGACCAGGACGCCTGTACGAAGTGTGGTCGCTGTTCCTCCGTGTGTCCCGCCAACGCCTCCGGCCGGCCGCTGGACCCGCGTGACGTGATTCTCGACCTCAAGGAGTACCGCGAAGAGATCGATGCCGGCGGCGACACCAAGGAAATCGTCGCCGACGGCAGCGGCGTCATCGACACCGAGACGATGGAATCCTGCATGGCCTGTATGGCCTGTATGGACGCCTGTCCCGTCGAAATCGAGCACCTCAAGAGCTTCACCCGACTCAATCGCCAGATGGCCGACCAGGGTGACATCCGCCCCGAAATCCAGGACACCTTCCAGAACGTCATGCAGAAGGGCAACACCTTCGGTGACTCCCCCTCGGACCGCGGCAACTGGACCGAGGAACTGGAGTTCGAGGTCACGGACGCCCGCGAGGAATCGGTCGAATACCTCTGGTACGTCGGCGACTACCCGAGTTACGACGAACGGAACAAGAAGGTCGCCCGTTCGCTGGCGAAGATTTTCGAACACGCCGACGTCGAGGTCGGCATCCTCTACGAGGACGAGGTCTACGACGGCAACGACATCCGGCGTATCGGCGAGGAGTTCCTCTTCGTCGAGCAGGCCGGCACGCTCGTCGACACCTTCGAGGAGTGCGACTACGACAAAATCGTCTGTACGGACCCCCACTCCTACAATACGTTCAAGAACGAGTACCCCGAGGTCGACTTCGACGAGTTCGCCGACGACCCGATGATGGAGTTCGCCATCGAGGGCTACTGGAACCGCGACGGCGACGTCGAGGTCCAGCACTGGACCCAGACCGTCGAGGAACTGGTCGAGGCCAACGTCCTCGGCCTCTCCGGGACCGAACTCGACTACACGGTCACCTACCACGACCCCTGTCACCTCGGCCGGTACAACGACGAGTACGAGGCGCCGCGCGAACTCGTGCGTGCGACCGGGTGTGACCTCCACGAGATGCCCCGCAACCGCGACAACAGTTTCTGCTGTGGCGGCGGTGGCGGCGGCCTCTGGATGGACCTCGAAGAGGAAACCAAGCCCAGCGAGGAGCGTCTCCGCGAGGCACTCGAAGACACCGAAGCGGGCCAGGCCGTCGAGAAGTTCGTCGTTGCCTGCCCGATGTGCATGACGATGTACGAGGACGGTCGCAAGACCGGCGGCTTCGAGGACGACATCGAAATCGTCGACGTGGCCGAACTCATCGTCGAGGCGCTGGAATCCAACGGTGCGACCATCGCTGCCTCCGCCGAGAGCGGCACCGGCGCCGCCCCTGCTGACGACTAACGAACCAACTGACGACACAACCCAACGCGAACGTCTTTTTTCCTGCCACCGTAGCGCTCTTTCATGAGCGATGACACACCTGCTGTCGGGGATACCCACACCTACGAACGGACCTTTACCGCCGAGGACGTCGAGCGATTCGGCGAACTGTCGGGCGATACACAGGCCATCCACACCGACCCCGACGAGGAGGGCCGTCTCGTCGTCCAGGGGCTTCTGACCGCGACCCTCCCGACGAAAATCGGGGGCGACCTCGAAGTGCTGGCGACTCGGATGGAATACGAGTTCCACAAGCCCGTCTACACCGGCGAGACGATTACCTGCATTTGGACCAACGAGGACGTCACCGAACGACCGGACCGCTACGAACTATCGGTTTCCCTCTCCTGTACGAACGAGACCGGAACCGAGGTCATGACCGGCGAAACCGACGGCATCATCTGGAAGGAGTAGCCCGCTCGTCGCCTCACGCCGCCTATTTATATACAAAAGAGCGCCCAGACGCCGCGTGCAGACCTTTACCGACCTCGCGACTGCGGCCTACTGTCCGCGAAAGCTCTACTACCGGCGCAAACACGACGACGGCGCGCCACCCGAGGGCATCGAGCGGATACGCGAACTCGCCTTTCGGTACGAGGAACTGCTAGCTCCTGAAACGGACCTCGCAGACGAACCAATCGACGTCACGCCGACGCAGTACCGCGCCAACCTCGGCAGCGTGAAGGCTCGACTCGACTGCTGGGAGCACCTCGCTGACCCGCCGAATCGCGATGTCCTGCTGGAGGGCAAGGACTGTCGCGGCATCGCGCACAAACTGCTCGACGAGCCGGCGGTCCCGGTTCTAGTATCGACAGGGGAGCCGCCCGAACAGGGGGTCTGGGGGCCACAGTCGGTCCACCTGACGGCGGCCGCGAAGGCGCTGTCGTGGGAGCGCGAAGAGCCGATAGAACGGGGTTTTATCGAGTATCCCACCCACGGCATCGTTCGCGAGGTTCGGCTGACCACGCGGAAGAAGGCGCTGTACCGGCGTGCGCTCCGAACCGCGGAATCGCTGGATGGGCCGCCGCCTCGGCTCCACGACGATGCCCGATGTGGTGCCTGCGAGTACCGCGAGGAATGCGGGATGAAAACGCGGTCGCTGCGGTCACGGCTATCGCTGTGAGCAGTCGACGGCGTGGATTTAAGTACGGAAACGCGACCATCGGCGCTATGCGCTGAGAATCAGCCGACAGTCCGCCGGGGCCGGAGCGTGGAACACGGACTGTCGGAGCGGTCGTTCCGCCTGCTCGCTATCGCTCGATACGTCGGTCCGTACGGCTGATGTAACCCTCGTTCGGCCAGCAGATACAGAAGTGTAAAATCGGCGGCGAGCGAAGCCCCCGCCGTGCGCGAGCGACTGCTGTCGGTGTGGCGTCAGGTCCTCTCGCTGTCGTGGCCGGTGATGGTCGAACAGACCACCCGGACGCTGATGCGGACCGTCGACATCCTCGTGACGGCGCTGTTTTCGCCCATCGCTGTCGCCGCCATCGGGCTGGCCGATCTCTATGCGCGGTTTCCGCTATGGGTCGGCCTCGGGATGGGTAGCGGCGCCATCGCGCTGTCCTCACAGGACACCGGCAGCGGTGCCATCGCCAATCGTGACGAGGCGATTTCACAGGCACTGGTCGTCGGAGCGGTCATCGGCGTTCCGTTCGCAGTTGGCGGTATCCTCTTCGGCGAGCAAGCCATCGCGCTGCTCGGTGCCCCGGACGATGTCGCCTCGCTCGGCGGAACGTATCTCGCCATCGTGCTGGCGACCGCGCCGGCCCGCCACGTCGGCCTCATCGCGGCCCGGTCGCTGCAGGGAACCGGGGATACGCGAACGCCGATGTACGTCAATATAGTCGCCAACGTCCTCAACATCGCGGGTTCGGTGACGCTCGGCCTCGGTCTGCTCGGCGCGCCACGGCTTTCGGTCGTCGGCGTCGGTCTGGCGACGGCCGCCGCCAACGTCTTCACCGCCGTCATGCTGCTCGTGGCGCTCGCGACGGGGTGGGCCGATGCCAACCTGGCGCGACCGCAGGACCTCGTCATCACCAAACAACTGCTACAGGTGAGCGCGCCGTCCGTCGGTGAGGGGCTCATCTCGACGCTCGTTGAGTTCCCGTTGAACGCCATCCTGCTCGGCTTCGGGACCGAAATCAACGCGGCGTTCCACATCGGCCGCCGACTCTATCAGCAGTTGACGGGACCGATATCCCGCGGATTCCACGTCGGTGCGAGCGTCCTCGTCGGGCAGGCGCTCGGCGACGGCGACGCCGAACTCGCACGGTTTCAGGGATGGGCGACGGCCGGACTCGGGGCCCTGCTCGTCGGTGGTTTCGGTGCGATACTGGCGCTCGTTGCCGAACCCTTCGTATCGGTGTTCACCGACGACGTGGCGACGATTACCTACGCGACCGGGTTCGCGCGGGTCTACGGACTCACCGCTGTCTTCCTCGTTACCTTCGCCATCCTACAGGGTGCCTTCGCCGGGGCGAGCGAAACGCGAATCCCGTTCGTCGCCCGAACGTCGGGGCTTGCGATATTTATGCTCGGCTTTACCTATCTCGTCGGCGTCGTACTCGACTACGGCGTCATCGGCGCGTATTTCGGCATCGGTCTGGCCTACGTCTGGATGGCTGTGGTCGTCGTCGTGAGCTTCCACCGGGGCGGGTGGGCGGAACGAGCAGCGTCGATGCTCGCAGAACGTGGCAGCGCACCCTGATTTCTTCCGTGGGCTTGCCCACCTCCGCCTCAGTAGGCGGCATCATCGTAGCATGTCCGATCCCCGTCTTTTGGACGTCGCTCGGTCGAAGCGCTGAATACGCGGCAGGTAAATCTATGAACGAATGCTGTCGTCCTCCTGGAAACGTGATATTGCGAGCGGGCTCATCGTTCTCGTCCCGATTCTGGTGACGGCGTACGTGGTCGCGTTCATCTATCAGGCTATCGCCAATCTCCCGTTTCTGGAATCCACCCTTGAGGGCCAGCCCGTGGAGGCCCGGGTCGCGATTACGCTGGTGCTTTTCGGCCTGCTCGTCCTCTCTGTCGGCTATCTGATGCGGACCGCAGTTGGGGACTTCCTCGAAGGCGCCCTCGACGGCATGATGAATCGACTGCCCGGGCTTCGAATCGTCTACAACGCCTCGAAGATGGCAGTCGAAACCGCGGTTTCGGGTCCCGAGGACCTGCAGACGCCCGTGAAACTGGAAACGTGGGACGGCATGCGTATGACCGCGTTCAAAACCGGAAAACAGACCGAAGACGGACGAGATGTACTCTTTTTGCCGACCGCACCCAACATCACCACCGGCTACGTGGTCGAAGTCGAACCCGACCGCTACACCGAGGTCGACGAGAACGTCGAGGACGCACTCACACGAATCCTCAGCGCCGGGTTCGGTGAGAGCCGCGACCACGGCATCCACATCGACGTGACCGAGGAGATGTCGGCCTCCGAGGACGACCGTGACGACCGAGACCAGGATTAACGCCCCAGGACGGCTCTGAGGGCGAACAGCGCGTTTTCCTTGCGCTCCATGACGCGCCGGTAGAAATACGAGAGCCATCTATCGCCGTAGGGCGCGTACTGGTAGACGGTGACGCCGTCGGCGGCGAGGTCCCGCTGGGCTTCCTCGCGGACGCCCATCAGCATCTGCACCTCGTAGGGGGTGCCGTACTCCTCGTGAAGGTCCTTCGCGTAGTCGATCATTTCGGGGTCGTGGCTGCCGACGGCGACGCCGGCGTCGAACTCCTGAAATGCGAATTCGAGGTTCTCACGGTAGGCCTCGTTGACCCGGGCCTTGTCGGTGTACGAAACTTCGGGCGGCTCGTCGTAGGCACCCTTGACCAGCCGCATCCGCCCGGGACGGTCAGCCAGTCGCTCGATGTCGCTCGGGGTCCGCTTGAGGTTCGCCTGCAGACACAGGCCCATCTTGGGGTACGTTTCGACCTGTGCCTCGAAGGCGTCCAGCGTCGCCTCGGTGGTCGTGTGGTCCTCCATATCCATCCAGACGAACGCCTCGTTGGCCGCCGCGGCTTCGACGATTCGTTCGAGGTTCTCCCGGAAGACGCCCTCACCGACGTCGAGACCCAACTGGGAAGGCTTGACCGAGATGCAGGCATCGAGGCTCGTCTCGCCAATCTCATCGAGGAGGTCGCAGTAGGTTCGGGTATCCTCGTCGGCGGGCCGCCGTTCGTCGTAATGCTCCCCGAGGAGGTTGAGTATCGCGCCGATGCCGTCGTCGTTGAGCCCCCGCGCGTGGTCCATCGCGCTCGCGGCCGATTCGCCGGCAACGAACCGCCGGGCGATTGGCGGTATCATGCGTCCAACTACTGCCGGCGGCCCCAAGAGCGTACCCCTCGGACCGCGTTCCGCCGTTCTTATACTCCCGCCGGGTGCAGACGGGATATGGTAGTCGAGACGGTCGTCATCGCCTTCTGGGCCATGTTGCCCGCCTACATCCCGAACAACGTGGCCGTCCTCGCGGGTGGGGGCCGCCCCATCGACGGCGGTCGAACGCTCGATGACGGCAAACGCATCCTCGGGGACGGCAAGACCTGGCGCGGCACCGCCTTCGGTACCGCGGCCGGCGTCGTCGTCGCCCTCCTGCTCAATCAACTCCATGATGGATTCGCCAGCCTCAGTGGCGTCGGCGTCCCCGAATTCCCCCTCCATGCGGCCGTCGCACTGGCCTTCGGTGCGATGCTCGGCGACATCCTCGCCTCGTTCCTCAAGCGCCGCACCGGCCGCGAACGAGGCGCCGTCTTCCCGGGCGTCGACCAACTCGATTTCGTCGTCGTCTCGCTCCTCTTGACGTTCATCGTCGCGACCGGCTGGTTCCGCGCTACCTTCACCCTCCCAGTTATCGTCGCCATCCTCGTGCTCACGCCCGTCCTACACGTCGGCACGAACATGCTCGCCTACGCGTTCGGGCTGAAAGACGAGCCGTGGTAGAAACTTTTTGCACGCGAGCGAGCGCCACCGGCGCTCGCGGATGCTCCAGATGTTTTCTCGGCGCGTCGTATGCACTCGGTTTACCGACTGGCTGGCTCTAGCAGCCTAACGGGTGTCGTCGGAACGGTCTCTATCTCCTCCTCAGTGAAAGCACGAATCGCCTCGTCGTCGTGCGGTCCGTGGTCGAGATACCGGTCGCCCGAACGGAGATACAGAAGCGTCTCGCAGTCCGTACAGTAGCGATAGCCCGTCGTGCCGACCCGGCCGTGAGCGGCCTGTCGAACGGTTTTGCAGAGGCGGAACTTCCCCCACCACTCGCCGCAGTCGGGACATTCGACGACGTAGTTGTAGTCGGCACGCTCTCGCTCGTAGGGCGTCGAACACCGCCCAGAGAGGTCCAGCGGCTCGACCCACGTCTGAAACGAGGGGCCGTGGCCCGGTTCGATACGGACGGTTTCGGCTGTCGTGTCTCCGTCGATGATGCTTGCGACGTCGTCGGAAATCACTACCCGTTCACCGCGGTGCTGGTGTTGCCACGCGTGGACGAGTTCGTGGCGGATGATTTCCTCGCAGGCCGCGAAGCCGCCCCGCTCGTAGACGTGTTCGCCGATGGTGATGACACACCCGCCGTCGGGTTCGTAGGCGCAGCGACCGTTTCGCCGTCGGGTACGTGTGGTGGTCGCCCACGCGATATCGGAGCAGTCGAGCGCCGACAGCGGCCAGCCGTCGCTCCGGACCACGGCTTCCCCATACGTTCGCGCTCGCTCGGAGAGGTGGTGGTCGTCACGCAGACTGCCTCGCCGTCGACCGCTCGAACGTCCCGTCACTCGGGTGTACGTCCGTCGGTTTCGTATATAAAGAATCGGCTCCGAGCGAGGCTATCGCTACGCGGTGAATAAATAAGAGAAGCGTTCGGAAGGCGGTGCGGGTGGGCTGACAGCGGAGGAGGCATCCGCGAGCGCCCGAGGGGCGCGAGCGGTTCCCCGCGCGAACGGAGTGAGCGCGGGACCAAGGGCCGACCGTAGGGAGGCCCGCCGTGTCTTTTTGATGAACGTTTTTGCCCGAACGAGCGGCCCGAAGGGCCGCGAGTGAGGTGCAAAAACGTTCTACATCATGCCGCCCATGCCGCCGCCCATACCGCCCATGCCGCCGCCCATACCGCCCATGCCGCCGCCGGGGCCGCCGGGCATCTCCTCGTCATCGTCGTCGTCGGTGCCGCCGCCCTTGAGGTCGCCGGCAGCGATGACGTCGTCGATGCGGAGGATCATGACGGCTGCTTCGGTCGCGGACTCGATAGCCTGGGTCTTGACACGGAGGGGCTCGACGACGCCCTCGTTCTCCATGTCGATGACGTCGCCGGTGTAGGCGTCGAGACCAGCGCCGGATTCGCCGTCGGCGTGCTGGCTGCGGAGGTCCACGAGCGAGTCGATGGGGTCGAGACCGGCGTTCTCGGCGAGGGTGCGCGGGATGACGTCGACTGCGTCGGCGAAGGCCTCGACGGCCAGCTGCTCGCGGCCGCCGACGGAGTCGGCGTAGTCACGCAGCCCCAGCGCGAGGGCCGTCTCGGGGGCGCCACCGCCGGGGAGGACCTTGCCCTCCTCGAGGGTGGTGCGAACGACGCCCAGCGAGTCCTCGATGGCGCGTTCGACCTCGTCGACGACGTGCTCGGTGCCACCGCGGAGGATGAGCGTGACCGAGCGGGCCTCGTCGACGTCCTCGACGAAGATCTTCTCGTCGCCAGCGATGTCTTTCTGGGCGACGGAGCCGGCGAAGCCGAGGTCGTCGGCGGTGATGTCGTCGAGGTTGGAGACGATGCGCGCGCCGGTCGCACGCGAGAGGGCCTTCATGTCGGACTTCTTCGCACGGCGGACGGCGATGATGCCCTCCTGTGCGAGGTAGTGCTGGGCCATGTCGTCGATGCCCTTCTGGCAGAAGACGACGTCGGCGCCGACTTCCTTAAGCTGGTCGACCATCTCGCGGAGCTGCTGTTCTTCCTGTTCGAGGAACTGCTCGAGCTGGTCGGGGTCGGTGACGTTGACCTCGGCGTCGATTTCGGTCTCCTTGACCTCGATGGCGCTGTCGAGCAGCGCGATGTCGGCGTCCTCGGCGAAGTAGGGCATGTTGTCGTGGACGCGCTCCTTGCCCACGATGACGCCCTCGACGAGTTCGGATTCGTCGACGGCGCCGCCGACGACCTTCTCGACTTTGATGTTGTCCGTGTCGACTTCGTCCTCGTCAGCGACCGCGCTGACGGCGTCGACGACGAGTTCGGCCAGCAGGTCCTTGGAGGCCTCGGCGCCTTTGCCGGTCATCGCCGTCGCGGCGATGGATTCGAGGATGTCGGTGTCGTCGGCATCGACGTCGATGGCGATGTCCTCGAGGATGTCCTTGGCCTCGGCGGCGGCCTGGCGGTACCCCTGTGCGAGGATGGTGGCGTGGATGTCCTGCTCGAGCAGGTCTTCGGCCTGCGAGAGGAGCTCACCGGCGACGACCACGGAGGTGGTCGTACCGTCGCCGACCTCTTCTTCCTGGGTCTCGGCGACTTCGACGATCATGTTGGCCGCCGGGTGCTCGATGTCCATCTCTTTGAGGATGGTGACGCCGTCGTTCGTGACGACGACGTTGCCCGTCGAGTCGACGAGCATCTTGTCCATCCCTTTCGGGCCGAGCGTGGTCCGTACGGACTCGGCGACCGCCTTGCCGGCGGTGATGTTCATCGACTGTGCGTCCTGTCCGGAGGTACGTTGGCTGTCCTCCCCGAGAATGATGAGGGGCTGGTTACCCATCTGCTGAGCCATAGTCACTCGAAAGATTGTCTGTGGTTCTATATAAAGTTTGCTGAAACGGGAGCGAAAAACCACGGTACGGGGGCGGAACACGCGTGTGAAGAGATGACGAACAAGGTTTATATATGATGTTTTCGCGGTTCGATAATCGCGGGGCCGTCGGTGCCTTCCGCCTCCCTACTGCTTATATAAACACTACGTGTGTGACATACTATGGCAACCAAGACAGCGGCCTACGATTACGTGGTCGTCGGTGCCGGGTCGGCGGGGTGTGTGCTGGCGGGGCGGCTCAGCGAACAGCCGGATACCTCGGTCCTGTTGCTCGAAGCGGGCAAACCGGACGAGAAACGCGAAATCGGGATTCCGGCCGCCTTCTCGGATCTGTTCAAGACGGAGTACGACTGGGAGTACTACACCGAACCGCAATCGGGACTGAACGACCGCGAACTCTACTGGCCCCGCGGGAAGATGCTCGGTGGCTCCAGTTCGATTAACGCGATGATATACATCCGCGGACACGCCCACGACTACGATACGTGGGCCGAACTCGGCAACGACGGCTGGGGTTACGAGGACGTCCTTCCCTACTTCAAGCGAAGCGAGCGGTTCCGCCCCGCCGGGAAACGCTCCCTTCTCGGGCGGAACGCGAGCGGCGCCGACGAGGCATACCACGGCACCGACGGCCCGCTGGCGGTTTCGAACCCCAAATCGCTGCATTCGATCTCCGAGAAATTCGTCGAGGCCGCCGTCGACGTCGGCTACGACCGCAACACGGATTTCAACGGCGAAACGCAGGCCGGCATCGGGAAGTACCACCTCACCCAGAAGGACGGCAAACGCCACAGCGCCGCCGACGCGTATCTCAAGCCCGCGCTTGACCGGCGAAACCTCACCGTCGAAACGGGCGCGCAGGCGACCGAAGTCCGCTTCGACGGCGACCGGGCTACCGGCGTCGCGTTCCAGCAGAACGGGACGGACCTCTATGCGGAGGCCACCGAGGAGGTCATCGTCTCCGCTGGCGCGGTCAACTCCCCGCAGTTGCTGCTGTTGTCGGGCATCGGCGCCCCCGACCACCTCGCGGACCACGATATCGACCCGACCGCCGAGTTGCCCGGCGTCGGCCGGAACCTTCAGGACCATCTCTTCTCGTTCGTGGCCTACGAATCGACCCGGTCCGGGACGCTCGACGACGCCGGCCGAATCCGTGACTTCGCGAAATACTTCCTGCTCAAGCGAGGACTCCTTACCTCCAACATCGCCGAAGCAGGCGGGTTCGCTCGGACTGACCCGGACCTCGACGCGCCCGACCTGCAGTTCCACTTCGCGCCGGGTTACTTCATGAACCACGGCTTCGACAACCCCGAGGACGGCCACGGCCTCTCCGTGGGCGCCACGCAACTACGCCCCGAGAGTCGGGGCCGCATCTCCTTGCAGTCGGCCGACCCCTTCGAGGACCCGGTTATCGACCCGAACTACCTCGACGCCGAGAAGGACCTCGACGTGCTGGTCGAGGGCGTCAAGCGGGGCCGAGAAATCATGCAGGCCGAGGCCTTCGACGACGTCCGCGGCGAGGAAGTCTGGCCCGGCGAGGACGTCCAGTCGGACGAGGAAATCGCCGCGCACGTCCGCGAGACCGCACACACGGTCTATCACCCCGTCGGGACGTGCAAGATGGGCGACGACGAGATGGCCGTCGTCGACGACCGACTGCGCGTCCACGGCGTCGACGGCCTGCGGGTCGTCGACGCGTCGGTAATGCCGACGCTCACGGGCGGGAACACGAACGCGCCGACGATGATGATCGCAGAAAAGGCGGTCGATATGATTCGCGAGGACCGATAGAACCGCGTTATCCGGTCCGCTGGGTGTAACTGATGTCGTTTGCTTTCATCTCGTTGTGCCGCCGTTCGAGGAACGAATAGACCGCGCCGTGGGGCGCGCCGTCGAGGATCATCTCGGTGGCGCTGCGGACGGCGTCGACCTGTTCGGGCTTGCCGATGGCGCCCAGTGTCGATCCGTAGATGACGACGTCGGCACCGCTGAGTTCCTCCATCAGTTCGCGGGTGCGGCCGTCCTCACCGATGAGTCGACCCTTCTTGCGGCGGAGGTCCTTCTTGTTGCGGGTGGCGGCATCGAGGTCGACCATCTCGAACATCTGCATGTCGTCCTCGAGCAGGCGCATCGCGTCCTCGGGGGCGAAGCCGCGACCGATGGCCTTGACGATGTCGGGGCCCTTCAGACCGAGAATCGGGTCGCCGACGGATTCGACCTTCACCGACCCCGTCTCGGAGTCGATATCCAGACGTACCTCGGCGCGCGATTCGATTTCGCGCATGGTCTCACCTCCGTCGCCGATGAGCGCGCCGATACGGTCGCCAGGAATCGTGACGTGTTTCATACCAGTCTTTGGAAGTCCCTCCTTTTAAGGGTTCGCCGATTCGGACGTTGCCGTATCACACGCTTTCTACGGACCATTGTAACGATTTACCGGCGAGTGTCCGATTCGGTTCGGCGCTCCCCGGTAAAAGACTACAATGATCCGTAGCGCTGCTGCGGTGCGTATATGAGGCAGCCACGCCTTTGGAGCACCATGTCACGCCCGGATACAACCCCGCCCGAAACCCCCTCCACCGATGCCGACGAGCGCGCGCCCAACACGATATTGAACGGCGTCATCGGCGGCGTCGTCGCGGTCGTCCTTTCCTTCATCCCGCTCTCGCCGATTCTCGGCGGCGCAGTCGCCGGTTATCTCGAAGGCGGCGACCAGCGAGACGGCCTCGTCGTCGGCACGATTGCCGGCGTCATCGCGCTGATTCCCTTCGTCCTCTTCGGCATGCTCGCCGCCGTCATCCTCATCGCGCCGGGCGCCGTCCGATTGGTCCCGCTCCTCGCCGTCTTCCTATTTTTCGTCGCCATCTACACGGTCGGCCTCTCGGCGCTCGGCGGCATCGTCGGCATCTACGTCGAAGACGAGTTCGACCTATAGCTCGTACTCGAACTCGTATTCTGGGTGGAGTTCCCCCGCCACCTCGCCGCTTGCCTCGGTTCCCTCCTCGAAGCCGAGGGATTCGAAGAACTGGGTCCCGACGGTGTTGTCCGAAAAGACGGCACACGCGATGCGGTCGACGCCCTGCTCGTCGGCCCACGCCTCGATTTCCTCGAAGAGTTCCGGTCCGATTCCCTCGCCCCAGTAGTCGGGGTCGACGTAGATGGTGTGTAACTCGACTTCGTCGGCCCACGTCTGTTCGGCGCTGGCGAAGCCGACCACCTCGCCGTCGCGTTCGGCGACGTAGAAGGCGATGTCGTCGTGGTCGACTGCCGCTGCCAGCAACTCCTCGTCGTAGTACTCGGTGAGGCCGCTCTCGATGGTCGACGGCGACAGAAACCCTCCGTAGGCGGCGTACCACGCGTCCCACGCCACGTCCTGAATCGCCTCGACGTCGTCGTCGGTGGCGGGTCGCACGTCGGCGCTCATACCGACTCCTCGACGTCGACGAACTCGACGGTGTCGCTGTCGGTCTCGACGATGGCGACCGTCCGGTGTTCTTCCGGAATCGTCGGGAAGTGGCCACCGGGGTTGATGACCGTCGTCCCGTCGGCGTCCCGGTGTTCGCGGACGTGCCAGTGGCCGTGGAGGACGTAGTCGTACTCGTCGGAATCCGCCAGCGCCTCGATGAGCGGCTTGTCCTCGCCGTGGAGGACGGCGAACTCGCGGCCGCCGAGTTCGAGTTCGGCAAAGCGGCCGTGCAACTCGCCGCCCTGCAGGTTCTCGAATGCGGACACGAGCCCCTCCCGCTCGCCGTCGTTGTTCCCGCGGACGGCGTGAACGTCGATGCCCTCCCGTTCCAGATGGCGGACGGCCGGCGGTGCGACGAAGTCGCCACAGTGGACGACCGTCTCGACGCCGCGGTCCTCGAAGATATCCATCGCATCCTGAATCGCGGGCACGTTGTCGTGGGTATCGGAGATGATGCCGACGTTCATGTTCGGGGATTCTGTGCGCTCCGAAAAGAAGCCTCGGGCGGGCCTCAGCACCCCGGAGGCGCCGGGGCTTTTGAGGCCGGCGGCCGTCGCCTCGATATGCCCGAAAAGAACGTCCTCGGCGAACCGCTCCAGCCGTGTAGCACCGACCCCACGACCGGCTTCGAACGCGACGGCCATTGCTCGTGTCACGACGCCGACCACGGCCGGCACGAACTCTGTGCGATGATGACCGAGGACTTCCTGCAGTTCAGCAAACAGCAGGGCAACGACCTCGTGACGCCGCGGCCCGAACTGGACTTCCCGGGGCTGGAACCCGGCGACTGCTGGTGTCTCTGCGTTCCACGGTGGGTCGAGACGCTTGAGGCCGTCCGGCGGCGACACATCCCCGAGACGACGGTCCCGCCGGTCATCCTCGAAGCGACGAACGAGGCCGTACTGGATACCGTCGAGTTGGAGACGCTACAGGCCCACGCCTACGACTGAGGTTCGTCGAGGTCCTCGTTCGGCGTCGGGTCGGCCTCGGTCACGTAGTCGAGGAGGTCCTGGTCGCTGACCTCCAGTCCCTGCCGGCGGAAGAAGGCGGCGACGTTGTGACAGTCCCGTTCGAGGTACTCCCGGGAGTTCGGGTGGTGGACCGTGATGGCCTGACCCAAATCGAGAAAGCAGAGTTCGCCCTCGGTGACGACGATGTTGTACTCCGAGAGGTCGCCGTGGATGAGCCCGGCCGCATAGAGTCGCCTGGTGTACTCCCGGACGACCTCGTAGGCGGTCTGGGGGTTCTCGACGTGGACCTCGTTGAGCCGCTGGGCACGCTGGGTCTCGCCGCCGAGGTACTCCATCACCAGCACGTTCCGCTCGACGGCGAGGGGTTCGGGCACGCGAACGCCCGCCTTGCGTGCGCGCATGAGGTTCGCGTACTCCTTTTTGGTCCACGCGACGACGACCTTCTTCTTGTCGGAGCCGATGCCCTCGAAACGGGGGTCGCCTTCCAGATACTCCCGCATCTGCTTGAAATCGGAGGCGTTGATGCGGTAGACCTTGACCGCCACCTCGCCGTCCGGTGCGAGGGCGGTGTAGACGTTGGCTTCCTTGCCGGTCGAGATGGGGCCGCCGAAGGCGTCGATGTAGCCGTCCTGTACGAGCTTATACAGGGCACCGAGCGTGGCGTCGTCGAAGACCGACGCCTCGACTTTGAACTGCTCGGTGTTCTTGATGCGCTTGCGGAATTCGAGGAACTCGCGGTCCTGCTTGCGGGCGATTCGGTCGGCCTCCGTGTCGGCGACGTCGATTTCCTCCCACTCGTCGCCGGGGGCGCCCTCCTCGTCCGGTTCAAGCAGGCCGTACTCCTCGCTCATTATATAATAGGTAGACGCGCGGGACGGAAAGCCCCACCGGTCGGGAGAACTAGACGCTGTCCTGAATGTGGCCTTCCTCGCGGAGTTGGTCGGCCTCCTGCTTCTCGTAGCGCCAGGTGATGTCGGCCTTCTCGTCTTGCCAGTCCCACGGCTCGACGAGGACCACGTCGTCCTCACGAATCCAGACGCGTTTCTGCATCCGGCCCGGAATCCGGGCGGTTCGTTCCGTCCCGTCCATACAGCGGACTTTGACCCGGTTCGCACCGAGCATGTTCGTGACGACAGCGAATACCTCGTCGTCGTCAGGCATCCGGAGGTTCTTACGCCCCTCGTTGTCGCTCATACCCGAGGGTTGGATAGGCAGCCCTTTAACCCTTTATTACGGGTCGAAACGCCGCCGTGCGGCCCGCCCGACTCCGCGCGCGACTCACAACGGGTGTCCGAACGGCATCGGTTACCGGTAAATATATCTGGTTGTTCGGCCAGCGGGAATTCGCTACATAACCCCGGGGCCTGCCAACCGCGGGGCATTAATAGGCGGTGACAAGGGTTAAACCGGTGGCGAGGTAGTGTACGCGCGTCATGAGCAAAGCCGACACGGAGCAAGATTCGGACAGCATGCGAGCGGTCGTCTTCCAGGAAGCCGGCGAGATGATGGAAGTCGAGGAGGTCGACCGCCCCGAACCGGACGCGGACGGCATCGTCGTCGAAACCGAGGCCTGCGGCGTCTGCCGCTCGGACTGGCACGCCTGGCAGGGCGACTGGGACTGGGTCGGCGTCATGCCCACGCCCGGCCTCATCTTCGGCCACGAACCCGTCGGCACGGTCAAGGAAGTCGGCGAGGACGTCGAGAACTTCAGCGTTGGCGACCGCGTCTGCGTCCCCTTCAACCTCAGCGACGGCACCTGCCGCTACTGCAAACAGGGCCGCGCGAACATCTGTGAACGAGTCGTCCCGCTCGGCTTCGTCTCCTTCCAGCCCGGCGCCTTCGCCGAGGAGTTCCCCGTCCGCAACGCCGACCACAACGTCATCAAACTCCCCGACGGCGTCGACCCCGTCGAGGTCGCGGGCCTCGGCTGTCGGTTCGCAACGGCCTTCCACGGCCTCGTCCACCGCGTCGATGTCACCGCCGGCGACTGGGTCGCCGTCCACGGCTGTGGCGGCGTCGGCCTCTCGGCGGTCCACATCGCCGACGCCCTCGGCGCCAACGTCATCGCCGTCGACCTCGACGACGACAAACTCCGCAAGGCCGAGGAACTCGGCGCCGACGAGACGGTCAACGTCAAGGACGTTCAGGACGTCCCGCAGGCCGTCAAGGGTCACACCCCGAGCAGCCGCGGGGTCGAGGTCAGCGTCGACGCCCTCGGCGTCGCCGAGACCTGCCGCAACTCCGTCAACTCTCTCGGGAAGGGCGGTCAGAACCTCCAGATCGGTCTCACCACCAGCGAGGAGGAAGGCGAGGTCTCCCTGCCCGTCGACAACATCGTCATGGACGAACGGGAGTTCATCGGCTCCTTCGGCATGCCGCCCCACGAGTACGAGGAAATCTTCTCGATGATGGAGCAGGGCAAAATCAGCCCCGGCAAAATCGTCTCGAAGACCGTCTCGCTCGATGAGGTCCCCGAGACCATCGCCTCGATGGGCGATTTCGACACCATCGGGATTCCGGTCTGCGACGAATTCTAGCGAACTTTTTGCACGGCGAGCCTTCGGCTCGCCGGCAAAAACTTCGATGAAAAAGACACTGCGGGCCTCCCTACGGTCGGCCCTTGGTCCCGCGCTCCCTCCGGTCGCGCGGAGAACCACTCGCGCCCTCCGGGCGCTCGCGGATGCTTTTTGGGTGCCTGTTTCCCTTCGCGTAGCAACTGCCGACCGCGCCTTTTTAGAATACGGTCGGGAAACCCCAAGGTATGGACATCGAACTCGTACGGAAGTCGGTCGGAGATACCGGAACCGTCGGCCTCCTGTTGGTCGCCGTCGGCGTCGTCGTATTCGGCCGGAAGAGTCTCCGTGAGGGCCTCGGCGCGCTCGCCATCGGCTCGGGGGCCGTGCTCGTCATTTTCGGACTGTTCGGCCAGTTCCTCAAGGAAATGGGAATGGGCTTTTCCGACCTGACCTAATCGCGCTGCCAGATGTAGACGACGAAGACGACGAGTGAGGCGATGGGCGTCGCGACCAGACTCGCGACGGCAGCGACGACTGCCCACAGCGCTGCGTTCTCGTCACCGCGTGAAGCCGCGTACTGGTACATGGCGTAGCCGATGGCTATCGGAATCAGGACGATGAGCAGGATGACGAGCAACTCCGGGCCGCCCGGCACGCCGAGTTGAAGCGGGAACATGGTTACACCCCGGTTTCCTTTTCGTCACGCTGCCAGATGTAGACGATTACGACCAGCAGTCCCGCGAACGGCGAGGCGATGAAACTCACCACGCCGGCCACGACTGCCCACAGGGCGGCGTTTTCCTCGCCGCGTTCCTCCGCGTCCGTGTAGACGTAGTACGCGAACACGAACGGCAGGATGAGGAACAGCAGGCCGAGTAACAGCAGTTCTGGACCACCGGGAATACCGAGCTGGAGGGCAAGCATCGTTACCGGATTCTGCGTCCCTCCTTATAAAATATCAGTCTCGCAGGACGTAGTAGATGGCGAAGACGACGATTCCCGGAATAAGGCCGACGAATATCGCGATGCCGGTACCGAGGCCCCACAGCATCGCGTTCATACCCCTGCCCTGCGCGTCCCGGTAGACCCACCGACCGACGAGGAAGGCGATGACCAAGACGATGAGCGTCCCGAGAAGGCCCAGCACACCAGCAAGCGGTCCCGGTCCTGCCTGTAGCGGTAGCATACCCGAAGTGAGTAACGTCTATTTAAAAAGACTGCTGGCCGTCAGCCCCCCTCGCCTCAGCCGTGCTCCGGGTCGCGAGCGCGGTGTTCGCTGATGAGCTGGTCGAGCTGCTCGGATTTCTCCTCCTTGCGGCGCTCCTCGGCGCGGGCCTCCCAGTCGTCGATGACGGCCTCGATGTCGCCCTCCTCGGCGACGGCGAGTTCGTCGATTTCTTGGATGTCGACGTCGTCGGCGGGGCCGACCGGAATCTCGTGGTCGAAGAGCACCTCGTCGGCCTGCTCGGAGAGGCCGCCGTCACGGAGGACGACGCGGGGAGTCCGCTCGGCGAGCAGTTCGGCAGTCGCCCGACCGGCGCCGCTGGCATCCCGGAGGTAGACCACGTCGCCGGACGCGATGCCGTATTCCTCGTCGGCCGTCTCGATGGCGTCCTTGGTGAACTGCGCGATGGGCTTGACGGGAACGAGGCCCTCCTTGGCCTCCGAAACCTCGGCGAAGTTCGAGTGGTCGATTTTCCACAGTTCCTTGAGGCGTTCGAGTTTGCCGTCGAGTTCCTCGTTGGCCTGCTCGGCCTCGGCGAGTTCGCGCTTGAGCCGCTCGTTTTCCCGTTCGAGGCGGGTGACCTCGCGGCGCTCGCGAGCCTCCTTGCGCTCCTCGCGTTTGGCCTCGGAGAGTTCGGATTCGAGCTCGTCGATGCGGTCGTCCTTGCTCGCGATGGTGTCCTTGAGGTCCTCGACGTGGTCCTCGAGGCGGTCGATACGGGCCTGCAAGCGCTTGATTTCCTTCTCGTCGTCGGTCAACTCGCGGGGGTCGTGTTCGGTCGTCTCCTCGTCGGACTCGCCGTCCTCCGAGAGGTCCTCGAGGACCGTTTCGACGCTTTCCTCGCCGGCGACGACGCGGTCGATGACTTCCCCGCGGTCGAACTGCGGCGGCGTTTTCGCGGTGATGCGCTCGAACTGGTCCTCGTGGCCGTCGAAGGCGAAGAGCGCGGCGGCAAGCGCGTCCCGCTGGTGGTCGTTGTCGTAGCTCTCATCGCGCGTGCGGTGGAGTTTCTCGTCGACCGGCAGGTCGCGTTCGGGAATCCAGCCGGCCGCATCGAAACTCCGGCGTATCTTCTCGACGGTTTCGGGCATCGGTTCGACGTCGGCAGCGACGACGACCGGCCGGCCGTGTTCGATAATCCACTCGATGACCTCGGCGGTGTCGCTGGTCCGACTCGACCAGACGTCGAGGGTCTGGCCGTCCAAGTCCAGCAGCGCGACCGCGGTCGTCGTCCCGGGGTCGATGCCGACGACGACGTGGTCCTGTCGCTGGGCCAGCGGGCGGTATTCGATGCCGTCGCGTCGTTCTCGCTCGATTTCGATGCGCGTATCGCCGGAGCGACGGGCGGAAACGGGTATCTCGGAGGGCTTGGCTTCGACCTCGAAGATGGCCCGGGAGTAGCCGCCGTACTTCTCGGTGACGTCCTTCTCGTAGTCGAGGGCGGCCTCGTCGAGTTTCGACTCGACGTCGCGGGCGGTCGTCTTGACCGACCCGTGGATGCGGCGGGTAAAGCGGTCCTCGCTCCAGCCGCCACCGCCGCCGGTCGAGCGCCCTCTGGCGACCTTGATTTCGGTGGTGTTGGTAAAGGCCGACACCTCGTAGCCGACGTTGTGGGCCGCAAGCCGGGCGGCGGCCTCGGCTTCCTGCATCGGCTTTTTGCCGTAGGGGACGCCGTGCCGGGAGGCGACCCGCGAGAGGGGTTCCGGGCGCTCGTCGCCGGTCACCTGGACGAGTTTGGTCTCGGTCGGCAACTCGCGGAGGAAGCCGACGAGACCGGCCTTGTCCTCGGCGAGTTCGTAGGTGTTGTCCGTCGCGACGATGGCGGGCCCCTCGTCGTCGATGCGCCGGCGGAGTTTCCGGTGGGAGACCACGTCGCGCTCGATGGACTCACCGTCGAAGGTAACGAGGGCGTAGGAGGGCGAATCCCCCCGAATATCGCCGCTCTGGATGTCGACCCCGAAGATGATGGAGTCGAGGGCGCTCGTTCGCGTACTCACTACCCCCGGGTAGGGAGTGTGTCGATATAAACTCCGTGCCGGGGGTACCGTGTGCGGGTTTCCGGGGCGGGCGGCTTTTTATCGCCGGGCGTCGAGACTCCATCGATGGCACGCTATTTCGAAGATATCGAGGTCGGCGACGTGTACGAACTCGACGGTCGCTATGAGGTGACCGAAGAGGAGATAACGGAGTTCGCAGAGAAGTACGACCCTCAGCCGTTCCACCTCGACGAGGAGGCGGCCGAAGAGTCGATTTTCGGCTCGCTGGCGGCCTCCGGATGGCACACCGCGTCGATGTGTATGCGCCTGCTGGTGGATGACTTCCTCGAGGAAGAGACGTCGATGGGGGCCCGCGGCGTCGACGAACTGCGGTGGAAACAGCCGGTCCATCCCGGCGATACGCTCCGCGTCGAGGTCGAAATCATCGACAAGCGCCCCTCAGAGAGCAATCCGGCGATGGGCCACGTCCGGATGCGGACGACCGGGTTCAATCAGGACGACGACCCGGTCATCGAGTGGGTCGGCCTCGGGATGCAGCGGCGTCGGACGGCCGAGGAGTAGCCGATAGTTTCACGCCCGGCTACGGCGAGGCATCCGGTTTTGCGAGCGCCGAAAGCCAGTTTTCCCCGGTACGGAACTCGACAGCGCGGAGTCCACCCTCCCCTATCAGCGACCGGAAGCCGTCGGGCCGATAATATTCGAAATGCCGGTCCTGGTCGGCCGGTTTCTGGTAGCCCTCTCGTTTCACGGAGATGTAGGCGACACCGTCTGACCGCAGGACTCGTCGGAACTCCCGGAGCGTCGCCGTAGCCGCCCGGCGAGGGACGTGATGGAAGGACGCGCTGGCCCAGACGCCGTCGAACGCCGCCGCATCGAACGGGAGTCGTCGCATATCGCCCTGCACGAGCGCGGACTCGGGAAGGCGGTCGTCGGCTTCCCGGAGGAACGGTCGCGTGATATCGAGGCCGGTTACGTCGAAGCCGTCGGCGGCGAACGTCTCGATATCGGCGCCCGGACCGCATCCGATATCCAGCAGTTGGGGACCGTCGACAGCATCGAGAAACGCCTCACCGAAGCGTGCGGCAATCGACTCCGAGAGGTACTTTTCGACGTACGCCTCGGAGGCGGATTCATAGCCCGAACGGGTCCGCCCGAATTCGTCCATGGACGACTCATCGCCGGACCGGAAAAAACCGCTTTCGGGATTTCACCCCGTTTCAGGAGGGCCGACGGATACCGAGTCGGTCGATGTCGCCAGAAACGACGCTTTCTTATGTGGCGAGTTACCAAACACGGGTACTGCTGTCGGCTCGCCGCTACCTTTCTCAGTTCTGGAACGATTTCCACATTCGTTATACTTATGCGAGGGAACCTCGTAGCCACGGCTATGTCACAGTCAACCGAGCGCGTCGGACACGACGAGTTGGCGACGCTGAAACTCGTCGCCCTCGATGGCGCGCTCGAGGGTCGGGTCACGGTGACGTGTGCGACACTCGCCGACCGACTCGACGCCTCGAACCAGACCGCTTCCCGCCGCCTCCAGCGACTCGAAGACGCCGACCTCCTCGAACGCGAGATGGCCGGCGATGGCCAGCGGGTCGCCGTCACGGAGGCCGGCGAACGCGCCCTCCAGCGTGAATACGCCGACTATCGCCGCCTCTTCGAGGGCGACGCCGACGTCGAACTCACCGGTATCGTCACCAGCGGCATGGGCGAGGGTCGCCACTACATCTCCCTGCCCGGTTACATGGAGCAGTTCCGCGAGCGCCTCGACTACGAACCGTTCGAGGGCACGCTCAACGTCGACCTCGACGACGACAGCGTCCGCGCCCGCGCTCGGATGGACGCTCTGGACCCCGTCGGTATCGACGGCTGGGAGGACGACGAACGCACCTACGGGCCCGCCTTCTGTTGGCCCGCCACCATCGAAACGGCGGACGGCCGCCGCTACGAGCAGGCCCACGTCATCGCGCCGGAACGGACCCACCACGGCGAGGACCAACTCGAAATCATCGCCCCGGACAAACTCCGCGAGGAACTAGACCTCGAAGACGACGACCACGTCACCATCCATGTCTCAGAGCAGTAATACCACCCAGCCGAAACGCGGCGTCGACGACGCCATCGCGGCCTTCGCCGCCGGCCGACCCGTCCTCGTCCACGACGCCGCCGACCGCGAGGGCGAGGTCGACCTCGTCTACCCCGCCGCGGCCGTCGATTCGGACGCCGTCGCCCGGATGCGCAACGACGCGGGCGGCCTCATCTGTGTCGCGCTGGCCGACGACGTCTGCGAGCGCTGGGAGTTGCCCTTCGTGCAGGAGGTCATCGACCACCCGGCCGGTGCTTCCCATGAACTCGGCTACGACGAGCGCTCGTCGTTCTCGCTGACGGTCAACCACCGCGACACGTTCACCGGAATCACCGACGAGGACCGTGCGCTCACCATCTCGAAACTCGGCGAGGCCGCCGCGAGCGTCCGCCGCGCGAGCGAAATCGCCGGCGACGCCGCCGAGGACGCCATCGCTCCCGACGCGGAGGCCTTCGCCCAGCAGTTCCGCGCGCCGGGCCACGTCCACCTCCTCCGTGCCGCGCCGGACCTGCTCGGCGACCGGGAGGGACACACCGAACTCGGCCTCGTCCTCGCGGAAGCGGCCGACACCGAACCCGCCGTCGTCGTCTGTGAGATGATGGACGACGAGTCCGGCGGCGCGCTCTCGCCTGCCGCGGCCCGCACCTACGCCGACCGGCACGGTTTCCCCTACGTCGAGGGGAGCGAACTCATCGCCCGCCTCGGCTAGGGTTCTCGTCTATTTATATCGGTACGAGCGGCACGACGGCAACGACGAGCAGCGCCGCTGCCAGAAGCAACGCCGGTCCATCCCACCGACCGAATCGGAGTTCCGGAAGCGTCGGGTTCCACGAGAAACACCGGGCTTGTAGCGCGAGCGCGAACGTATCGGCCCGGTCGAACGCGCGATTGAACGCCGCGATGACGATGTTTCGGGCCCGTTCCGAAAAGGAGCGTTCCGTGCCGAGACGGGCGCGGTGGGCGTCACGAATCCGCCCGAGGTCGGCCCGGAGGACGGGCAGAAACCGGAAGACGAAGGAGACGCCCATCCCGAGGAACTGTCCGGGCTTGCCCGGGACGGCCCACTGAACTGCCGCCCGCGACTCCCGGACTGGCGTCGTCCGGACGTAGGCCGCCGCGACGAGCAGTACCAGCAGGACGCGGTAGCCGGCAAGTGCGGGTGCGATGGCGTTCTCGACGAGGAACCACGGGGCCCCCCACGTCACGCTGTCAAGCAGCGGGGCCGCCAGCAGGAACGGGAAGACGAACCGATACTCCCAGAGGACGCGATGGGGTGCGGTTCGAGCCACACCCAGCAGACCGAGCGTAAGCACCGTCAGCACCGCCAACCCTCGCGGCGTCGTGTAGACGAACGCGGCGATGGCGAAGGTCACCTGTACCGCCAGTTTCGACCGCGGGTCGAGCCGGTGGGCCAGTGAGGCGCCGGGTTCGTAGGTCAGCACGGTCGAATATCGGCATCCGCGAGACGGTCACGCGCCTGCTCCGGCGGTTCGTCGAAGGCGATTCGGCCCGCCGAGAGCGCGACGACGCGGTCGGCCCGTTCCAGCAGGTCACGCAGGCCGTGGGTAACGACGACGATGCTGGTTCCGGCCGCAGCGAGTTCGTCGAGGCGTTCGAGGACTGCCTTCTGGGCCGGCCAGTCCAGTCCCGTAAAGGGTTCGTCGAGGACGAGATGGTCGGGGTCCATCGCCAGGGCGCCGGCGATGGCGACGCGGGCCTGTTCGCCACCGGAGAGTTGGTCGATGCGGGCCGCCCGCTGGTCGGCCATATCGACCGCTTCGAGCGCGGTCGCGACGCGTGATTCGATTTCCTCCCGCGGTAGGCCGAGGTTCTCGGGACCGAAGGCGACGTCCTCGCCGACCGTCGCGGCGACGAAGCAGTCGCGGGGGTTCTGAAACACCATCCCGACGGTCGTCCGAGCGAGGACGGGATTGTCCTCGACGGACTCGCCGTCGACACGGACCTCACCCTCGTCGGGCGATAGCAGGCCGTTGAAATGCCGCACCAGCGTCGTCTTGCCGGAGCCGTTCGCGCCCGCGATGACGACGAACTCGCCGTCGTCGATGGCAAGGGAGACGCCGTCGAGGGCGGCGGTTTCGCCGTAGCGATGCGTCAGGTCCTCGGCGGCAATCATTCGGCGCGAATCGCGTTACTGCGGACGAGACCGACGGCGGCGGCCATCTTGGCCGCCTCGGCGGGAACGAAGACGACGGCGCCGCTAATAATCGCCGTCTGGACCGTCATGTCGAGGTTCCACCACATGAAGGGGACACCGAACCCGTAGATGACGAGCGTGCCGGCGGCCATCCCGGCGACCATCCGTGGGATGGAACTCTCAGCGAGCGAACGGAACTCCAGGCCCCCGTGGGCGATATAGCCGACGGCGGCCGCCGCGACGGGATAAGAGAACAGGTACCCGCCGGTCGGCCCGAGGAGTTCCCCGAGGCCGGCCGTCCCCTGTGCGAAAACCGGCGCGCCGAGGGCGCCGGCGGCCAGATACAGCACCATCGAGGCGGCCCCCCACGTCGGCCCCAAAAGGAGTCCCGCGAGGAAGACGCCGAGTACCTGCAGCGTTACCGGCGCCGGCGAGAGGGGATACGGAATCGCCACGTACGCGAACGCACCGATGAGGGCCGCAAACACGGCCGACTGTGCGATGTTCACCGCTATCTCCTCGCCGACGAGGTCGACGTCGGCGGTCGAGGTCTGACTCATACCCAACCTGTTTCAGTCAACTACCTTGGTAGTGTCGGTTGACGACAAACTCGGCGAAGGGTTTTATATGGGAACGACATACGTTTCGTTCCACTATGGACGAAAAAACCGAGGAGCTTCGGGAGTTGTTCGTCGACGTTACGGACGCGGAGACCGTAACGGAGCAACAGGAAAACCCCCGTGGCTCCATTGCCGATGACGGCTCCGACGACGGCCGTCTCGGCGATATCGTCGCTCGTATGCGCGAGGAATTCGGCTTCGACACCTCGCTTTCCGACGACGACCTCGTCACCGTCGTCGAGGGGTTTTACGGTGGGGATTCCGACACGGCCATCGCCGAGGAACTCGGCGTCGCTCCGGATACCGTCTTCCGCGCTCGCCTCGACCTCCATCTGATTCGCGACCGCGACGCCGACGCCCCCTTCGACCTCGCCGACCTCCGGAACCTGCTCGGCGAGGACGCCTCGACGGGCGATATCGCCGCGGAACTCGACGTCGCTCCGGATACCGTCCGCCGCTATCGACGCGTTCTCCGCGCACGTGAGGAAGCACGTAGCGTCAGCGAGCGCTTCCGCAGCGAGTTCGAGGACGTCGTCGCCGACGCCGACCTGACCGCCCGCCTGACGACCGACATGAAGGAAGACGGCCTGCAGGACGCCACCGACGGGATGGAGACGAACGTTTCCTTCTGAAACCACTTTTTGCACGAGAACGCGGGTCGCGCCCGCGAAGGGGCGCGACCCCGGTTCTCGGCAAAAACGTGGTGAAAGTATGCGCGCCCTCCTCCAGTCGCGGCGCCTGACGGCGCCGCGGTAGTCGTCGGGCACTACGGCGCCTCCCTGCGGTCGGCGCCGGGAACCGCGCTCGCTTCGCTCGCGCGGACGCTTATTATAAGACCGGTCCCATCGTGGCCTTAGACGGTTTTACAGTCTGGCGGCGCGAGGGTGTTGTGTGAAGTCCCTCCACGACCCTGAGCAGTTACGTGACCGCGCTGATGTCTCATTCCACGAGGAAACACACGTCGTCGACCGAGAGGAGTTCGATGCCACTCGCGAGAACGTAGATAGCCATATCGTGGTCGGTGTCACGAACGATTCGGGGGAGGTCCTGCTGGTGAACGACGGGTCTCATGGATGGACGTTGGCCGCCTTCCCGCTCGAATCAGCCGAGGATGCGGCGGTGACCGCCCGGCAGGCCCTCGAAAATCTGACGGGAATCTCGATTAGTCTCGATTGCCCGGAGCGGGTCCGTCACATCGAGTTTCGGTCGGATGGTGACGACGCGCGGCAGTTCAGCATGTACAACGTAATCCTTCGCGCATCGCCCGTGGACGGGCGTCCAGTCGCCTCGGAGCCAACGCTCGGTCATACGGAGGTTCAGGACATCGGCTGGTTCGCCGAGGTGCCCGAAGGAACGAGTGACGAACTCGGAGATGATATCCGGCTGTTCCTTGAGTAGCACCCTCGGAGGTTCTCCGCCCGCCCAATTCCACGCCGCTTTTTACCCGGTGCCGCCAGTTCCCAGTATGGCCGACCAGCAACTCATCGACGCGCTCCGCGACGCGGACGCGGTCAAGTTCGGGGAGTTCGAACTCTCCCACGGCGGCACCTCGGAGTACTACGTCGACAAGTACGTCTTCGAGACGAACCCGGACTGTCTGGAACGCATCGCCGAGGCCTTCGCCGAGCGACTCGACGACCTCGGCGCTGGCGACACCAAACTCGCCGGCGTCGCACTGGGCGCCGTCCCGCTCGTCGCCGCGACGGCCGTCGAGACGGGCAACCCCTACGTCATCGTCCGCAAGAAGGCCAAAGAATACGGCACCGGAAATCAGATCGAGGGCGAATTCGAGGACGGCGAGGAGGTCATCGTCATCGAGGACATCGCCACGACGGGCCAAAGCGCCATCGACGCCGTCGAGGCCCTGCGGGATGCCGGCGCCGTCGTCGACCGCGTGATGGTCGTCGTCGACCGCGAGGAGGGCGCCCGCGAGAACCTCGCGGAACACGACATCGAACTGGAGTCGCTGGTGACCGCCTCCGAGTTGCTGGCCGACGCGGACCGACAGTAACGTTCGTCCGCGGTCGTTCGTCGGTTCTATCCATTCATCTGTCTATCTTCTCGGAATTACACACCGAAGTATTCATACACGTGCGGGGGTTGGCCTCTATTTATGAACCGTTCGGAGAAGGCAGCCCTCCAGTTGCGTGCCGTCGACGTGTTGCGGACGCTCAAGGAGACGCGCACCTACGAGGAGCTCGCCGCGGAGACGGGTCTGCCGGCCGGCGACCTCAATCGCTACGTCAACGGGCACGTCCTGCCAAGCGAGGCCCGCGCCCGCGACGTCGTCGAAGGCGTCGGCGAGACGCTGCTCGCCGAGGAACTCGACGCCCGCATCGCCGTCGACGACGAGGGCTACGTCGACAACTCGCGTGTCGTCTTCGACCAGTCGCTGCTCTCGCTAGTCCCGCCGGTCGCCGCGGAGAAACTCGACATCGAACCGCCCGATGCCGTACTGACCGCCGCGACGGACGGCATCACGCTGGCCGCGGCGATGGCCCGGTATTTCGGCGCCCGGTGTGCCTACGCCAAGAAGTCCCGCGAGACGGCCGTCGAGGAGTTCATCGAGGCCCGCCAGCGGCTCTCCTCGGGCATCGAAATCGACTATTACCTCCCCGCCAACGCCATCGAGTCCGGCGAATCCGTCCTCGTGGTCGACGACCTCATCCGGTCCGGCGAGACACAGGAACTCCTGCTGGATATCGCCAAATCCGCCGACGCGGAGGTCGCCGGCGTCTTCGCGCTTATCGCCGTCGGCGACGAGGGCATCGACCGCGCAAAGCGCCACACCGACGCCCCCGTCGGCGCGCTCATCGAACTGGACTGAACGGTCAGTCCCCACCGCCGCGGCGCGGTGTTGCATATATGTGTATATTTAATTGAAAATTTAGACGACAACTCTTAAGTCCACGTCCTGTGGTATGCCCGAACGTGAATTATGGGTCTTACTGAATCGCTCGCGGACTACTTCGAGTTCGACGAGCACGACACCGACTTCCGAACCGAGAGCCTCGCGGGCGTGACCACGTTCCTCGCGATGGCTTACATCATCGTCGTCAATCCGGGTATCCTCGCGCCGGCCATCGTCGGCGGCTTCCCGGAGGGTGACAGCATCCCGACGACGACTATCAACGGCGCTACCTACGACTACTTCCAGGTCGTCGAGATGCTGACGGTCGTCACGATTCTGGCGTCCGCCATCGCCATCTTCGTGATGGCTTTCTACGCCAAGCGACCCTTCGGGCTGGCGCCCGGAATGGGGCTGAACGCCTTCTTCACCTTCACCGTCGTCCTCACGCTGGGCGTCCCGTGGCAGGTCGCTCTCGCGGCCGTCTTCGTCGAAGGCCTCATCTTCATCGCGCTCACGGCGGTCGGCGCGCGGACCTACGTCATCGAACTCTTCCCCGAACCAGTCAAGTTCGCGGTCGGGGCCGGTATCGGTATCTTCCTCCTGTTCCTCGGCCTCCAGAACATGGGTATCGTCGTCAACCATCCGGACACGCTCGTGACGCTGGGCAACGTCCTCCAGAGTCCCCCGGCAGCCCTGTCGCTGCTCGGCCTCGCGCTCACGCTGCTGCTGTACGCGCGTGACGTGAAGGGCTCTATCGTCATCGGTATCCTGACGACGGCCATCACGGGCTACGCCCTCACGCTGGCCGGCGTCGTCGAGCGCGGCGTCCTCGAACCTGGCACGGTCAGTCAGGTCGAATCCGGGGGCATCGGCGCGCTGCTGTTCGGCGTCCAGTACGACTTCACGCCGCTGGTATACGGCTTCATCGAGGGTCTCGGCCTCATCACACAGGACCCGCTTACCTTCGCGCTGGTCGTCTTCACCTTCTTCTTCGTCGACTTCTTCGACACCGCGGGCACGCTCATCGGCGTCTCCCAGATTGGCGGCTTCCTCGATGAGGACGGCAACCTCCCCGAGATGGACAAGCCGCTGATGGCCGACGCCATCGGGACGACCGCCGGCGCCGTCATGGGAACCTCGACGGTCACCACCTACATCGAATCCGCGACGGGCCTCGAGGAGGGCGGCCGGACCGGGTTTACCGCTCTGGTCGTCGGGCTACTCTTCTCGGCCTCCCTGCTCGTCGTCCCGCTCGTGTCGGCGATTCCGCAGTACGCGACCTACATCGCGCTGGTCGTCGTCGGGATTATCATGCTGCAGGGTGTCGCCGACATCGACTGGCAGGACCCCGCGTGGGCCGTCTCCGCGGGCCTTACCATCACCGTCATGCCGCTGACGACCTCCATCGCCAACGGGCTCGCGGCCGGTATCATGAGTTACCCGCTCGTCAAGGCTGCCGTCGGCGAGCGCGAGGACGTCTCGCTCGGCCAGTGGACGCTTGCGGCCGTCTTCGTCCTCTACTTCGTCGTCTACTTCAGCGCGCAGGCCGGCCAACTGTCGTTCTAACCCGACCCGTCCCCGTTTTCTACGTCCGTTCTTTCCTTGCTGAACCGTAACACATTCCTATCGCTCTGCTCCCAGAGAGGGTATGGAGCGCCCGCGTCCGGCCGACTACCCTCGTCGTACCCTGCTTCGCGCGGGCCTCGCCCTGCTTGTCGTCGCGCTGCTCCTTCCGGCGGCCGTCTCGTATGCCGACTCCGACACGCTGGAACTCGGCCCCGGCGAGGTCGAAGCCCCCGCAGACAACACGACCTACGTCAGCGTACAGGGCTTTCACCTCGCCGGCTACGGCGCGGCCAAAAAGCCCGCCCGTCTCGTGGCCGCCGACGGGAACGCGAGCCTGAAGTGGCATTTCGAGGGCGACGACGTCGGCGCCGACTGGTTTTACGAAATCGACCTCCAGAAGAACGGTAACCTCTTCGTCACCTCGACGTACCGCGGGGGGACCGTCGTCTTCGAGTTCGACCCCGAGACTCGGGAGGCGGTCTGGAGCCATCGGTTGCCCGGCGACATGGACACCCACAACGTCGACCGCCTCTCGGAGAACCGCATCCTCGTCGCCAACATGCGCGAGTACGACGGAGAGGTCAGCCGTGACCGCCTCTATATCGAGAACACCGAGACGAACGAAACCGAGTGGGAGTGGGTCTTCCACGAACACTACCCCAACAGCACCGACGGCGGGTTCAACGCCGACTGGACCCACGTCAACGACCTCGATACCATCGGCGAGGACGACCGCTACATCCTCACCTCGCCCCGGAACTTCGACCAGGTCATCGTCATCGACCGCGAAACGGATGCTATCGTCATGCGCCTCGGCGAGGACGGCGACCACGGCACCCTCTACGAGCAGCACAACCCCGACTACATCGAACGGGAGGACGGCACGCCCGTCCTCATCGTCGCCGACAGCGAAAACGACCGCGTCGTCGAATACGAACGCGACTGCGGCGACGCCGACCCACGCCTCGGCGCCGGAACGCCGCCCTCGGAGTGCGACTGGAACCTCGTGTGGTCCGTCGAGGGATTCAACTGGCCGCGAGACGCCGACCGGCTCCCGAACGGCAACACGCTGGTGACGGACACGCTCAACCACCGCGTGGTCGAAATCACGCCGGAGGGCGAAGTCGTCTGGGAGTTCTACGCCGCGTGGGCGCCGTACAACGCCGAACGCGGGACCGACGACAGCCACGGCCCCGCGATGGCCGATTTCGGAACGACGGGGTCCTACACCGTCTCCGGCGGCGGCGATACGGGGCCGGCCTCCCGCTATCAGGTCGCCAACGCCATCAACGACCTCGGGTCCTACACGCCCTTTGAGGCGCAGTTCCGGTCGCTCGCCTCGACGTACGCCCACGTCGAACCGTGGTTCCGCCCGGTCGGCGTCGGCTCGTGGGCCTTCCTCTCGGCGGTTATCGGCCTGCTGGTCGCCGTCGGGTGGGGCCTCAGCGAACTCGTCGTCAACCGCAAGCGACTTCGCCGCGGTGTCCAGCGTCGGCTTCCGTAACCTCGGGTCGATTTCGGCAGTCCTGGCCCACGGTTTTCGCGGTCTGGTCGCCGGCCGACACACCACCGTCGGCCCTTTAACCGATGGTCGTCTATTCGACGGTGATGGCGAACATCACCCTCTACGAACTGCCCGGTTGTCCGTACTGCGCGAAGGTCATCGACAAACTCGACGAACTCGGCCTCGAATACGACAGCATCGAGGTCCCGAGCGCACACAGCGAACGCGACGAAGTCGAAGAAGTAAGCGGTCAGACGGGCGTGCCCGTCATCGTCGACGAGGAACACGGCATCGAGGGGATGCCCGAATCCGACGACATCGTCGAGTACCTCGACGAGACCTACGGCGCTGAGGCCTGACGCGTCTACAGCGCGGACTTGTAGGCTTCCAGCGTCTCCTCGACGTCTTCCTCGGTGTGGCCGTAGGAGACGAAGTTGGACTCGAACTGGTTCTGGGAGACCAGCACCCCTTCCTCTAACATCTGCGGGCGGAACAGCCGTGCGTACCGTTCGGTTTCGGCGCCTTTGACGTCGGTGCCCCGCTTCGGACACGACCCGTACCGGCTACAGGAGTGGTCCTGTCGACAGCCGTTGGCGCAACACTCGTCCTGCGGGCCGTCCTCGCCGCGGGTGAAGACGACCTTGAATATGGAGTCGGTGCCGACGACGGTGTACTCGGGCGCCTGGTCGGCGACGATATCCGACAGGCCCTCCCGGAGTTGCCGGCCGAGTTCGTTGACGTGCTCGTAGACGTCGTTTTCGGCGCAGTATTTCAGGGTCTCCAGCCCGGCGGCCATCGTCACGGGATGGCCGGAGAAGGTGCCGGCCTGGAAGACGTCGCCCGCGGGCGTGAACTGTTCGATGTATTCGGTCTTGCCGCCGATGGCGCCGACGGGGTAGCCGCCGCCGATGATCTTGCCGAACGTCGTGATGTCGGGGTCGATATCGAACTTGCCCTGCGCACACTGGAGGCCGCCGACCCGGAACCCGGTGATGACCTCGTCGAAGATGAGCAAGGCGCCGTGGTCGTCGGTCAACTCCCGCAGCGTCTCGTGGTAGCCGTCTTCGGGGTAGACGATGCCCATGTTGGCCTGCACGGGTTCGACGAGGACGGCGGCGATATCGTCGCCGTGTTCCGCGAAAACCTCGCGGGCGGCCTCGGTGTCGTTGAACGGAATCGGCAGGGTGTGCTTGGCGAACGACTGTGGGATTCCCGACGTCGAGGGCTTGGGGTGGTCGGCGTCGCCTTCGACGAGGGTCGTCTCCTGGGCGCCGTGGTAGCCGCCCTGCATGACGACTATTTTGTTCCGTTCGGTTACTCCTCGGGCGAGGCGGCACGCGGAGACGGTCGCTTCGGTGCCGCTGTTGACGAAGCGAATCATCTCGACGCCGGGGACGTGCCGGCAGACGAACTCGGCGTGTTCGACCTCGATCTCCGAGGGCATGCCGTACATCGGCCCCTCGGCGGCCCGCGACTGGACGGCCGACTGGACGGGTTCGGGCATATCGTGGCCCAGAAGGAGCGGCCCGAGTCCCTGCACCCAGTCGATGTAGCGGTTGCCGTCGGCGTCGATGACGTGGCCGCCGTCGCCGCGCTCGACGAAGAGGGGATACGGCTGCGGGGCGGCCCGCACCGACGAGTTGACACCGCCCGGCATAACCGACAGCGCCCGGCCGTACAGCGAACGCGAGGCTTCGTGATTCATACACTGCCGTTGGATTGCCCGCCCGAAAGGCGTTACCGTCTCCCTGTGGAAGGGACCTCTCGCTGCTGTGAGCCTAGAAACTGGATAAAATCGAAAGGTATCGGGACAGAATTAGATATTCATGCTTGAATACTCGGTCTAGTTCTAGATATTGCCGCACTAATCAGCGTATTTAGGATGGATGTCGTATCACCGGTTGTCGCGGGCAACCGCGGCTGGCTGTATCGATCGCTCAGGACGACACGACCGTTCGGCTGGCATCCAACGGTTCCTCCGGAGGGGCCCGGCCGGCCCCTCGTTCGTTTCTACGAGGCCCATACCGTCTGATAGGGGGTCGTATGGTTATCCGGCGTCTCCTCGGCCACTTGCGTACGTCCGTCCAAACATCCGTCCGGATATTTCCGCTAAACGGATATTAAGTCGTAATACTCACACATAAATCAGGCAAACACGCGCCTTCGGGGCGAGATACTGGGTGTTCGGCAACGAGTATGGTTTAGTGATGGCGGTCTGTTTCCTTATCCGATGACAGAGACGTCGTTCGACGCTAGATACGATTTATTTGGAGACGTCTGTGCAGTTTGGGGGCGAAAAACGGACGAACACTCGCCGTTCGCGGGGCACACGCCCAGTGGGGAGGGGCGTCCGTGACTGACCCCGTGCCGACGACGTGTATGCGGTGTGCGGTCGGCTGTGGCCACGTGCATCAGGGTGTTGACCTCGGCGTCGGCGTCGACGTCGCCCGCGGCGACCCCGCCCACCCGACCAACGAGGGACTGGCTTGCGGTCGGGGACTCAGAGAGAGCACCGACCCCGACGGCGAGTGGCTCACCCGCCCGATGGTCCGCCGCGGCGACGAACTCGTCCCGACGACGTGGGACATCGCGCTGGGTGAGGCCGTCACCGGGCTTCGCGAGCAGGCGGCCCAAGACCCCGACAGCGTTGCCGTCCTCGGCAGCGGCCAACAGACCAACGAGGCGGCCTACGCGCTCGGGAAACTCGCCCGCGGCGCCATCGGCACCCGCAACTACGACGCCAACACCACGCTCTGTATGGCGAGCGCGGTCGCCGCCTACTACGACGCCTTCGGCAGCGACGCGCCGCCGCCGACCTACGACGACGTCCCCGACGCCGAAACCCATCTCGTCTGGGGCGCCAATCCCGCCGTCGCCCACCCCGTGCTCTTCCGATGGATACACGGTTCGGCCCAGGAGGACGACAGCGAACTCATCGTCGTCGACCCCGTCGAGACGAAGACGGCGGGCGCGGCCGACGACCACATCGCTCCCGATCCCGGGACCGACCTCGCGTTGGCCCGCGGGGTCCTCGCGCGACTGGTCGAACGCGACGGCATCGACGAGGCGTTCGTCGAGGCCCACACAGAGGGCTTCGACGAACTCCGCCAGTCGCTGCCGACACCCGAGACGGCCGCCCGCGAAGCCGGCGTCGACGTGGCCGACCTCGACCGACTCTGTGCGGCGCTCGACGCACCGACGCTCCTCTACTGGGGCATGGGCATCAACCAGCACGTTCAGGGTACCGACACCGCCAGTGCGCTGGTCGACCTCTGTCTCGCCTCGGGGAACATGGGCCCCGGAAGCGGCCCCTTCTCGCTGACCGGGCAGGCCAACTCGATGGGAACCCGGGTCTGCTCCTCGAAGGGCACCTGGCCCGGCCACCGGGACTTCGACGACCCGAACGCACGTCGCGACGTCGCGAGCGCGTGGGGCGTCCCCGTCGAGCGCCTGCCGGACGACCCCGGTCCCGGCCCGGTCGGTATGTTCGAGTCAGTTGGTGAGGAAGTCGAGGCCATCTACGCCGTCGCCACCAATCCCGCGGCGGGGATGCCCGACGCGACGGCCGTTCGGGAGGCCCTCGACGACGCCTTCCTCGTCGTGCAGGACGCCTTCCACACCGAAACGACCGAACTGGCCGACGTCGTCCTGCCCGCGGCGACGTGGGGCGAAAGCGACGGCACGACGACGAACATGGAGCGGACAATCTCTCGGGTCCGCCGGGTGACCGACCCACCGTCGGGGGTCAAGACCGACCTCGAACTCATCGCGACGGTCGCCAACGCGCTGGAACCGGGGCTCATCGAGTCGTCCGACCCCGCCGCCGTCTTCGAGGAGTTCGCCGCGCTCACCCGTGGCACCGTCGCCGACTGCTCGGGCATCAGTTACGAGCGACTCGACGCCGAACACGCCGTCCGGTGGCCCGCGCCGGACGCGGAAAGCCGCGGGAGCTACCGCTACTACGAGGGCGAGGACGCGAGCGCCGCCGACTGGTCGTTCCCGACGCCGTCCGGGAAGGCACGCTTTTCGACGGCCGGCTTCGAGGGCCTCGCCGAACCCGTTTCCGAGGCGTACCCGCTGACGCTGACGACCGCACGCGAGGCCGACGGCTACAACACCGGCATCCGGTCGCGGTCGACCGCCCCCGAAGCGGTGACGGTTCGGGTCCATCCCGATACCGCGCCGGCTGAGGCCGGCGAGACGGTCCACGTCGAATCGCGTCGCGGGTCGATTCCGGCCGTCGTCGAACCCGATGCGGCGGTCCCCGAGGGCGTCGTCTGGCTGCCCATCCACCACCCGCGAACCAACGAACTGACGACGAAACAGCGGGACCCGACCGGCGAACCGAACTTCAAGCAGTGTGCCGTCCGACTGCTCGTCGACGAGGACCGCGAGAAGCGCGCCGAAGCGGAGGCAATCGCGTGACCTCGATGACGAGATGGTGGACGCTCCCGCTGGCGACCGCCGGATTCGCCCACTCCTCTCTCATCTGGTCCGGAACCGAGGTGGAACGAGCCGATGGCTGACCCTGCCGTCGTCCTGCTTGCGGGCGGTCGCTCGCGGCGCTATCCGGACGGCGACAAGGCGCTGGTCGAACTCGGCGGCCAGCCGATGTGCCGACGTGTCGTCGCCGGCTTACCCGGCGAGGAACTCGTGGTGAACTGCCGGGAGGACCAGCGGCCGGCGCTCCGGGAGGCCCTCGGCGGTCTGAACCCCCGGTTCGCGGTCGACCCCGTGCCCGACCGGGGGCCGCTGGCGGGCCTGCTGACGGCGTTCCGCCTGACTGCGGCCGACCGGGCCATCGTCGTCGCCTGTGACATGCCCTTCTTCGACCGTGCGACCGCACGCGCGTTGGCTGATACGCTCGATGACGCCGACGCGGCGCTGGTCGATGTCGAGGGGCAACCCCAGCCACTCGGGGCCGCCTATCGCGTCGCCCCCGCTCGCGAAGCCTGCGAGACGACGCTTGCCTGCGGTTCGAAACGACTAGTCGATGCCGTTGCCCGCCTCGATATCGCTTCGGTCGATGCTGACGCGCGCGCGGTGCGCAACTGCAACTGCCCCGACGAAATCGATGCGGCGGCCGACGCGCTCGAACGACGAACGCCCGTTCAATAATCGGAACCGAAACCGCCGTTTCATACAACTTATATTCCCTATATTCGTCCTAATACGCCACGTCCGAACGGACTACTCGACTTATTATGGACGTCCGTCAACGCGTATCCTTATACTCGAAAAGACGATACCCATCACACGTGATGAAGGTCGTATTCGGACATGAATTCGCGGTATCGGTGGACGGACAGCCACCACTAGCGGGGGTTGCCTGAACGATGCACAAGAAAGAGGAATACAAGGAGGACTGCTACGGCGACGAGGTTCGGGAGAAGATTCTGGAGTTCGCCGAGGACGGCTTCGACTCCATCCCGGACGACGAGAAGGCGGCGTGGTTCTCCCGGTTCAAGTTCTGGGGGCTCTTCCACCAGCGCGACGGTCAGGAGAGCTACTTCATGATGCGGCTGTCGAACGCCAACGGCGTGCTGGAGCCGGGCCAACTCCGTGCCATCGGCGAAGTCGCTCGCGATTACGCGACCGGCCCCATCGAGAACCCCGAGTTCGGCAACGGCTACATCGACCTGACGACCCGACAGTCCGTGCAGTTGCACTGGCTCAAACTGGAGGACATCCCCGCGATCTGGGAGAAACTCGAATCCGTCGGCGTTACCTCTCGCTCCGCGGGCGGCGACACGATGCGTAACATCGCCGGCTGTCCGCTGGCCGGCAAGGGCGAGGAGTACGTCGAAACCCAGCCTCTCTTGGACCGCTTCCAGGAGGAACTGCGCGGCGATGACGCACTGGCGAACCTCCCCCGGAAGTTCAATATCTCGGCGACGGGCTGTCACGAGGGTTGTGCGCAGGATTCCATCAACGACATCGGCCTCGAACCGGCCCGCAAGGTCACCGAGGACGACGAGGGCGAAACGGTCGTCCGCCGCGGCTTCAACGTCCGCGTCGGCGGCGGCACCGGCGGCCGCCAGCCCCGGCGTGCCCGCTCGCTGGACGTCTTCGTCGAGGGCGAAGACGAGGCCTACGAGGTGGTCCGGGCCTTCGTCGAACTCTACCACGAGGAGGGCAACCGGCAGAACCGCAACAAGAACCGCGCGCGCTTCTTCGTCGACGAACACGGTACCGACTGGATTCGTGACGAACTCGAAGACCGTGTCGGCAGCCTCGAACCCGCGGGCGAGGACTTCCGTGAGAAATACACCTACAACGCCGGCCTGCCCTCCGACGCCGGCCGCGCGGACCACGTCGGCGTCGGCGACCAGGCCGACGGCAAGAACTACATCGGCCTCTCGGTTGCCGTCGGCCGGCTCGCCGCCGAAGACGCAATCAAGATTGCCGACCTCGCCGACGAGTACGGCTCCGGCGAGGTTCGACTGACCCGCCGGCAGAACCCCGTCATCGTCGACGTTCCCGACGCGAATCTGCCCGACCTGCTGAACGAGGACCTGCTGGACAAACACGCGCCGAAGCCCAACCCCTTCCAGCGGGGTGCCATCGCCTGCACCGGCACCGAGTTCTGCTCGCTCGCGCTGACGGAGACGAAAGCCCGGATGGCCCGTATGCTCCGGTGGCTCCGCGACAACGTCGAGCTGCCCGACGACGTCGAACACATCCACATGCACTTCTCGGGCTGTACCGCCGACTGCGGACAGGCGATGACCGCCGACATCGGCCTGCAGGGGATGCGTGCCCGGAAGGACGGCGAGATGGTCGAGGCCGTCGACATCGGCGTCGGCGGCGGACTGGGCGAGAACCCCGAGTTCATCGAGTGGATCAACCAGCGCGTCCCTGCCGACGAGGCGCCGGGCGCCATCAAGACGCTCGTGGAGGCCTTCGCCGCCCACCGCGAGGAGGGCGAATCCTTCCGGCAGTGGGTCGGCCGGATGGGCACGGAACCCCTCGTCGAACTCTGTGAGGGCGAGGAAACCAGCTACGAGGACCCCTGCCTATACGACGGCAAGCAGGCGTGGTACCCCTTCGCCGAGGAGACGGGCACCTCGGCCGCGGAGGTGGCGAGCGATGATTGACGAGGAGACGGCGGCACCATTCGACGCCGCGCCCGAACTGTTCGAAACTGGCGACGACTGACGCTGTCCGCTATTTTCGAGCGACTGGTTTCGTGCCCGTCGGGTCGACTCGCCGTCGCGGTTCCTTCTGTTACGTAATATAACTAGGTTGTACCACTAGATTATATCACGAATGCCGTCCCAGTGTGGAACGATATGGCGTTCAGCGATCACCTGCTCGATGCAGGCGAGCACATCTGGGAGGCACAGAAGGAACACCCGTTCGTGACCGAACTCGCCGCCGGCACACTCGATTCGGCGGCCTTCGAAACGTGGATGCGGCAGGACTACCGGTATCTGCTGGATTATGCCCGCCTCTTCGCGATTGCGGGCACGAAAGCCCGCGACGAGGCGACGATGACACACCTGTTGGGGATCGCTCATCAGGTACTCGACGAGGAGATGGACCTCCACCGCTCCTTCGCGGCTGATTACGGGCTCGATGAACGGGAACTGGAGGCCACCGAGAAGGCGCCGACCTGTGTCGCCTACACCAACTTCCTGCTGCGGACGGCCCACGAGGGGTCCATCGCCGAAATCGCGGCGGCGCTGTACCCCTGCATGCAGGGGTATCTCGACGTCGCCGAACACATGGCCGAGTTAGCCGACGGTGACCACCAGTACACCCCGTTCATCGAGAACTACACCAGCGAGGAGTTCCGCGACTCGGTGGCGTGGTCACGCGCCTTCGTCGACCGCTGTGGGGAGCGCTTCCCCGGCGAACACGACGCGATGGAGCGGGCCTTCCTCACGAGCGCGAAACTCGAATATCGCTTCTGGGAGATGGCCTACACGCAGGAGGGGTGGGGACTGTGAGCGGCGCCGACGCCGACGCTGCGGGGGTGGACGCCTGATGGTCTCGACGACCGTCGCCCTCGGCGCGACCGTCGCCGCCGTCCTCGCGTTCAGCGCTGTCGGCCTGCTCGCGGCACGGGGCCGGGTTCGCTCGGTCGAGGACTTCATCTCGGCCCGGGACTCGGCGAACCGCGGCACCCTCACCGCGACGCTGGTCGCCTCGTCGATGGGCGTCTGGATACTCTTCAGTCCCGCCGAGGCGGGGGCGGCCTTCGGCGGCCTGCCCGCTATCCTCGGCTACGCCATCGGGAGCGCGATTCCGTTCCTGCTTTTCATCCCGGTCGGTCTTCGTATCCGGAAACTCCTCCCGGCGGGCCACTCGCTGACCGAGTACGCCTACGCCCGGTTCGGGCCGGTGATGTACGTCTTCGTCCTCGCCGTCTCCGTCTTCTACATGTTCGTCTTCCTCGCCGCCGAGATGACGGGCATCGCGAGCGCGCTGTCGCTCGTCGCGGGCGTCCCGCTGTGGGTCACCTCCCTGCTCATCGGCGGGTTCGTCCTCGTCTATACAGTCTACGGCGGCCTCGTCGCCAGCATCGTCACCGACACCGTCCAGACGCTCGTCGTCCTGCCGCTGTTGGCGGTCGGCTTCGGCGGCGCCCTGCTCGCGCTTGGCGGTCCCGGCGAAATCCATGCCTCGGCGACCGCGGCCGACGCTGCCCTGCTGGACCCCGGCTTTCGGCCGGGGCTGGCGTTCGGCGCCTACGTCGTCTTCGCCGTCATCGGCGCCAATATGCTGAACCAGGGCGTCTGGCAGCGCGTCTACGCCGCCGACAGCGAGGCGACGCTCCGGTCGGGTTTCGGCGCCGCGGCGGCGCTCGTCGTCCCGATGGTCCTGCTTGCGGGGCTTTTCGGCGTCGCCGCGGCCGCGCTCGGCCTCACCCAATCCGACACCGCGAGCATCGCCTTCTTCCTCGTGTTGCAGGAGGCGTTCCCGCCGTGGGTCATCCTCGCTGTCGTCGTCCTCGCCGTTCTGCTCGTGATGAGTTCCGCCGATACGATGGTCAACGCCATCGCCAGCGTCGTGACCGCGGACCTCGCACGCCTGCTCGATAACCCGGACCAGCGGACGCTCTGGCTCGGTGGCCGTGGCCTGACCGTTGCCGTCGCGTTGGGTGCCATCGCCATCGGCTCGCGGGGCTACAGCGTCCTCGAACTCTTCCTGACGGCGGACCTGCTGGCGGCGGCCGTCTTCGTTCCCTTCATCGCCGGCCTCTACACTCGTGACCTCTCGGGGGTGGGTGCCGTCGCCGCCAGCGTCGCGGGGGTAGCCGTCGGCGTCGCCTTCTTCCCGCTGTTGCGCGGCCCGCTGGCGTTCGTGCCCGGCCTCACCGAGAGCCTTCCAGCACCCTCGTTTCTGGTTGCCTTCGTCGGCGCGACAGGGGTCGCCGCGGTCGGTACCGTCCTCGGTACGCTCGCCGGAAGCGCCGGGGTCGACCTCGATGCGCTGGATCGGCGGATACGGACGCTCGACGAGCCGGTCGCCGACGGCGGCGTCGAACTTGCCGACGGAGAAACGGAGGCGACCGACCGATGAGCGCCGTCGGAGCGACGACGTTTGCCGTTCTCACGTGGGGTTCCGTCCTGCTGGTGCTGGTCGGATTCGGATACGTCGTGCGCGCGCTGCTATCGGCGCGTGCGTCGAAATAAAAAGGGCCGCTATTCGGGCGCCAGCGGGCAGTTGGCCTCGCTGACGACGTCGGCGCGGGCGATGTCGACGGCCCGAATCGCGGCATCGGCGTGCAGTTCCTGCAAACAGGAGCCGATGGCGTTCTCGTCGCCGAACTTGCCAACGGCGACGACAGTGTGGCGACCGCTCGTCTCGTAGACCGTGACGAACTCCGGCCGCTCGCGGAGCCGAGTCGCCACGTCGTCGACGTCCTGCTGGTCGACCGACAACTGGAAGATGGCCGTCTCGTAGCCGAGTCGGTCGTAATCCAGCCGGGCGGTGTAGCCCGTGATGACGCCGTTGTCTTCGAGCGCCCGCAGGCGGTCCTGAACCGTCGTCGCGGCCGTGTCGGTTTCGGCGGCGAGCGACCGGACATCGGCGCGGCCGTCCGCACAGAGCGCGGCGACGAGCCGCCTGTCGAGCGAGTCGGTCACGTTAGACCGCGTTCGGACCGACCTCACCGGTACGGATCTGGTAGGCGTTCTCGACCGGGAGGATGAACACCTTCCCGTCGCCCGGTTCGCCGGTCGAGGCGGAGTCGCGGATGGCCTCGGCGACGTCTTCGGCCGGGATGTCCGCGACGACGCATTCGACCTTCACCTTCTGGTGGAGGTCGACCGTGAACTCCTCGCCGCGCCACTGACCTTTCTTCGCGGGCTGAGAGCCGCGACCGGAGACGTTCGTCACCGAAAGCGAGGGCGCGCCGACCTCGGCGAGGCCCTGCTTGACGTCCGAGAGCTTGTCCGGACGGATGAACGCGGTGACCATCTTGATCTGGCCGTCGTTGGCAACGCCGCCGTCGGGGCGGACAATGCCGTTGTCCTCGCTGAAGCCGCCGTCCGTAGCGACCGTATCGCGGCCACCGAACTCGGGGTAGGTGTCGACGCCGTGCTCGGCGATGTCGAGACCTTCCTGTTCGTGTTCGGGGGTGACGCGAGCCTGGCCGAGCGCCTTGAAGACGCCGAAGACGAGGGCGGTCGCGGCGACCGTCCAGACCGTGATGGCGACGACGCCGGCGAGCTGTGCGAGGAACGCCTGTGCGACACTGTCGACGACGCCCGGTGCGGCGACGAACGGGAACAGCAGCGTTCCGAGGACCCCGGCCGAGCCGTGGACGGGGAAGACCGCACACACGTCGTCGATTTTCAGCGTCCGTTCGACGAACTCGAAGACGATGGGGAGCTGTGCCCCGGCCAGCAGGCCGACGACCAGCGCGCCCCACCACGCCGCGACGTTCGGAATCGCGGTGATGCCGACGAGGCCGGCCAGCAGACCGTTCGCGACGTATAGCGTATCGACTTTTCCGGTCTTCAGCACCGAGACCGCTCCCGAACCGACCGCACCCATCGCCATCGCGAGGGTGGTTGTCAGCGCGACGCGACCGAGCGCGGCGCCGTTGAACACCATCTCACCGGCGGCGTTCTCGACGAAGATGGACGCCGTGCCGACGTTGAACCCGTACCAGCCGAAACAGAGGAGCAGCGTTCCGAGTACCGCGAACGTCATCGAGTGACCGGGAATGACGTTGACGCTGCCGTCCTCGTTGTAGCGGTCCATGCGCGGACCGAGCACCCAGGCGGCGGTGAGGCCGGCGATGCCGCCCATGCCGTGGACGATCATCCCGCCGGCGAAGTCCTGAAAGCCGGTACCGAGGTACTGGCTGACGTAGGCACCGCTCCAGGTGATGCCCGTGACGACGGGGTAGATGATCGCTGCCAGCAGGATCGTGTAGCCGACGTACGCACGGAGTTTCGCGCGGCCGGCGACGGCCCCGGAGACGATGGTCGCCGCGGTCATCGCGAACACCGCGCCGTAGAGCCATCCGCTGGCCCACGAGGCGGGGTCGTTGCCGGCGACCCAGTTGAAGCCGCTGCCCCCGACGAGACTACTCACGCCTGCCCCGACGAGGAAGAACACGACGACACCCACACTCCAGGTGAGCATGTTCTTCGTCAGCTGGTTGGCGACGTTCTTCGAGCGTACCTGCCCGGCCTCCAGCATCGCGAAGCCCGCGTGCATGAAGAAGATGAGGAACGACACCACCAGTATCCATGTGTAGTTGAGCGCCCCGGCGACGCCTGCGGCGTCGACCTGTAGCGCGAGATCTAGCATACTTCCACCTCGATACTGTTGCCGCTCATATCTGAATGTCCGTCCATGGTTTTTCCAATTTGCTTCATGATTGTCTTCTGCTTCACGCGAGAACCTTATCGAATCACCCTACATAAATCCTTGAGTTAGGAATGTTCAATTTCGAATATCCTTAGTGAACGGTCGTCGGATATTGGGTAGGATAATATCTGTATAAGGTCGGCTCTTGTTCAAGGAAGTCCGACTCTATTCGAGAATTTCTGGACGTCCATAAACTGCAAAGCTTGCCAACTACCCGAATCGGAACCCGATTCGCGTCGCGCGCGCCGAATTGGCGGGCGTCCGGTTCGCGGCGATTCGACTGTTCGAATATAAAACGAGCGGGACTGATGAGGTTCGAATCCCGACGACGCTACAACTGGGCGGCGATGTCCTCGGCGAAGTACGTCAGAATCAGGTCTGCGCCGGCCCGTTTGATGGACAGCAGCGATTCGTGGGCGACCTCGTCCAGCGAGAGCCAGCCCTTCTCGGCGGCTGCATGCAGCATCGCGTACTCCCCCGAGACGTTGTAGGCCGCGACGGGATGGTCGAACTCCCGGCGAATCTCGGCGACGATATCGAGATACGGCAGGGCGGGTTTGACCATCAGCACGTCGGCGCCCTGCTCGACGTCGAGTTGCACCTCGCGCATGGCCTCGCGCGCGTTCGCGGGGTCCATCTGGTAGTGCCGCCGGTCGCCGAAGGCCGGCGCGCCGTCGGCCGCATCGCGGAACGGCCCGTAGAAGGCCGACTCGTATTTCGCGGCGTAGGACATGACCGGCAGGTTCTCGTAGCCCGCCTCGTCCAGTCCCTCCCGAATCGCGCCGACCATGCCGTCGGTCATGCTGGAGGGGGCGACCATGTCGGCGCCGGCCTCGGCGTGAGAGACGGCCGTCTTGGAGAGCAACTCCAGCGTCTCGTCGTTTTTGACCGTCAGCCGGGGGTCCTCCTCGGCCGATTCCTCGAGGACGCCGCAGTGGCCGTGGTCGGTGTACTCACAGAGACAGACGTCGGTGATGACGTAGGCGTTCGTCGCGTCGACGATTCGGCGGACCGCACGCTGGACGACGCCGTCGTCGGCCCACGCCCGCGACCCCGTCTCGTCTTTCGATTCCGGAATACCGAAGACCATCACCGCTTCGACGCCGGTCTCCATGACCTCGCGCACGCGGTCGACGCTCTCGTCGACGGGCACGCGTTCGTGGCCCGGCATCGATTCGATTTCGACGCGCTCGTCCGTCGTCGCGTCGACGAAGACGGGCGCGATGAGGTCGGAGGCCTGCAGTTCCGTCTCGCTGACCAGCGGGCGCACGCCGTCGGTGCGCAACCGCCGGGGGCGGTCCGTGAAGTCCATACGCGGCCCTCCGAGCGCATCGCTCAAATGCGCGTCGCTCCCGGCGACACACCTACGGTCCCGGCTGCCGTTTATACGCTATGACGCTCCTACGGGGTCGCTCACGCCGCGACCTGCTCGTCGCGGTCGGCATGGTCCTCGGCGTGAACCTCGTCGGCGCCGCCCCGGCTTTCCTCTTCGGTTCGGGAACCAACTGGATTACCCGTCCGTGGTTCTTCCCGCCGGAAATCATCTTTCCCGTCGTCTGGACGCTCCTGTTTACGCTGCTCGGAATATCGCTATTTCTGGTCTGGCGGCAGGGTCCCAACCGCCGGCCCGTCCGAATCGCGTTCGTCACTTTCGGCATTCAGATGGTCCTGAACGTCCTCTGGACCCCCGTCTTCTTCGGCCTCCAGCGCCCGGACCTCGGCCTCGTCGTCATCCTCGCGCTCTGGGTCGCCATCGTCGGCATGATTGTCGCCTTCGACCGCGTCGACCGGCGGGCGGCCGCACTGCAGGTCCCGTACCTCCTGTGGGTGTCCTTCGCTTCGGTCCTCAACTACGCCATTTATACGGGCTGACTCCTCGGCGGCTATCGGCCGGCGTGCGACGGTGCGGTCACAACGCCTATAAGTAATCTCTGCCGAATCTGAACTGAATGTCCCACGGCAGGCCCTCCGCCCTCGAACGCGCCAAAGCGTTCCTCGAAGGGTACCTCGTCCACATCGTCGTCGCCCTGACGCTTGCGTGTGCCGCGGTCGGCATCTACCTCTTTCTCGTCGCGGATTCGGCCTACGCCGCCGAACTCCTCCAGCGATACGGCCTCGCCGCGCTGTTTTTCATCCTCATCCTCGAAGGCGCGATGCTGCTGTATTTCGCCCCGAGCGAGGCGCTCGTTCCGGCCGGTATCGCGCTGCTGACTGCCGGGTCCGGTGACGTACCGGGTATCGCCGCCGTCATCGGCGTCGCCGTCGTCGGCGCCACCGTCGGCCAGTTCGCGCTGTTTACTATCGCCAAACGCGCCGGCCGGGAGTACCTCCTCGACCAGTCGTGGTTCCGCGTCTCCGAGGACCAACTGGCGCGGTTCGACAACTGGTTCGACCGCTGGGGGCCGCTCGCGATTCCCGTCTCGAACGCCCTGCTGTTTACCCGGGGGATGCTCACCGTCCCTGCCGGCGTCGCCGACATGGACGACCGGCAGTTCCTCCTGCTGTCGGCGCTCGGCAGCCTGCTCTTCCAGTCGTGGCTCGCGGGCGCGTGGCTGCTGGTCGGCGTTCGGCTCGCGGGGCTCTGAGGCTCGGCGTCAAGCGTTCCGGACGATGTATATCAGCGCCCCCGGAACCGCAAGCAGGCCGAAGACGGCCGACAGGGATAGCCGATGGCCGAAGACGTCGTACACCTCCGATAGCTTCCCCGCCTGATTCCCGTAGACGAAAAGCGTCGCGCTCAGACTCCCTGTGCCGAGGCCGCGTTTCCCGCCGAGGGTCCGGAGCAGTCGCTGATAACGGGAGGTTCCGAACCAGGGTAGTCGTCCGAGGGCGGCGTCGTAGGGAAGCCGTTTTGCGATTCGGCCGATGAAGGGCACCGATACGAGCGCCGGAAGCGCCGGTAACCCGATGCCGAGCGAGAGGCCGCCGATGGCGAGACCCTTTATCGCCGACCGTTTGAGTTTCCGGACTACTGCCCGGACGAGCAACCGACCGAGAGCGACGCCGAGGACCAGTAGACCGGCTTCGAGTACCGACACGCGAAGGCCGGCAAGGCCGACCTGCCGACCAAGCGTGTCCGTGAACATCCCGGCCGTCAACACGACCAGGCCAGTGCTGACGAGATACTTCCCGCTTTGGCCTTTCCGCCGATTTCGGCGGAGCCTATCGACGACCATCCACGACGCACCTCCCGACGCGACGACGCATAGACGGCGTGACACGACCGGCGGACAAAAGAAATACGGCCGACTGCCCTGCTTCTCGGTAGTCTCGGGTTCGGAGTCGGCGTTCTCCTCCGGTGGGCGGCGGCCGTGCGCTGAGCCGCGAATCCGCGCTGCTATCCACTGCTAAGGGCGTGAGGGCGGCAAAAAAGGAAACGGCGGTCGTTACCGCTCGTCGATGGGCGTGACCGTCTTGTCCTTCGGGCCAACGTAGCGGGCGCGCGGCCGGATGAGGCGGTTGTCCTCGTACTGTTCAAGGACGTGGGCGATCCAGCCGCCGACGCGGCTCATCGCGAAGATGGGCGTGTAGATGTCGACCGGGATACCCATCTGGTAGTACGTCGACGCCGAGTAGAAGTCGACGTTCGGGGCCAACCCCTTCTGTTCGACGAGGTAGTCCTCGATTGTCGTCGAGTATTCGTACCACTTCATGTCGCCGGCCTCGCCGAGGGCCTTCGACTTCTCGCTGAGGATGCGAGCGCGGGGGTCCTTGACGTTGTAGACGCGGTGGCCGAACCCAGGGACGCGGCGCCCGTTGTCGAGGGCGTCTTTGACCCACTGGTGGGGGTCCTTACCGGATTCGTCGACTTCCTTGAGCATCTCCATGACGTCCTGATTGGCGCCGCCGTGGAGGCTCCCCGAGAGCGCGCCGACCGCGGAGGTGACGGAGGCGTGCATGTCGGCCAGCGTCGAGGACGTGACCATCGCGGAGAACGTCGAGGCGTTCAGACCGTGGTCGGCGTGGAGGACGAGCGCCATGTCGAAGGTATCGGCGAGCACGTCGTCCGGTTCCTCGTCGTTGAGCATGTAGAGGAAGTTCGCGGCGTGGTCAAGGTCCTCGCGGGGTTGGACGGGGTCGTTGCCGTTGCGCTGGCGTGCGAAGGCCGCGAGCGCGGTCGGAATCTTCGCCGTGATACGGCGGCCCTTCCGGAGATTGGCTTCCTCGTCGGTCGGGTCGGCGTCGGTGTCGGGGTCGTACGCCGAGAGGTTCGAGACCATGGTACGCAGCGCAGCCATCGGCTCCTCGTCGGCTTCAGCGAGGTCGGCCACGAGGTCGTGGACCTCGTCGGTGATGTGGCGTTCCTTGGCCATCGACGCCTTGAACGACTCGAGTTCGTCGGCGGCCGGCAGTTCGCCGTGCCACAGCAGGTAGAGGACCTCCTCGAAACTCGCGTTCCGCGCGAGGTCATCGATGGTATACCCACGATAGACCAGTTTCCCCTCGTCGCCGTCGATGTAACTCAACGACGACTCGGCGACCAGGACACCCTCTAGCCCTTTCTTGAGCTCCTCGGACATGTGCTACCGGTTTCTATGCCCGGGAGAAAAGGGTTATCGTTCACGTAAGACCCATAGAAATTCGTTCAATCGTCCGAAAGCGCCCCGATAGCGGCGATACCAGCGGCGTTACCGACCGCTGCGACCGTTCCGAGGACGAACGGCAGATACAGCGCCGTCGTTCGGACGACGTCCGGCACTCCCGAGGCGGCCGCGACGATGGGCAGCACGCTCAGGGCGGCGACCGTTCCCGCGAAGAACCCGTGGGGCGGCGAGACGCCACGGATGCCGAGCGCGAGGCCGACGAGTGCGCCCCCGCCGAGCGCGACCGCCGCGTAGGCTGGCGTGACGGCGCCGACCTGCAGGCCGACCGTTGCCGCGACCAGCGAATCGGGCGTCCCGAGACAGAGACCCCCCGAGGGACAGTCGACCGCGGGCGCGGCGACGGCGACGGTGTAGACGACCGCACCAGCAATCGCCTCGGGTGGTTGCCAGACGTGCTCCAGCGTCAGCGCGCCGACGATTCGCAGGCCGATGCCGCCCGCGGTGAGCGCGACGAAGCCGCTTGTCACCAGCGCGATAGCGAGGCGAAGGCCCTCCGACGGTCGCTCGAAGGCCAGCGTCGCCGCGACGGGCACGAGCACCCACCCGAGGAGGCCGAAGACGATGGCCAGCGTCGACGGCGAGCGCCGTCCCGGTTCGCGGCCCCTGACTTCGAGTGCGCGACGATAGGCCGCGATACCGACCAGCACCGTCGCGACCAGTCCGAACACCGAAAACGCGAGGACGAAACTCAGGCCGGCCCAGAAGACCAGCGACTCGTCGGTTCCCGGCAGGTACGCGAAAAGCAGGAACACCATGGCGGCGAAGGCCACGCCGACGACGAGCGCGGTGCGCGCGTGGCGGCGAACCTCCAACTCCTCGACGAGCGCGGCGACACCCGGGCGGTCGGGACGGTCAGTGTCGGCGGACACACCCCACCTAGCGACGGCGGGCACATAGCCGTACAGGTTTCCGAGACGCTCTCTCTGGTCGCGTCTCGCTACCGTTCGCGGACGACCACGAACCTCGCGAGGTCCTCGAGATAGCCGACGGCCTCGGAATCGGTCGAATCGGTCGCATCCAGCGCCGCCAGCGCGGCGTCGGATTCGTCCTGTGCGCGCTCGTTTGCCTCCTCGGGCGTCAGGCGCGTAATCTGGACCAGCGAGGGCCGTTCCATCTCGGCGTCCTGCCCCGTCGGCTTGCCGAGTTCCTCGGGGTCGGCCGTCGCGTCGAGGACGTCGTCGCGAATCTGGAAGGCGATACCGACCCGTTCGGCGTACTGCCCGAACGCCTCGACGGTATGCGGGTCGGCGTCGGCGGCTACCGCGCCGAGTTCGGCCGCGGCCCGGAACAGCGCGCCGGTCTTTCGGCGGGCCAGTTCCATGTACTCCGATTCGCTGGAGGGCTGTTCGACCAGTTCGGTCGCCTCCCCTTCGCCGAGTTCGACCATCGACTCGGTGACCGCCTGCATCGCCCGTTCGTCGGCCGAAAACAGTTCGAACGCCTCGCCGAGCAAGCCGTCGCTGGCGATGATGGCCGCCCCGTGGCCGAACGCCGACCACGCGCTGGCGACGCCGCGTCGAAGTTCCGACTCGTCGATGATGTCGTCGACGACCAGGGAGGCGTTGTGGACCAACTCCACTCCGACGGCGAAATCGACCGCGTTACGTGACGCCTCCGACCCGAGGCCGTCCTCGCCCGCCAACTCGCCACCAGCGGCCTCGAACGTCAGCAGCGTCACGATCGGTCGGACGCGCTTGCCTCCCGACAGCGAGACGTGTTCCAATCGGTCGGTCATCGTCTCGGGTTCGGTGGCGTCGAGGACCGCCTCCATCCGGTCGTCGACCAACGACCGGCGGCGCTCCAGATACTCCATAAAACTGGTAGGTCTGTTTCCCGCAAGTACCTAACGGATCGAACTTTTTGCACGGCGAGCCTGTGGCTCGCCGGCAAAAACTTCGATGAAAAAGACACGTCGACCCTCCCTACGGTCGGGTCTCGGTCCCGCACTCGCTTCGCTCGTGCGGTGAACCGCTCGGCGCGCTTCGCGCGCCTCGCGGATGCTGCTCCTGTTGGGGGTTGAGGCGGGTACTACGACCTCGGTCAAGCTTGATTTATAATAGAATGGGAGATAGCATCCGCCGAGGGGGGCCTTCAAAGAAGGCCCCCGAGGCGGTTCGCGGCGACGAGACGGCGAAGCCGTCGAGTCGCCGTAGCGCGCGACGACTACCGCGGCGCCGTCAGGCGCCGCGACAGGAGGAGCGCGCGCATATTTTCACCACGTTTTTGCCGAGAACCGGGGTCGCGCCCCGAAGCGGGCGCGACCCGCGTTCTCGTGCAAAAAGTGGCTAGACGTCAGGCGCTTCGCCGCCGAACTCCTCGATGAGCTGCGGAACGACGTCGAAGAGGTCGTCGACGATACCGTAGTCGGCGATGTCGTAGATGGGCGCGTTGGGGTCGGTGTTGATGGCGATAATCGTGTCGGCGCCCTTCATGCCGGCGACGTGCTGGACGGCGCCGGAGATGCCGATGGCGATGTAGACGTCGGGTTCGACGACTTTGCCGGACTGGCCGACCTGCCGGTTCTTCGGGAGCCAGCCGTTGTCGACGATGGGACGCGAGGAGGACAGCGTCGCGCCGAGGGTGTCAGCGAGGGACTCGACGAGCGGGAGGTTCTCCTCTTCCTCGATACCGCGGCCGATGGAGACGAGGACGTCCGCTTCGGTGATGTCGACGTCGCCGCCGCCGACTTCCTCGAAGCCGTTGACGGTCGCGCCGATGGCGTCGTGGTCGATGTCGGCCTCGAAGGACTCGATAGCGGCGTCGCCGGCGTCTTCGGCGGTCGGCCACTCAGCGGAACGGATGCTGATGGCGTACTGGTCGGCGTCGACGTCGTAGGTCGTCTCGACCTTGCCACCGTACTGCTCGCGGGTGACTTCGACGGGCTGGCCGCCCTCGAGGGCGACGGCGTCGGTCACAAGCGGGAGGTCGAGGCTCTCGGCGACGGCGGGCGTGTAGTCGAGGCCATTGACCGAGTTCGGCGTCAGCAGGGCCGTCGGGTCCAGTTCGGCGTGGAGCTGCTCGATGGCCTGCTTGTAGATGCCGTGGTTGAATTCCTCGCCCTCGTTGACGGTGTAGATGGTGTCGACGCCGTCGCGGTTGAGGTCCTCGGCGAAGCCGTCGACGTCGCCGCCGATGACGACGAGGTTCAGGTCCTCGCCGAGTTCGTCGGCGAGTTCGCGGCCGGCGGTGATGATCTCGAAGGAGATGTCACGCAGTTCGCCGCGGCGGTGTTCGGTGACTGCAAGGACGCTCATCCTTCGACCACTCCTTTGTCGCGGAGGAAGTCAGCCAGTTCGTTGGCGGTGTCCTCGGCGCTGCCCTCCCAGAGGGTGGCGTCGCCTTCGGATTCGGGTTCGTACATGTCGGTGCGCTCGATTTCCGAATCGACGACGCTGGCGTCGAGACCGACGTCGTCGAGGGTCTGGACGTCCAGCGGCTTGCGCTGGGCCTGCCGGATACCACGGAGGCTGGCATACCGGGGCTCGTTGATACCGGTCTGGATGGTGAGGACGGCGGGAATCTCGATGTCGGTGAGTTCCTCGACGCCGCCTTCCAGTTCGCGGTGGACGGAGGCGACGCCCTCGTCGACGTCGAGGTCGAGGGCGTTGACGACGGCGCCCCACTCGAAGTCGAGACGCTCGGCGACGGCGACGCCGGTCGCACCGTTGGCGTCGTCGCCGGCCTGCACGCCGGAGAGGATGAAGTCGGGGTCCTCTTCTTCGGCGACGGCGGCGATGATTTCGGCTTTGGTGTCGACGTCGAGGAACTGGGCGTCCTCGATGGAGTCGTCCCATACGCGGATGGCGCGGTCGGCACCTTTCGCGAGGGCCATGCGGACCGTCTCCTCGGCGCGTTCGGGGCCGATGGTGACGGTGACGACCTCCACGTCGTCGTGTTCTTCGCTGATCTGTACGGCTTCCTCAACGGCGTAGTCGTCCCATTCGTTGAGGTCGTATTCGAGGGAGCTGTCGGCGATGTCGAGACCCGAGATTTCGAACTCGTCCTCGACTTCAGCCACCTCTTTGACAGTGACAAGTATCTTCATAGTGGCTAGTCACCGGATATGACGACTGTCCGTGGTTAAACGTTTCCGAATCGTACAGCGTTTGTCGTTGTCTTATACGGTGATAAACAGTGTTCAACGGGCTGCGGGATGTCGATGGACGCGGCTATTCGTCGTCTTCAGGAATCTCGCCGAGGCCCTCGTCCGGGAGGCTGATGAGGTTCTCCCGACCGATTCGGAGTTTGTCGACGCGGCCTTCTTCCTCCATCGACGAGAGGAGTTGTGAGACCTTGGCGTTCGACCAGCCGGTCTCCTTGACGATGTTGGCCTGTTTCATCCGCCCGCCGTTCCGTTCGAGCAGGTATTCGACGCGCTCCTCGTCCGAGAGGAGTTCGGGGTCCGGTTCCTCGTCGGTGGCTGCTGCCGCTCCGGTTCCGGCCCCGGCCGTGCCGTTGGCGCCGGTCTGTGTCTCGGAGTCGGGCGCGGATGTCGGCTCCCCGCCCGGTTCGGAATCCGTCGCCGACGTCTCGCTCTCCCCGTTGCGGCGGCGCCACAGGAGATACAGGCCGAGCAAGAGTGCGGCACCGCTCGTAATCAACGCACCGACGAGCAGTAGCGTCGGGAGGTCCATCCCCGTGTCGACTCCACCGATTCCGCGCGACTCGTATTCGATTTCGAAGTAGCCGGGGTCGAAGGTCTGGGGACCTTCCCATCTCAGGTCGCCGCCTTCGGCGCCGATGGGTGAGGTCGTCGGGCCGCCGTAGCCCGGCGGCGCGCGGATGACCAGGTTCTGGTCGGGTTCCAGCCCCGGAAGCCAGGTGCCGTTGGTGGTGTTGAACGCGTCACCGACGTACATCGTTCCGTTGTCGACGCGGGCGAAGGAAGTCCAGGTAAACGACACCTGCAACTCGCCGTAGCCCGTCGCCGACTCGCCCGCTACGGTGTCGTTGACGACGACGGCACGGCGCTCGGTGGACTCGATGGACATCTCCCTGCCGGTCGCTGTCGAGGCCTCCGAAGCGGCCAACTCGAAGGTATCGACGCCGACCGGGAAGTCCTCCTGGTTGTTCTCGAACCGCTGGCCGAACGCGCGGAAGTCCTCGAGATCCCGTTGGTCCTCCAGCGGGACGCCGATGACGATGGTCCAGCGGGCGTCCCCGTTGTCCTGGAGTTGCACATCGAAGGTGGTCTCCTCGGTGGCGGGCTGGGCGCTGGCCGGTACGGCCCCGACGGTGGACGCCACGAGGAGGAGGGCACACAGGAGTACGGGGCGGCAATACCGCATTGGGCGATTGATGCACACCCCCGCGGGAAAACGCTTTCTATCGGGTGATAAAAGGTTTCCACGTCTTATAAACGGTCTCGGCGGTTCTCCGTGGACGATGCCTGACGAGGATATGACGGTCGGATTTTTGTTCTCCCGTGTTGACCACCCGATATGAACGGCCTCCGCGCGGTCACGCTCGCCCTCCTCTGCTGTCTGTCGCTGGTCGCCGGAGTTCCGGTCGCCGCCGACGGCGCGCAGGCGTCGTCGACCGAACACGGCGATTCGAACGTCGTCAGCGCCGGCAATACGTCGGAATACCTCGCGATTCCCGAATCGGATATTGACCGAACGTCCACGGCCAGGGGTCAACTCGACGTCGCAGCGGCCGTCAGCAGTAATACGGCGACTATCCGCACCCAGTCGACCGAAATCGCGCTCCGAGGCGTGATGCGGGGTTCGGACAACGAAACCGAGCGTCAGGCGGCGGTTCGGCGGACCGCCGACCGGCTCGATACGCGAATCCAACGGCTCGAAAGCAGGGAACGGCGTGCGATCAGCGGCTACGCGGCGGGAGAGATAACCGTGACACAACTCCTCCGTACCCTCGCCGTCGTCGACGCCGAAGCCCGTGAACTCGATGGGCTCGTCACGACGCTTTACCGACAGAACAGCCGACTGGATGAGCCGGTCCTGTCCAGACAGGAGTTCGGGACGTTCAGGGCGCGGTTGCTCCCCCTGTACGGCCCCGTCCGACAGCATCTGGAGGAGACGACTCGGACCGGCGACGGCCAGCGCGTATATCTCGAGACGGGCGATGCGAATATCGCGCTCGCGACTGTCGACGAGCCCTCCATCGAGAACCCACAGTACGTTCGGGAAACTCACATCCGTGGTGCCCGTGGCTCGGCGGAGCAGTCGGGGCTCACCGCCGAAGAAGTCGAACAGCGGTTCGCGCAACTCTACCCCTGGACCGAGGAAAACCAGGAAGGCGGGATTCAGATCGGTCGCTACGGTGGGCCGCCACACCACTTCACCTATGCGGGCGTTTGGCCGCTCGACATCGGCCACTCCCATGCGGCGACCACGCCTGCGCTGGTCACCTTCTTCGACGGAACGACCGCCGACGTCTTCTACGAGCTACAGTTCAAGGACCCGACGCTCGTTCCGACGACGACCGTCGAAAACACGACGACCGACGGTGACCTTCGGCTCGTCGTCAATACGACGCGGGCAGGCGGCCCGCTCGGCATCGCTGTCCTCGACAACGAGACCGGCGAGCGCGTCGATGCGGCCGTCGACGTCAACGGCGATTCGCTCGGAACGACGGATAGCCGACGGCTGTGGACGGTCGCTCCCCGCGGAGACCTGACGGTCAACGCGACGCACGGCGGCCGGACGGTGTCGGTCGAAACGCGACTGGACTGACAGCCTCCACCCGCGCCTTTTTATCGGAGAACGCGGCCAGTCCCCGCGTGTCCGACCGCGCCCTCTCCCCAGTTATCGGCTGTCTGCTGTTGACGGCGATAACCGTCACCGGTGCCGTTATCGTCGGTACAGCGGTTGCCGTCGACCCACCTACCCCTGCGCCCGCCGCGCATTTCGAGGCCGAGGCCGACGCGAGCGGCGCGGTCCGGGTGACACATCTCGGCGGTGCCGCCATCGCTCCCGAGACCCTCCGAGTACGGGTTCGCGTCGACGGCGAACCGCTGGCGGCACAGCCACCCGTCCCCTTCTTTTCGGCCCGCGGCTTCGAGAGCGGGCCGACCGGGCCGTTCAATTCCGCGTACACCGGCGAGTGGCAGGCGGGCGAAACGGCGGAACTCCGGATTGCGGGGACGAACGAGCCGACGCTGGCTGTGGGTGCGACCGTCGAGATACGAATCTACGTCGGTGGAACCGAAACCGCAGAATTGGCCGTCCGTGTCCGCGAGGCGGGCTGATTCAGGCGGTCGATGTCCGTGTGTCTGTCGCTTCCTCGCCGGCCTCGTCCGTGTCGTCGGGGACGCGCGCGACGGTGGTGATGGCTCGGGGCGTGCCGGGAGCGCGCTGCTGGATGTGGTGTTCGAACTCCTCGAAGCCGGCCTCGGCGAACATCCGGTCGGCCTCGTCCTCGTCGTAAAACAGCATGATGGCGTCGGCGAGTTTCTGAAACAGCGTCGAGTTGGGGTAGTCGGGGCCGACGACGAGGACGGTGCCGCCGGGTTTGGTCACGCGGCGGGCCTCCCGGAGCGCCGCGACGGGGTTGGGCCAGTACTCGATGGACCCGGAGGACCAGTAGGCGTCGAAACTGTCGTCCTCGAAGGGGAGGCGCTCGGCGTCGCCGCGGTGGAACTTCACGTCGCCGCGCTTGCCGAACTTGGCGAAGGCCTTCTCGAGTTGGTGGGCCGACTGGTCGAGCGCCCAGATGTCGTCGGTGTATCGGAGCAGGCCTTCGGTGGCGAAGCCGGTCCCGCAGCCGACGTCGAGGACGCGGTCGCCCTCGTCGGCGTCGAGCCATTCGAGGGCTTCGTCGCGCATCTCCTCGTTCCAGATGAACGGGTTGATGGCGTCGTACGCCTTCGAGAGGTACTTGTAGAAGACCCGCGCTCGCGACTTGTCTTCGAGGACTCCCATTGGGGGGTCCTTGGAACGGTCCGGGCATAATTCTGCTTATCCTGGCGCCTCGACTGTGGGTGTCGCTAACACGCCAAATCACCCGAACACGGTTAATCGCTTTCGCAACTACCAAATAGGCGCTTTCCGAAGCGTCAGATGATATAATTATGGCCAGGCCAGAGGTTCTTGACCGAATCAAGGAGGCCGAGCGTGAGGCCGACGAGATCGTCGCCGACGCGAAAGAATCGCGCGAAGAGCGCATCGCGGAGGCGCGTGAGGAGGCCGACCGCATCCGCGAAGAGGCTCGTGAGGATGCCTCCGAGCTCAAAGAGGAGCGTCTCGCGGAGGCACGCGAGGAGATCGAGGCCGAACGCGAGAAGATCCTCGCGACGGGCAAAGAGGAGCGTGAGGCCCTCGAAACACGCGCCGAAAAGCGCCGAGATGAGGCTGTCGACCACGCGGTAGACCTGTTCAAGGAGGCGGTGGATGTCCAGTCTCAGACCTAAGAAAATGAGTCGGGTCTCGGTGACGGGATCCAAACGGGTCATGGAGGAGACCATCGAGGCGATTCACTCGGTCAACCTCCTGCACGTCACCGATTACGACGACGCGTGGGACGGCTTCGACCCCGGCGACCCAATCGAGGGCGCCGAGGAGGCCGCCCAGAAACTCGTCACCGTCCGGGCGCTGGAAAGCACCCTCGACATCACCGAGGAAGACGCCGGGCGGACGCGTATCCTCGACGACGGGGAACTCGAGGCGGAACTCGAAGAGACCCGCCAGCGCGTCAACGAACTCGACGACCGCCGCTCCGAACTGGAAGCGGAACTCCGGGACATCGAGGAGAAAGTCGATACCGCACGGCCCTTCGCCGAACTCGGCATCGACCTCGACCTGCTTTCGGGCTACGACTCGCTGACGACGGCCGTCGGCGAAGGTAACGCCGAAGCGGTCCGGCGCTCCCTCGCGGACGCCTCCGGCGTCACGTCGTTCGAACTCTTCGAGGAGGGCGACTACGTCGCCGTCTTCGTCTACCCGGACGTCGACCTCGACGACGCGCTCGTGGGTGCGGCCTTTACGCCCTACGAGATTCCGGACCTCGGTGACGGCGACGAGGCGACGAGCCCCGAAGCCTACATCGAGGACCTCCAGCACCGTCACGAACAGGTCGAATCCAAACTGGAGACGGTCGAAAACGAACTCGAAGACCTCAAACACGAGGTCGCCGGGTTCCTCCTGGCCGCCGAGGAGAAACTCTCCATCGAGGTCCAGAAGCGCGAGGCACCGCTGACCTTCGCGACGACGGACAACGCCTTCATCGCCGAAGGCTGGATTCCCAGCGACCAGTACGCCGACCTCGCCGAGACGCTGAGCGCGGACGTCGGCGACCACGTCGAGGTCGAGGAACTCGAACGGGCCGACTACGAGGACGGCCACGCACACGACCACGACGAAATCGAACACGGCGCCACCGACGACGGCGAGGCCGTCGCGGACGGCGGCCAGGCGATGAGCGGCGGCGAACCGCCGGTCGTGCAGGACAACGCCAAGACGGTCAAACCGTTCGAGACGCTTGTCGGCGTCATCAACCGCCCGCGATACGACGAAATCGACCCGACGTTCGTGCTGTTCCTGACGTTCCCGGCGTTCTTCGGGTTCATGATCGGCGACCTCGGCTACGGGCTCCTCTATATGGGGCTCGGCTACCTGCTGATGAGCCGGTTCGAATCCGAGGGTATCCGGTCGCTTGGCGGCGTCGGCATCTGGGCCGGCCTGTTCACCGCTATTTTCGGCGTTCTGTACGGCGAGTTCTTCGGGCTACACCAGCTCGGGGAAGTCGTCTGGGGCGGTAGCCCGCCGATTCACAAGGGTCTCAACCCCGCCTACGCCGACTACGCGCTCGGTTGGCTCGCTATCAGCCTGCTGGTCGGGATGGTCCATCTGGCTATCGGCTGGATCATCGACTTCTACCAGAACCTCTCCCACAGTTTCGCGGACGCGGTCATGGAGAGCGGTTCGTGGCTGATGATGATGTTCGGGTTCTGGGCGTGGATCTTCGCGGACGCCCCGCCGTCCGGCGCCGCGCCTGACCTGCTCGTCAGCGCCGACCACGGCGTCTTCGCGGGCCACCCGTTCCATCTCGGCTTCACCGGCTTTTCCGAGATAGTCGGCTTCGTCGGCCTCGCCGTATTCGCGGTCGGGCTCGTGCTGCTGGTCGTCGGTGAACCCATCGAGGGCGTCGAGTTCCTCAACGTGCTCGTCAACGTCCTCTCGTACACCCGGATCGCCGCAGTCCTGCTCGCGAAGGCCGGGATGGCCTTCGTGGTCAACCTGCTGGTGTTCGGCGTCTACGTCACCGAGGAAACCCACGGCGGCGAGACCACCGAGTACTGGCACTTCGGCGTCGGCGGCATGCCATCGGAGGTCGGGACGACGTTCCACGGCCACGAGGTCGTCGAGATCATGTCCGCAGGCCTGGTCCACGGCAGCGTCGCTGGCGTGGTCGGCGGTATCCTCATCCTCGTCATCGGGCACATCCTCGTGCTCGTGCTCGGGATTACGAGCGCCGGTCTACAGGGCGTGCGTCTCGAGTACGTCGAGTTCTTCGGGAAGTTCTACGAGGGTGGCGGCAAGCCCTACGAGCCGTTCGGCTACGACCGCCAGTACACCACCGAAGAGTAGCGATCTCTCTTCGGTTCGGTATTTTCCGTTTTTTGAGGTGTCGGATAGCCGCAGTACTGTGTAACGTTCACACACCGATAGGACGGCGGTTTTCGGCGGCGTTTGGGAAGTTTTATGAACTCAGTACGAACATATCCGTCTGTTCGGATAGCAGTCAATCCACCCGACGGAAACTCAAACCATGCTTGAACTTGCCACGGTCCTGAGCAGTGTTGCACCGGTTCTCCAAGAAGGCGCGACGGGCGGCCCCGCCCTCGAACCCGCGGCGGCTGCGGCGCTTGCGGTCGGTCTGGCGGCCTTCGGTGCGGGCTATGCGGAACGCGGTATCGGCGCAGCGGCGGTCGGCGCTATGGCAGAAAACGAGGACCTCTTCGGTCGTGGCCTGATTCTGACGGTCCTGCCGGAGACGCTCGTGATTCTGGCGCTGGTCGTCGTCTTCGTCGTCTAAACCGCATCCAACTTTTCCAAACAATGAGCCTTGATACGGTCGTAGAGGACATCCGAGACGAAGCCCGCGCGCGTGCGGACGAGATTCGCGCAGAGGGAGAGGAGCGTGCCGAGGAGATCGTCTCCGAAGCCGAGCAGGAGGCCGACGACATCCGATCCGAGGCCGAACGCGAGGTCGAGAAGACGGTCGACCAGGAACGCGAGCAGAAACTCTCCAGCGCGAAACTCGAGGCCAAGCAGGAGCGCCTCGAGGCTCGCCGCGAGGTTCTCGAGGAGGTCCGCGACGATGTCGAAGCACAGATAGCCGACATCTCCGGCGACGAACGCGAGGAGCTTACGCGGGCGTTGCTCGACGGCGCAGCCGAGGAATTCGAGGACGCGGAGTCGGTCCGGGTTCACGGCCGCGAGAACGACCAGGAGCTGCTCGAGTCGGTCGTCGCCGACTACGACGGCTTCGAGGTCGGCGACCCCGTCGACTGTCTCGGCGGCGTCGTCGTCGAGTCGGACGAGTCGCGTGTTCGCGTCGATAACACGTTCGACTCCGTCCTCGAGGATGTCTGGGACGACAACCTGCGCGAAATCAGCGCACGCCTCTTCGAAGAATGAGCATCAAAACGGAAGGGAGTTCGAACTACGAATACGTCACGGCGCGAGTCCGTTCGCGGCGGGCGAAACTCTTCGACGCGGACGATTACCGCAAACTGGTCCGGATGGGCCCGAGCGAAATCGCCCGCTTCATGGAGGACACCGAATACGAGGCCGAGATGAACGCTCTGGGTGCGCGCCACTCGGGCGTCGACCTCGTCGAGTACGCTCTCAACCGGAACCAGGCCAAGCATTTCGACGACCTGCTTTCGTGGTCCAACGGTGACCTCTACGGATACATCGCGAACTACCTTCGGAAGTTCGACGCCTGGAACGTCAAGACGGTCATCCGTGGCGTCTACACCGACGCCGCCCGCGAGGACATCGAGGACGACCTCATCCGGACGGGCGAGTTCTCCGACAAGCGCCTCGACCGCCTCGTCGAATCGACGAGCATCGAGGACGTCGTCGAACAGCTTTCGGATACCATCTTCGGCGACCCGCTGGAGGAGGCCTTCGAGGACTTCGAAAGCGAGGGCGTGCTCGTGCCGCTCGAGAACGCCGTCGACCGCGCGTTCTACGCGCACCTGCTGGACGACATCGGCCAGCCGGAACCCGACACGCCGACGGCGCTGTACCGTGAGTTCCTCGAAGCGGAAGTCGACTTCCGGAACCTCCGGAACGGCCTGCGTATCGCACGCAGTGGCGCCGACATCGACCCCGCCGAGTACTTCATCGAAGGCGGTCGCCTGTTCAGCGGCGAGGAACTCCGCCAGTTGGCGACGAACGTCGACGAGTTGGTCTCCCGGATTCGGGAGAGCACCTACGGCGACGACCTCGATGAAGCGCTGACGGAACTGGAGGACGCCGATAGCCTCATCCAGTTCGAACACGGACTGGAGGCGGCGCTTCTGGAATACTCCGGGAAGCTTTCGAACCGCTACCCGCTGTCGGTCTGTCCGGTTCTCTCCTATATCCTCGCAAAGGAGCGGGAAGTCGAGAACATCCGGGCGATCGCCCGTGGCCGCGAGGCCGGACTCGACGTCGAGGAAATCGAGGAGGAACTGGTGATAGAATGAGCCAGGAAATCGCAGTCGTCGGCAGTCCGGACTTCACGACCGGCTTTCGCCTCGCTGGCGTGCGCCGGTCCGAGAACGTCCCGGACGCCGACAAAGAGGAGCAACTGGACGACGCCGTCGAGTCGGTGCTGGACGACGAGAACGTCGGCATCGTCGTGATGCACGACGAGGACATCGAGTACCTTTCCCGCACAGTTCGACAGCGCGTCGAAACGAGCGTCGAACCGGTCGTCGTCACGCTGGGTGGCGGAACCGGTTCGGGCAACCTACGCGAGCAAATCAAACGCGCCATCGGCATCGACCTGATGGAAGACTAATCATGAGTCAAGCAACTGCAAGCGAAATCACGGACGAGGGCGTCATCGAGAGCGTCAGTGGTCCGGTCGTGACCGCCGTCGACCTCGACGCCCGGATGAACGACGTCGTCTACGTGGGCGAGGAAGGCCTGATGGGCGAGGTCATCGAGATCGAGGGGAACCTCACCACCATCCAGGTGTACGAGGAGACCTCCGACGTCGCCCCCGGCGAACCGGTCAAGAACACGGGAGAACCGCTCTCCGTCGACCTCGGACCGGGGATGCTGGACAGTATCTACGACGGCGTCCAGCGCCCGCTGGACGTCCTCGAAGAACAGATGGGAGCCTTCCTCGACCGCGGTGTCGACGCGCCCGGTATCGACCTCGAAAAGACCTGGGAGTTCAACCCCGAAGTCGAGGAGGGCGACGAAGTCGAATCTGGCGACGTCGTCGGTATCGTCCCCGAGACCGAGAGTATCGACCACAAAGTGCTGGTGCCGCCCGGCTACGAGGGCGGCGAAGTCGTCGAGGCCAAGTCGGGTAACTACACCGTCGAGGAGACGGTCGTCGAACTCGACAACGGCGAGGAAATCAAGATGCGACAGGAGTGGCCGGTCCGAGAGGCCCGCCCGACTGTCGAGAAGGAGACGCCGACGACGCCGCTGGTTTCGGGCCAGCGCGTCCTCGACGGTCTGTTCCCCATCGCGAAGGGTGGGACAGCCGCCATTCCGGGCCCGTTCGGTTCCGGGAAGACGGTCACCCAGCACCAGCTCGCCAAGTGGGCCGACGCGGACATCGTCGTCTACGTCGGCTGTGGCGAGCGTGGCAACGAGATGACCGAGGTCATCGAGGACTTCCCGGAACTGGAAGACCCCAAGACGGGCAAGCCCCTGATGTCCCGGACCTGCCTCATCGCGAACACCTCCAACATGCCGGTCGCGGCGCGTGAGTCCTGTGTCTACACGGGCATCACCATCGCCGAGTACTACCGCGACATGGGCTACGACGTCGCGCTGATGGCCGACTCCACCTCGCGGTGGGCCGAGGCCATGCGCGAAATCTCCTCGCGTCTCGAGGAGATGCCCGGCGAAGAGGGCTACCCGGCATACCTGGCCGCGCGCCTCAGCGAGTTCTACGAGCGCGCCGGCAAGTTCCAGAACATCAACGGCAGCGAGGGCTCGATTTCGGTTATCGGCGCCGTCTCGCCGCCGGGCGGTGACTTCTCCGAGCCGGTCACCCAGAACACGCTGCGTATCGTGAAGTGCTTCTGGGCGCTGGACGCCGACCTCGCGGAACGTCGGCACTTCCCGTCTATCAACTGGAACGAGTCGTACTCGCTGTACAAGGAACAGCTCGACCCGTGGTGGCGGGAGAACGTCCACGAGGAGTTCCCCGAGGTCCGCCAGTGGGGCGTCGACGTCCTCGACGAGGAGAGCGAACTGCAGGAAATCGTTCAGCTCGTCGGGAAGGACGCCCTGCCGGAAGACCAGCAGCTTACCCTCGAGATCGCCCGGTACATCCGCGAAGCGTGGCTCCAGCAGAACGCGTTCCACGACGTGGACACCTACTGTGAGCCCGAGAAGACCCACGAGATGCTCGTGGCGATTCAGCACTTCAACGACGAGGCCTTCGAGGCGCTGGAGGCCGGCGTCCCCGTCGAGGAAATCATCGACATCGACGCCGCCCCGCGACTCAACCGGATGAACACCCAGGAAGAGTGGGAATCGTACATCGAGGAGCTGAAAGACGACATTACGGAGCAGCTCCGGGAGCTGTACTAACGATGCAGAAGGAATACCAAACTATCACGGAGATCAGCGGACCGCTGGTGTTCGCCGAGATCGACGAGCCGGTCGGCTACGACGAGATCGTCGAGATCGAGACGCCGAACGGCGAAACGCGACGCGGTCAGGTGCTGGAATCCACCTCCGAGTACGTCGCGATTCAGGTGTTCGAGGGTACCTCGGGCATCGACCGCAACTCGTCGGTTCGGTTCCTCGGTGAGACCCTGCAGATGCCGCTGACCGAGGACCTCCTCGGGCGCGTCCTGTCAGGTTCCGGTGAACCCATCGACGGCGGACCCGAAATCGAACCGGACGAGGAACGACCCATCGTCGGCGCGGCTATCAACCCGACGGCCCGCGAATATCCCGAGGAGTTCATCCAGACGGGTGTCTCGGCCATCGACGGCATGAACACCCTCATTCGGGGCCAGAAGCTCCCCATCTTCTCGGGGTCCGGCCTGCCGCACAACGACCTCGCGCTCCAGATCGCCCGCCAGGCGACGGTGCCCGAGGAAGAAGAGGAAGGCGACGAGGGCTCGGAGTTCGCAGTCATCTTCGGCGCCATGGGTATCACGGCCGAAGAGGCCAACGAGTTCATGGACGACTTCGAGCGCACCGGCGCGCTGGAACGGTCGGTCGTCTTCATGAACCTTGCGGACGACCCCGCAGTCGAGCGGACGGTCACGCCGCGGATGGCGCTGACGACCGCCGAGTATCTCGCCTTCGACAAGGGCTACCACGTGCTCGTCATCCTGACGGACATGACCAACTACTGCGAGGCGCTGCGCGAAATCGGCGCCGCGCGTGAGGAGGTCCCGGGCCGCCGTGGCTACCCCGGTTACATGTACACGGACCTGGCACAGCTCTACGAGCGCGCCGGCCGTATCGAGGGTCGTGAGGGCTCTGTCACCCAGATTCCGATCCTCACGATGCCGGGTGACGACGACACCCACCCGATTCCGGACCTGACCGGCTACATTACCGAAGGGCAGATTTACGTCGACCGTGACCTCGACAGTCAGGGTATCGAACCGCCCGTCGACGTCCTGCCGAGCCTCTCGCGGCTGATGGACGACGGTATCGGCGAGGGCTACACCCGCGAGGACCACGCCGACGTCTCCGACCAGCTGTACGCTGCGTACGCAGAGGGTGAGGACCTGCGTGACCTCGTGAACATCGTCGGTCGTGAAGCGCTTTCCGAGCGTGACAACAAGTATCTGGACTTCGCCGACGAGTTCGAAGAGGAGTTCGTCCAGCAGGGCTACGACACGAACCGCGACATCAGCGAGACGCTGGACCTCGGTTGGGACCTCCTGAGCAACCTGCCGAAAGAGGAACTCAACCGTATCGACGAGGAACTCATCGAAGAGTACTACGTCGAGGAAGAAGCAGCGACCCAGACCGCGGACTGACGCTCCGAGAGCGGAAGTCGTCGCCGGTTCCGGCCTTCGCTGGCCGTACGGCGATGACCGGGCTCTCTACGAATCGGCCAACGCCTTCTTTAACGCCCCATTCTATACGAATTGTACATGGCCCAGCACCTCGTGGGGGAGATTCCCGACAGCGCCACGACGGTGCTGGTGTTGTCACCGACTATCGACAGCGACGCCGACGTCTGTGTTGAGTTGTCCGCGCGCGCGAGGGACGTCCTCGTGGTCGCCTACGCCGGTGCCAATGGGACGGCGCTCCGACGGGCATTCGATGACCACGATGCCGACCCGCCGTCTATCGAGGAACTCGAAATCGGGGCGGACGTCGACCCGAACGACCTGACGAGACAGGGAATCGCGATTGCCGAGGCAGTGAGTGCCGGCACCGAGGTGTGTTTCGACTCGCTGACCGCGCTCTTACAGTATGCCGACCGCGAGCGGGCCTTCCGGTTTTTGCATTCGCTGGGCGAGCGGTGTGCCGCCGCCTCCGCGAGCATTCATTACCATCTCGACCCCGAAACGGCCGACGAACAGACCGTGGCCGCGATGTCGACGCTGATGGATGCGGTCGTCGACGTTGAGGCCGGAAGACTGCGGGTGCGGCCGGAACTCCAGAAGGATTAACCCGGTTCGGACAGAAGCACCGCCAAGAATGGCCCAGGACGTCAAGCCGACGCGGAAGAACCTCATGCAGATCGAGGACCGCATCGAACTCTCCGAGCGGGGCCACGACACGCTCGAAAAGAAGCGTGACGGCCTCATCATGGAGTTCATGGACATCCTCGATCAGGCACAGGACGTTCGTTCCGACCTGGACGACAACTACGAGCGCGCCCAGCGGAACATCAACATGGCCCGTGCCATGGAGGGCGACGTTGCGGTTCGCGGTGCCGCGGCGGCCCTGAAGGAACACCCCGAAATCACGACCCAATCGAAGAACATCATGGGCGTGGTCGTGCCGCAGATCGAATCCACGAAGGTCAAGAAGTCGCTGGACCAGCGTGGCTACGGGCTGGTCGGTACCTCCGCGCGCATCGACGAGGCCGCGGACGCCTACGAGGAACTGCTGGAGTCCATCATCCTCGCGGCCGAGGTCGAGACGGCGATGAAGAAGATGCTCGACGAAATCGAGAAGACCAAGCGCCGTGTCAACGCGCTGGAATTCAAACTCCTGCCCGAACTCCACGAGGCTCAGGAGTACATCGAGCAGAAACTCGAAGAGCAGGAACGCGAGGAGATCTTCCGCATGAAGAAGATCAAGGCCAAGAAGGAAGAAGAGGAGGCCGAGGAGCGCGAGGCCGAGACTGAGGCCGAACCAGTTCCGGCCGACGACTAAGGTAAGGCCCGTCTTTTTCCGGCGGTAGCTTCATTTTACTGTATCCGAAAGCGCCACTAACAGATGTTAGTGGGCTGGACCGCCGGGGACGCGCGACGACTGGAACCGACCGAGCGCGGAATCGAGGGGGAACGGACGAATGCCGGAGTCTGACCCGCTTTCGGGGGCCGACAACGCGTGGCGGCGACTCGGAACGGTCGATAACCTGACGACCATCACCGGCGTGCTCTGGTTCGAGGATCCGATAACCTACGAGGAGTTACGGGACCGCCTCCAGGAGCGACTGCTCCGGTTCGACCGATTCAAGCAGGGGGTGGATTCGAGCGGCATCGGGCGGGCCCGCTGGGAGTTCACCGAGGATTTCGACATTGAGACGCATATCTACCATCTCTCCTTGCCGGACCCGGCGGATACGGCGACGTTCAAGCAGTTCGTCAGTAACCTGATGAGTCGGCCGCTCGACGAGCGCCGGCCGCTGTGGGAGGCCTATCTCGTCGAGGGCGCGGGCGACGGCAACGCCGTCGTCTTCCGTATCAACCACAGTATCGGCGACGGGTTCGCCCTCCTGTACGTCCTCTTCGGGCTGGTCGATTCTCCCGAGGAACTCGAGATGCCGATGGGCATCGTCCCTGACCCCCCGAGTGCCGAGGAGTTCCGAGACGGGAAAGCGGAGACGGCCGCGACCGATACCGCGTCGGCGGACGATACTTCGGCCGGCGAATCGAGCCACGAGCGGTCCCGGTCGCTCGGTCCCGACGGCCCCCTCGACGCCGTCCGACTCGCGGGCAAGGCGGCCAAAACCGGCTGGAACATGCTGACTCAGGAGGACGAAACCGAGACCTCCTTTCGGGGAAACATCGGGACGGTCAAGCGGGCGGGTTGGACCGAGGAAATCGACCTCGCGACGGTCAAGGAGGTCGGCGGCGCGTGCGATGCGACGGTCAACGACGTGTTGCTGGCGGCGCTTGCGGGCGCGTTCCGCCGCGTGCTGCAGGAGCGGGGTGACCCGGTCGATGGCCGGGAACTCCGGGTGACCGTTCCCATCAATCTGCGGCCGATGCATCGCCGCGACGGGTCGCTGGGCAACTACTTCGGGTTAGCGTTCGTTCCGCTGCCCGTCGGTGAACCGGACCTCGGCGAGCGCATTCGCATCATCCACGAGCGGATGGATGAGGAGACGGCGGGCCTCGAAGCGTTCCTGATGTATCTGACGCTGACGTTCGGCGGCCACACGCCGGATTTCATCCTCGATTTGCTCATCAAGCAGTTCGAAAATCAGGCGACCGGCGTCGTGACGAACGTGCCGGGGCCGCTGGACACCGTCGAGTTCGCGGGCCATGAGGTCAGCGACATCATGTTCTGGGTACCGCAGGCGACCGACCAGGGCATCGGCATCAGCATCTTCAGTTACGACGGCGGCGTCCGACTCGGTATCGCGGGCGATTCGAACCTGCTTTCGGACCCCGACGAACTCTCGGAGGCCTTCCGGGCGGAAATCGACGCCGAAGCCGCCGACATCGAATAGGACCGCGCTCCCTATCAGGCGGGGCGGGCTACGTCCGGTATGGATTGTCCGACCTGCGGTGCCCCGATGGTTTCCTTTGTGGTTCCCGAACGGTTCCGCGAACACGCGCCCGACGAAAGCGACCACGCTGCGCTCTGTCCGGAGTGTCTCACGCTTTCGGCCGCTGACTCGGCGCCCGAATCGCCGCGCTTCGACCGCATCAGCAGTGCGTTCCCCGACGACGAGGCGGCCGTTTCGCTCGCCCTCGCCATCGGCCTGCTGGATTCGCTGGCGCTGCACCGCCGCGATATCGAAGCCCTGCTGGAGACCGTCGAGAAGGCCGGTACCGACCCGCTGCTGATTCTCGACCGACTCCACGCACAGGGCGGCGTCGACCCCGAATTCGATATCGAGCGGCGGCGTCATCAGATCGAACAGCTCCTCGATTGAGCGGAATATTTATATATGTGTTTTCACCTCCTGAGCGGCTAGGTCACGCGGTGAGGTAATAGCGATTCGCTCGTAGGCGTTCGATGGGGGGTGGGGGCTGCACCCGCTGTGGGGTGGGGGAGTGCGTGGAACCGGCGGTGGCCGTGGGGAGGCCCCTCGGTTCCGACTTTGCGCCGTCTTAGACGCCCGTCGAGTAGCGGAGAATGCCGGCGATACCGCCGAAGGCGGTCAGCAACTGTTCGCCTTTCTCGAAGTCCGTCGAGATGAACTGCATATCGGAGCCGCGCTGTTCGGCCAGTTCCATCAGGTGGTCGATGGCGTCCTCGCGTTCGGCGACGTCGGCCTCGCTGCCGTCCTCGCAGGTGTGGTCGGGCGTGTCGGCCCGCCGGTCGACGAGTTCGAACTCCTCGCGGCCGCCGCAGTCGTAGGTGACGACGTCCTTCCGGAGGTCCTCGCTGATGAGCAGGCGGTCGACCGACCCCATCATCAGGTTCTGTCGGGTGGCGTCGAAGCCGTAGGTCGCCTTCTGGCCGTCGTGGAGTTGCTCGAAGAACTCCTCCATCTCGGCCTTGTCCTGCATGAGTTCGGCCTCGGCCAGCACGTCCTGTCCGGCGTCGACGAGGTCGTAGAGGCCGGATTCGTCTGTGTAGGAGACGTCGAACTTGCCCAACACGAGGTCCTGCAGTTCGTGGTGGAGGTAATCGCCGTCGAGGAACTCGTCTTTGGTCGGGGAGGGACCGCCGACCAATATGCCGTCCATTTCGTGGCGCTTGGGGACGAAGAGGTCGTCGGCCATCTCCGCGACCTCCTGATAGAAGTTGTCGATGGCCTCCAGTCGCAGGCGGGCGAACCGCTGGGCTGACTGGCCACCTTTTCGCTGCTTGCCGGGGACCAGCGAGGAGGCTGACTTGACGGGTTCGACGCGCTTGCCTTTCAGCCACCCGACGTTTGCCTCCCGTCGGTCGAGGACGATGAGGCCGTAGAGGCCCTTGTCGCCCAGCATCTCCTGAAGCGGTTCGGTCAGGAAATGCGAGTCACAGTGATACCGGAACGACTCGATGGGGTCCGGCGGCGATTCGAGTACCTCGGTGACCATGTCGGTCTGGCCGCCGCCGGCATCGACCGCACCGGAGAAGATGACCATCCCGTTTTCCGGTGGGTAGACGTCGTAGTATTTCAGGCGGTCCTTGATGCTGGTGAGGGCGTCCTGAACCGCGGTGCGGGTCTGCTTGGATTTGATGTTGGAGGCTTCGCTGTGCTCTTGGGTGACGTGGGCGACGACGTCGCTTATCTGTCGGTCCTCGGGAATATAAATCGAGACGAGCTGCGTGCCGGACCCAGAGTAGTCGTCGAGTTCCTCGATGACCTTCTGGAATTCGTATTTTTGTTTATCCGACTGCTCCCCTTCGTCTTCGCTCATTACTCCATCTTTTGCTCCCCGAACGGTAAAACTCCGTCCTTTGGGATGGGGCCTCGGTCGAGAGGGCAAGGCATATCGGGGAAAATTCCCAACCCTTCGATATGGCAACATCAACGGAGTCGAACGACGGTGTCCCGCTTTCGTGGATCGCGATCTTCCTGCTGTTGGCGCTCGGATTGGGCGCCTCCGCCATCCTCTTCGCCGGCGGGTCGGTCCTCCCGTCCATCGCGCCGCTCCTGTAAGCCTCGCCTCCGGCGACAGGACAAACCCTAATCGCCCGCCGCTCGTTTCCCCCGTACGGTGCCCGTATCCGGACCCTCCCGACGCCTCGACGGTTCCCGACGAGAACTACGTTCTCGGGTCGGCCCGCCCCCGGTGGTCGGTCGCTGATGCTCTACGAACTCGGGGGCCTGTTCGGCGGACTGCTGTTGCTCGTTTACGGCAGCGACCGGACGGTCGACTCGGCCTCGGCGTTCGCCCACGCGCTCGGCGTCTCGACGCTCTTTATCGGCATCACCATCGTCGCCGTCGGGAGTTCCCTGCCGGAAATCGCGACGTCGATTTACGGGTCGGTCTACGACACCGGCGATTTCGTCATCGCCCACATCGTCGGCTCGGCGACGTCACAGATTACGCTCGGTATCGGCGTTCTCGCACTCACGGCGTCGCTTACCTTCGAGCGCCGGACGGTCTACCGGTACGGGACTGCGATGGTCGCCGCCATGGCCATTATGCTGGTCGCCGTCTGGGGCGGCCGCATCTCGCGACTCCTCGGGGCGGTCATGGTCGTGCTATACGCCTTCTTCCTGCTCTTTCGGTTCGAACACGACGGCTATCGCCAGTCGGTCGAATCGCGGGTCGAGTCGGACCGGTCGGTTCCGCGTCTCACGGTCCAGTTCGTCGTCGGCATCGCGATGGTCATCGTCGGCGGCCATCTCCTGATTACGGGCGCGAGGGGCGTCGCCGTCGAACTCGGCGTGCCGTGGTACCTCCTCGGCGTCGTCACCGGCCTCGGAACGACGATTCCGGAAATCGCTATCGGCGCCTCCTCGATTTACCACGACGAGGAATCCATCGCCGTCGGGACGCTGCTGGGGAGCAACATCACCGACCCGCTCTTCTCGCTGGGTATCGGCGCCGCCGTCGGCACTATCGCCATCAGCGACCCACGGGTTGCCGTCGTCGGGACGGCCTACATGCTGGCGGCGTCGGCAACCGTCCTCCTTCTGGCCTACTGGCGGGAGACGTTCGGGCGGGCGGAGGGCATCCTCTGTGTCCTGCTGTACCTCCCGACGTATCTGGTCGGCTAGCCCGCGTGGTTTTATACGTTCCATCGCCGTTGGCTGACGTATGGTCGACCGTCTCCTCTTTCCGACGGACGGCAGCGACGCCGCACAGGACGGAGTCGCCTACGCGCTCGCGGTGGCGGCCGACGCGAACGCCGAACTCGTCGTCCTCCACGTCGCCGACACCTCCGAAATCAGCCACACGCGTATCGACGGCGAGGTCGTCGATGCGTTCGTCCGCGAGGGTGAATCCATCGTCGAGGAGACGGTCGGAAACACCGATACGCACGACGTCGACGTGACGACGGACGTGGTGCAGGGCGTCCCCGACGAAACCATCGTCCAGTACGCCGAGGAGTACGACATCGACGCCATCGTGATGCCGACCCGCGGCCGGCAGGGCGTCGAACACCTCGTCGGCAGCGTCACCGAACGGGTCCTCCGACGCGCGCCGATGCCCGTCCTCGCGCTCCCGCCCGGCGTCGATGCCGAGGCACACTATCCCTACGAAGACATCCTCGTCGCCGTCGACGGCAGCGACCCCTCGGATGCGGCGGTGGTCGCCGCCGCGGACGCGGCGCGACGCCACGGGGCCTCGCTTCACCTCGTCCACGTCGTCGAGGAATCGCTTCTCGGTGGTCGGTTCCCCGGGTCAACGGAGGACGTCGAAACCGAAGCCGAATCGATACTCGATGCGGCCACCGAGGGCATCGAATCGACGTTCTCGGGGTCAGTGACGACGAGCGTCCAGCAGGCTTCGTCGGTCGAGAAGGGCCTGCTCGACTACGCCGAGGCCAACGGCATCGACCTCGTCGTCTCCGGGTCCAGCGGCGGGTCGGGGCTGGGCCAGTATCTCATCGGGAGCACGACAGAGAAGCTGATTCGCAACGCGCCGGTACCCGTGATGGCCGTCCCCGAGGAATCGTAGGCGGATTGGACTATCTTCTTGATGCTGAATTGGAGAGAAACCAGTCGTTAGCATCCGCGAGCGCCCGAAGGGCGCGAGCGGTTCTCCGCGCCGAGCGTTAGCGAGGCGCGGGACCAAGGGCCGACCGTAGGGAGGGCCGCCGTGTCTTTTTCATCGAAGTGGTTCGAGAGTCGCCGCCGGCGACTCTCGTCATCCAGCGAATCGCCTCCGGCGATTCGCATGGATTTTTGCCGGGTAGCGAGGGACCGAAGGTCCCTCGGACCATGCGAGCGGGCCTGCGGCCCGCGAGCAGACGGCCGAAGCCGACCCGTGCAAAAAGTTCTTCCTACATTGAAGTAGGCGCCTCGACTCCGAGCACGTCCAGCGCGTTCGCCATGGCGTGTTTCGAGGCAGCGACAAGCGCCAGGCGGGCGGCGCGGGTTTCCGCGTCGTCGGCGGTGAGGACGGGACACTCCCGGTAGAAGGTGTTGAACCGGTCGGCGAGTTCGCGGGTGTAGGTGGCGACCTGGTGGGGTTCGAGTTCGTCGGCGGCGGTGTCGATGACGCCGGGGAAACGGGCGATGGAGCGGATGAGGTCGCGTTCGGCGTCGGTCGTCAGGTAGTCGGTGTCGGCGACGGGGTCGACGCCGTCGGCTTCGTCCAAGATACCGCAACAGCGCGCGTGGACGTACTGGACGTAGGGTGCGGACTGGGCTTCGAAGTCCAGCGCCTGTTCCCACTCGAAGGTGATTCCCTTGGTCGGCTGTTTGGAGACGATATCGTAGCGGACGGCGCCGATGCCGACCTGACGGGCGATGCGGTCGATATCGTCCTCGTCGAGTTCGTCGTTCCGGAGGCGGTCGTCGAGGCGGTCCTCGACTTCATCGCGGGCGCGGGCGATGGCCTCGTCGAGCAGGTCGTCCAGTTGGACGCCCGTCCCTTTCCGGGTGGACATCTTGCCCTCGGGGAGGTTGACGTAGGAGTAGATGACGTTCGCCAGTTGGTCGGTGTCGTTGCCCAGCAGTTCGAGGGCCGACTGCAGTTGGTCGGCCTGGAGTTTGTGGTCCTCGCCGAGGACGGTCACGGCGCGGTCGAAGTTGTCGAACTTCCACTCGTGGTGGGCGAGGTCTCGGGTGGTGTAGAGGGAGGTGCCGTCCGCGCGGAGGAAGACGAGGTTCTTGTCGATATCCTCGAATTCGAGTTGCCAGGCGTCCTCTTCGTAGACCGACTGGTCGTGTTCTTTGAGGCGGGCAACGAGGTCGTCGGTCGCGCCGTTGCGGATGAATCGGGTCTCCTTGACGAACTCGTCGAACTCGGCGGGCAGGCGCGCGAGACACTCCTTCATGCCGCCGAGGACGGTGTCGACGACCTCCTCGACGCGCTCGTAGACCTCTTCGTCGCCCTCTTCGAGGCCCTGGAGGATGGTCTGAATCTCGTCTTCGGCGGCCTCGACCTCTTCGGGGTCGGCCTCTTCGAGGAACGCGTTGCCCTTCCGGTAGTAGCGGACCATGTGGTACTCTTCGCGGTCGCGGGCGGGTTCCGGAAGTTCCTCCTCGTCGAAAGTCTCGTAGGCCCACGTGAAGACGGCGATCTGTCGGCCGGCGTCGTTGACGTAGTAGTGGCGTTCGACGTCGTAACCGGCGTAATCCAGCAGATTTGCGACGGCGTCGCCGATTATCGGGTTACGCGCGCGCCCGACGTGGACGGGGCCGGTCGGGTTGGCGGAGGTGTGTTCGACGACGACGGAGGTCTCGCGGTCGGCGAGCGCGCCGAAGTCATCGTCTTGGCCGGCCCGGACCGCGCCCTGGAAGTAGGATTCGTCCGGCAGGAAGTTGAGGTAGGGGCCCTGCTGATGGACGGCGGCGATGTAGTCGTAGTCGTCGGCGTCGATTTCGTCGGCGAGTTCGGCGGCGACCTGCGGCGGGGGCGCTTGGGCCTCGCCGGCCAGTCGGAAGGCGACGCTGGAGGCCAGGACGGCGTCGACGTCTTCCGGTGGCTCCTCGATGCCGAGGTCGTCGGTCGGGTAGCCGTTGGCCTCGAGCGTGGCCCGAAGCGCCCGGGTAACCGACTCGCGGAACGCAAGGAACATACCTGCACTTCCCGAGCGCGGGGTATAGGGATAACGGGTTGGCGGCGCGAATCAGTTCGGGTCGGTCGTACTACCGGGGGCGTATCGACACTCTCGAAAAACGAACGGGCCGAGGTAAGTCAGGGGTTCTCGACTGCGGACTCGCGGGGGAAACGTGGTTTGGACGGTTTAGACGTTCTCGACGGGGTTGCCCGCCGCCAGCGCGGTCAGGCAGTCCTCGATAGACGCGCCCTCGTCGGCACGGGGGTAGAGGCCGGTCAGTTCGCCGTCATCGCGGATGGCGACACAGATGTCGGCGAACTCGACGGTCCGCTCGTGGGCGCCCTCGCCGCTGTGTTCCTCGAAGTGCGGTTCGAGAGTGTCGGCGCCAACGGCATCGGCGAACTCGTCGTAGCAGGCAAGCGCCGCGGCGGCGGGACCGTCGGTCGGCGCTTCGACCGTCTCGGGCCAGCGCGTGACGCGAACGTCGTCGACGACTTCGGCGGCCTCGAGCCGGTCGAAGTTATCGAGCACCGACCGCAGACGGTCGTGGCTCTCCGGGGAGAGCGAGTTCGAGACGTAGACGGTCACGCTGCCGCTGAGTGCGTCCCGGTCGGCCGCTTTGATTATCGTCGGTTCCCCGTCGGATTTCCCCCATACGTCGAGTCCGCGAAGCATACGTGAAAACTCCTGAGACGAAGCATAAGGGTTCTGTACAATGTGTATTAGGGGTTTCTACGTGAACACCCACCACACCTGATATCGGATATACGAATGGGAAATGGGTTGAATGCTGTCGACCGTTCGGTGGGGACCCCTCGGGATTGCGCTGCTTGTCGGCCCCGTTTTCGGGGTGCCACAGCGTGCGTCTCGCGGCCCGAACCACGGCCTTTAGGGCCTGCTGCGTCTAGGGCCGGATATGCCCAAGCAGGTCAGCGACCCCGATTACCACAGCGAGAACCACACGGCCGCCCAGACCTGCGGGTGGACGGCCAACGCCCTCCGGGGAGAGGGCCGCTGTTACAAGAACCACTTCTACGGTATCCAATCGCACCGCTGTATCCAGATGACGCCCGTCGTCAAGTGCAACGAGCGGTGTGTCTTCTGCTGGCGGGACCACTCCGGCCACGCCTACGAACTCGACGGCGTCGAATGGGACGACCCCGAGGCGGTCGTCGACGCCTCCATCGACCTCCAGCGCAAACTCCTCTCTGGATTCGGCGGCAACGACGACGTCCCCCGCGAAGTTTTCGAGGAGGCCATGGAACCACGTCACGTCGCCATCTCGCTGGACGGCGAACCGACGCTGTATCCCTACCTCCCGGAACTCATCGAGGCCTTCCACGACCGCGATATCACCACGTTCCTCGTCTCCAACGGTACCAACCCGGACGTGCTGGCCGAATGCGACCCCACGCAACTCTACGTCAGCGTCGACGCCCCCGACCGCAAGACCTTCGACGAGGTCGTCAAGGCCGTCGACGACGACGCGTGGGACAACCTTATCGACACGCTGGACGTGCTGGCCGAGAAGGACGAGACCCGCACCGTCCTCCGGACCACGCTCCTGAACGGCTACAACATGGAGACGCCCGAATGGTACGCCGCGATGGTCGACCGCGCCGACGCCGACTTCGTCGAAATGAAGGCCTACATGCACGTCGGCAACTCCCGAGATAGGCTCGACCGTGATATCATGCCCGATCACGAAGACGTCCTCGCGTTCACCGAGGACGTCGGCGAGTTCCTCCCCGAGTTCCCCGTGATTCGGGATATCGAGGCGTCGCGTGTTGCGTTGCTCGCGCAGGAGGAGGACACTTGGGTGCCCGAGCTTAAGGGTGGCTCCGAGTTCTGGAGTGAGGGCACCTACGCGAAAAGCGACTAGGAGACTGATTTTCTGGAATTGCGGTATCCCGATAGCTGCATCTCCAAAGCCCTCGGCCGGCTCGACTCGCGCGGCTCGCTGCGCTCCTCGTCGTTCGCTCTGCTCACTCCTGCGGTGCTTGCGTCGCCGTGCTTCGTCCACCGGGCGGGCGGCTCCGCCGCCCGCCTATAACGTGGCGGCCGCAGGCCGCCACGCCAGCCTCGCCCTTCGAGTCCGCCAGGAAACCGCAGCCACACACCTCCCCAGCCGACTCCCTCCTTCGCTTGCGCTCAGTCGGTCGTCCCTCGCGCGCTGCTGGCCTGACCGCCGTTCGCGGAGGCGCTCACGGCGGTCGACCAGCGCGCGCCATTTATAAAGTCAGTTGGCCGGGAGCGCGGGCGGCCGTAGGCCGTCGCGCGACCCGGGGAAGGGCAGGTGCGGTGCTGTCCTTGGAGAAATGAAAGGGCGAGGCACGCTGGCGTTTATATAGTCGCTAAGCAGGCCCTATCCGAGCGAGCGGAGCGAGCGAGGATATCCTGCTTAGCGACCGCCAGCGGGCCGAGGGCTTTCCGGCTGTTCGCAGTCACGCAGTTACGGAATTCTACTTATAAATAGTCGACAGAAACTACTCCGGGAACGGGACCTCAATCTCGTCACCATCATCAGGAACGAAGGCCCGCTCTCCCTCGAACACCTCGCGTGCTTCCCGCTCAATCGGCGAGACGTTGCCGGCGTACCGAGAAGAGACGTGAACCAGCGCCAGCCGTTTCGCGCCAGCGTCGTTGGCGACTTCGGCAGCCCGTGTCGCAGTCGTATGGCCGGTCTGACCGGCACGGCCGGCGTTGTCGGCGGCGAAGGTGGCGTCGTGAATCAGCAGGTCGGCGTTTTCGGCGACCTCGACGGTCCGGTCCGAGGGTCGGGTATCACCGGTGTAGACGACCCGGCGGCCGGGGCGGGCATCGCCGACGACCTGTTCGGCGTCGACGACGGTGCCGTCGTCGAGCTCGACGCTCTCGCCGCGGTGGAGTTTCTGGAACTTCGGACCGACGGGGACGCCCAACTCCTCGGCGCGGTCGCGGTGGAACCGCCCCTTGCGTTTCTCCTCGATGAGCGTGTAGCCGACCGACTTGGCGTCGTGGTCGGTCTCGAAGGCCCGAATCTCGTAGTCGTCGCCCTCGTAGGCCACGTCGCCGTCGGAGACGGCGTCGATGTGGACGGGATAGGAGGGTTCGGCACCGGTCGCCGAAATCAGACGGTCGATGTCGGGTTGGGTGCCGACCGGGGTGTGGATGGTGATGGGGGCCTCCCGCTCGTTGAAGTCCATCGTCTGCAGGAGGCCGGGAATGCCGAGGACGTGGTCGCCGTGGAGGTGTGTGACGAAGATTTCGGAGACGGCGAAACCGGTGCCGAACCGCATCATCTGCCGCTGGGTTCCCTCGCCGCAATCGAAGAGGAAGCGGTCGCCGTCGCGGCGGAGGAAGACCGAACTCGTGTTTCGCTGGGTCGTCGGCACGGCCCCACCCGTCCCGAGGAACGTCACACACAAGGACATACGCGAGGGAAGCGGCGGCGCGGATAAACCCGCTTCGGTGTCTGGCCGGCAGGTACTTGTGCTGTCTGCCGCTAACACTCGCAACGATGACAATGGGCTCCGACGTCTCCCTCCGCGGCCGTGCGGACCCCCGTGAGTGGACCCGCCGACAACTGCTCGCGGTCCTCGGAGTCGGCGGCCTCGGCCTCGGCGGCGCCGCCATCGGCGGACGAATGGCCACGGACCCACAGGACGCCGAGACGACCGCGGTCGACGATGAGGAGTCCCGTCGCCTCGCCGAGCAGTTCGCGCCCGACGTCTACTTCGACCGCTACGAGAAGTGGTTCATGACCGACCCGCGACCCTACACGACCGAGCAGGACGGCCAGACGGTCGTGGACGGCTTTTCAGCGCTCAACGACTACACCCAAACCTTCGAGGAGACGGGCGAGCCGCCCGAGCCGGTCGTCTTCTACAACGCCGTCCAGTACGAGGACTCGCCGCTGGCAGTCGTCCAGTTCTGGATGTACTCGGTGTTCGACCAGTTCACGACGAACTTCCACTGGCACGACTGGGAGGTACTGCACGTCTTCGTCGATACCGAAACCGAGGAAGTGCAGTTGTACGTCGCCAGCGCCCACAGCCGAAAGATTCCGAACAACGAATATCTCGACCCCAACGCCCAACCCGCTATCGTTACCGAACTCGGCGCCCACGCGAGCGGCCTCGGTGTCAACGCGAATCCCGACCGATTCCAGCGGTTCCCGAATGGCGACCTCTCGGCGGACATCACGAATCAGGTCATCGAGGGCGTCGAGGAACTCGCCGAACTCCCGCTTGCCTACGGGTTGCCGCGCGACGAGAACCTGACGCTGGCTTTCGCGATGCCGGAACTCGACGGCCAACCGCTCTACGAGGACGACCGCCTGCCGGACGTGACACGGGAGGCGTTCATCGACGCCGCCCTCACCGTCCGGTCCTTCGAGGAGCTGTCCTCGCCGCCGACTGAGCTCCCGACGCGGGAGACCGGCCTGCACTTTACGGCCGCGACCAACGCCTCGGGGGACGCCGACGTGGAGTACGACCTCCAGCCGACCACCGAACTTGAACACATCGAGGACGTCACCGGCCCGATGCTCCGCTTCGAGTTCTCAGTACCGGACTTCGCCGAGGACGCCATCGCCGGCCATCTCACCACCTCCGGCGTCCCGTGGGACCAGCCCCGATACGAGAACCCCGCCGAGGACATCACGGACCCGAACCACCGGCGCGTGCTGGCGGACCGCTACGAGGCCATCGACTACGGCGGCCCCACTACCTCCCTCGCCGGCGCGCTCGGCGAGGCCGTTCAGGACGCCGAGGCCCCGGACGGCAACGGCGTGACGACGGCGGCTACCGGCACGCTCGCCTTCTGTCTGCTGGAAAGCGAGCCCACGGCCGCCCCGAGCGTCGGCGGCGCCGTCGTGATGCAGGACGTCGACCCCGGCGAACATCGCCTGACGGTCAACGCGCCCGGTACTGCGCCGTACAGCGAACGTATCACCGTCGGGAACGACGACGCGACAGCGGAAACGCCTACGGAACGTGAGACGGAGTCGCCGACGGAGACGTCGACGTCGACCGAATCCGAGACGGGAACGTCGACGTCGACCGAATCAGCGACGGCGACCGAATCAGCGACGGCGACCGAATCAGCGACGGCGACCGAATCAGCGACGGCAACCGAGACGGAAACCTCGACTGCCGATGGCGATGGGACTGCACCCACGCCGACCGTCCTCGGTGCCGACGGGCAGGTCACGCTCGTCGCGAACGAGAACGCGGTCAAAGTCGACGGCGATTCCAGCGACGGCCCGGACATCCAGCGTGTCGCAATCGAGGACGACTTCGGCGGCCGCCTCTTCGACTTCAGGCCGGATTCGCCCGACAAGTTCGCGGCCTACGTCCACACCGACGGCGCTTATACGACCGAAATCCGCGACAGCGAGGATGTTCCCGGCGCCTACCGCGTCAACCCCGGCGACGAGAACCGCCGAACCATCGAGAATCCACGAACTGGGAAGGCCTCGCTGGCCGAGTTCGTCGCGAACATCACGACCGAAACCTCCGAGCAGGCCCCCGCGTTCTCGGGGGACGGCGATGACGACTCTAGCGACGACGGCGATTCCGACGACGACGATGACGACCGGACCGAAACGCCGACGAACGGCGACGGTAGCGATGGTGGCAGCGGCGGTGGCGCGCTCGACGACCCGCTTGCGGACCCCGGCGATATCGACGTGAGCGGCGTTACCGGCCTCCAGCGGGCGCTTCAGGCGGTCGCCGCCTCCGCCGAACGGGCCGTCGAACGCGCCGAACAATCCGACACGCGAGGCGCCGACCGCGCGCTGGAAGCGGCCCGGACGCGACTGGAAAAGGTCGGCGAGGCGCTATCGAAAAACGACTTCGACGAGACGCTGGATATGACCGTTCAGAACCGCCTCGAACAGGCGGACCGACGAATCGAGCAGGCGCTGGAAACCGAGACGGCCTGAGGCGGGCTTGGTTTCAGGCTTCGAGGGATGAAGGACGAGTTCAGTGGGCGGGTGACGCCATACAGTTTACATAATCTCCATCGACTGGAACCGAAGATAGCCGAACCCGAGGGATAGAACGAGCCAGGCCGCGAGAATGGCGAAGCCGGCCCACTTCGGCGGGTAGAACGAAGCCGATACCGGATACGACATTAGCGCGTCGAAGGTGGGGATTATCGCCCGGGCCGCATAGCCGACTGCTGCGGTCGGGTTGAGGGCGTGGACGACGATCAGCCAGGGCGGGGCACCGGAATCCGGGGGGACGTATCCGACGGTAATCGTCTGTAGAACCGCCATTACGAGGTCCCAGCCTAGCTGAAAGAAGGCATAGAGGCTCACCGCACCGCCGAACGCCGTATACTGCGACGTCATCACTGACGAGAATCCGATGCCGATTGCGACGTAGACCAGACCATAGAAAACCGTCAATACGGTGTAGAGGGCGAACTCGGTGGCCGCGAATGACTCGTAGGTTGCCAGTGCGAAGGCGGCAACGACCGCATAGCCGCTGAGGATGGCGACGGATAAAACCGCACACCGACCGATGAACTTCCCGAGAACGATATCACGTCGCGAGTTCGGCAGCCCGAGCGTGATTTTGAGGCTCCCGCTGTCGCGCTCACCGACGATGGCGCCGTAGGAGATGGCCAACCCGAGCAGCGGGACGAAGAAGGCCATCGGCTGGCCCATGCTATTGAGCAGTGCCAGCGTGCTGGTCGGGACGTCGCTATTCGAAGCCATCCGAGGAACGTGCTGAATCGCCGCCCAGAACCCGGAGACGAGGACGAACAACAGCGTGGTCGCGAGGAAAGACTTCGACCGGATGGACTCTTTGACGTCCTTTCTGACGACCGCAGGGAGGGACATTTGTTAAGCCGTTGTCTCGGTTCGTCAATAAAGTGTGACTCGTCCCCGTGCAAAACGTGGGTGTTCTAGACGTACAGGAACCAGTCGTCGTAGCCGCCCAGTTTCCCTTCGACGAGGTCGAAGAACTGCTGTTGGATGTCCTCGGTGACGGGACCGCGGGAGCCGTTGCCGATTTCGGTGTCGTCGACGCTCCGAATCGGGGTGACTTCGGCGGCGGTGCCGCTGAAGAACAGTTCGTCGGCCGTGTAGAGTTGGCCACGGGAGATGGCCGTGTCGTCGTGGACCGTATAGCCCATGTCGCGGGCCAGCTGGATGACGGTATCGCGGGTGATGCCGTCGAGGATAGACTCGGAGAGGCCCGTAGTGTAAATCTCGCCGTCGTTGACCATGAAGATGTTCTCGCCGGGGCCTTCCGCGACGTTGCCCTCCTTGTTGAGGACGATGGCCTCGACGTAGCCGTTGCGGCGGGCCTCCTCGCCGGCCAGCATGGAGTTGACGTAGGGGCCGGTGGCCTTCACGTTGGTCGGAATCTGGCTGGAGGCGTGCTTGCGCCACGAGGAGACCATCACGTCGACGCCGTTTTCGAGGGCGTCCTCGCCGAGGTAGGCGCCCCACGGCCAGCAGGCGACCATCGTTTCGGTCGGGCAGTCCTTCGGCGAGACGCCCAGCGAGTTGTAGCCGTAGTAGACGAGCGGCCGGATGTAACAGGATTCGAGGTCCTGACTTCGGATGAGTTCCAGCGTCGCCTCGGTGATCTCCTCGCGGGTGTGGTCGATGTCGTGGTCCAGCACCTTCGCCGAATCGAACAGCCGGTCGAGGTGTTCCTCCCACCGGAAGAGCGCGGGGCCGCTGACCGTATCGTAACAGCGGGCGCCCTCGAAGACGGCCGTCCCGTAATGCAGCGAATGCGTCAGGATGTGGGTCTGTGCGTCGTCCCAGTCGACGAACTCACCGTCCTGCCAGATAGTGTCGACGTCCATTTCCTCGAAAGACATACTCCGTCTGTGGGCCGGGCCCGTAATGAGTGTTGACGATTACTGTCGCTGGTTTACACGGTCCCTACCTCGCCGATTGGGCCGCCTATTTTTATGTCACGCGGCCGATGTCGAAATCATGCTCGAACTGCTCGGCCTCGCGTGGTCAGCCTGGAAACTGAGTGCCAAGCGACTGGGCCCGGTCGGCGGTGTCGTCTTCGCGCTCGCGTCGGTCGTCGCCTTCGTCCTGTTTCGGGACTGGGTCGCCGACCGTTACCCGAACGTCAGCGAGGCCCTCGAAAAAGCGGTATAAGCGGTCCGACGACCGCGTGACGGCCGTCTGACTGAACGTTTTGTGTCACCGTCCTGAAGGAGGAGTGGCGATGAGCGCCCGCAACCTGCTGCCCGTCGCGGCAGCCCTTACGGACCCAATCAAGCCCGCGTTGCCGCCGACCACCAGGGCCGGCCTCCTGGCGCGAGTGGCGGCCGTCTACTGGCGGCTTCACGCGCTGGTGACGTAGCGGCGCCTACACCGCCATCGCTTCTTCGAGCGTAAAGCGGCCCTCGTAGAGGGCGGTCCCGACGACGACGGCAGCGGCGCCCACTTCCTTCAGCGCCCGCACGTCCGCCAGCGTCGCGACGCCGCCGCTGGCGACGACCGGAATATCGACCGCGTCGACCACGCGCTCGACGGGTTCGCGACGGATGCCCTCCAGTTGCCCCTCGACGTCCACGTCGGTAAACAGAATCGCGCCCGCGCCCAGTTCCTCGTAGCGCGCGGCGGCTTCGGCGGGGTCCAGCCCCGTGCCCTCGGTCCAGCCGGAAACGACGACTTCGCCGCCCTTGGCGTCGAGGCTGACCATCACCGTGCCCGGATACTCCTCACTGATGTCGGCGACGATATCGGGGTTTTCGACCGCCGCGGTCCCGAGGATGACGCGGTCGACGCCCAACTCCAGCAGGCCCGTCGCGTCCTCTGTGGTCCGGATGCCGCCGCCCAACTGGACGTCGGTGTCGACGGCGTCCAGAATCGCCTCGACGGCGGGAGCGTTCCCCCGTTCGCCCTCGAAAGCGCCGTCGAGGTCGACCAGATGCAGCGTCTCGGCGCCCGCGTCGACCCAGCGTTCGGCCGCCTCGACGGGGTCGCCGTACTCTTTGCCCGTGCCGCGCTCGCCGCCGACCAGCTGGACGACCTGTCCGTCCTGCATGTCGACGGCCGGAACCACCTCGAACTCCGAGAACATATTCGAGTCGGGGCACCGCCGCATCAAAAGCCTACCCGTTAGTCGCAAGCAGGGCGCTTATCTGCCGTCCCATCGTTTTCGACTTATATGGTGGAACTTCTCCTCGTTGTCGGTCTCGCGGTCGCCGCTTTCGTCGGATACAACATCGGCGGCTCCTCGACGGCGCCGGCCTTCGGCCCCGCCGTCGGCGCCGGCGTCCTTTCGAAACTCCTCGCGGCCGGGCTCATGACGGTCTTTTTCTTCATCGGTGGCTGGACCATCGGGCGAGAGGTCATCGAAACGCTCGGTGGCCGAATCGTCCCGAGCGCGCTCTTTACGCTCGAAGCGAGCATCATCGTCCTGTTTTTCATCGGCTTCGCGCTCTTCATCTCCAATTCCTTCGGCGTTCCCGCCTCGACGTCGATGACCGCCGTCGGCTCTATCGCGGGCCTCGGACTGGCGACGGGGTCGCTCAACTGGGGCGTGATGGGCCGCATCGTCTCGTGGTGGATCGTCTCCCCTATCATCACCTTCTGGATTTGCGGCGTCATCGGCCGATATTTCTATCCCGTACTCAACGAGTGGATCGCCATCCCCGAATCCGACGGCAGCCCCTTCTCCGGTGACGCGACCCGCCGGGAGATGTTCGGTGCAATCGTCGTCATCTCCATCGGCTGTCTGATGGCGTTTTCAGCGGGCGCCTCCAACGCCGCCAACGCCGTCGCACCGCTTGTCGGCAGCGGCGAACTCTCGATGAACGCCGCCATCATCCTCGCGGTGGTGGCTGTCGGCGTCGGCGCCTTTACCATCGCCCGGAAGACGCTGGACACGATGGGTAGCGACCTGACTCAACTCCCGTTGACGGCGGCTATCATCGTCGCCGTCGTCTCCTCGACGGCCACAGCGGCCCTCGCGGCCATCGGCATTCCCGCGAGTTTCGTCATCATCGCGACGATGAGCATTATCGGCCTCGGTTGGGGTCGTGCGACCCGGACGACGACGGCCCGCGATGCGGTCCGCGGCGAGGGTGCGAACGTCTCGGTCGGCGCGCTGGCGGCCGACGAAGGTGCGACCGTCGGCGACACCGAGAAACGCGGCGAGAACGCGCCGCCAATCGGCGAGGAGGAGCCCGACGACATCCCTGCGGCCTCGGACCTCTTCGACCCCGAAACGACTGGCCGGGTCATTCTGATGCAGAACTTCGTGCCGACGCTGGCGACCGCCGGCGCGTTCCTCGTCTTCCGATTTTTCCCCTTCTGAGCCCGCTTTGCCATCGGTTCGGGCGCCTGATGGTCTCTCTGCCGTTTGTCCCGTTCTTCGCCGACGTTCGACAGACGCCCCCGCCGTCAACGATAAAAAGTGAACAATCGTTCGTATAGGGTCGAAACGCCGGCCGTAACAGCAACCTTCAACACATAGGGGTGTGAACTCACGTGTTGATGCCCACGGTAGAATACCTTAACTACGAAGTACTGGACGACCACGGCTGGGACATTGACGACGACGGTCTCTTCGAGGAAGCGGCGGACGCCGGCCTCGACGGCGAGGACTACGGTACCCTCGACGTCGCCGAAGGCGAGTACATCCTCGAAGCGGCCGAAGCACAGGGCTACGACTGGCCCTTCTCGTGCCGTGCTGGTGCCTGTGCGAACTGCGCCGCCATCATCAAAGAGGGCGAAATCGAGATGGACATGCAGCAGATCCTCTCGGACGAGGAAGTCGAGGAGAAGGGCGTCCGTCTGACCTGTATCGGCAGCCCCGCCGCCGACACGGTCAAAATTGTCTACAACGCCAAGCACCTCGACTACCTGCAGAACCGCGTCATCTAATTCGGCATCTTCTCGCCGTCCTTTGCTGTTTTTCCCGAGTAGCCGTGCGACCGGCTATCGTGCTTCCAGTGCTGCGAGAAGCGTCGCCGTCTCGACGATTTCGGCGAACTCACCCGAAAGCTGTGCCAGCGACAGGCGGTGGTTCTGCTCGGCCGCATAGCGCGTGCCGTTCAGTTCCCGGTCGTGGGTGACACACGCGTCGCCGACGACGAACGGCTCGAAGCCGAGGTTTTCGGCCATTCGCGTCGTCGTCGAGACACAGTGGTCGGTCGTGAAGCCGACGAAGACGGGCCGCCGGACGCCCGCCTCCCGGAGGCGCGTCTCCAGGTCCGTCCCGATGAAGGCGCTGTTTACCTCCTTCGAGATGACGGGTTCGTCCTCGGTCGGTTCGGCCTCGGGTTTAAATACGTTCCCGGGGCGGTCGGGCCGCAGCGGCGACCCCCGTTCCGTGGAGTCGTGTTTGACGTGAACCACCGGGAGGTCGGCCTCGCGGAAGGCAGTGAGGAGTTCCCCGATATGCCGCTCGGCGTCGGGGTTGTTTCGGTCGCCCCACCGTTCGTCGTCGAACCCCTGCTGGACGTCGATGGGGACCAGCGCGACCCGCTCGATATCGAGCGTCTCGTAATCCCGGTACGGCATGTGTACGAGTAGGTACCGAACCACCGGGGATATACCTTCCTTCTCCGGCGGTATCTCCAGGCTGGTGGACGAACGTCCACCATCGATGCTCGCTTGCTGAAGCCGGGCGTTTATATACCCGCTCGACGCAAGACGGGGTGTGTCGTCGCTCGTCTTCGGTCTCGCGACCGTCCCCGACCTCCTCCGGTTGCTCGCGGTGCCGGTCTTCGCGTGGGCGGCCTACCGCGACCTCGAGACGCGGCGGGTCCCGAACCGGACGTGGGCGCCGCTTTTGGTCGTCGGCATCATCGCCCTCGTCTGGGACGCGTGGCTCGTCACCGAGCTCTCGCCCTACCGACAGCAACTCTTCGCGATACAGGTCGGCCTCTCGCTCGGCCTCGTGGCGCCGCTCGGCTACGTCTTCTGGCGACTCGGTGGCTTCGGCGGCGCCGACGCCAAGGCCGTCATCACGCTGGCGGTACTGGTCCCCGTCTATCCGACCTTCTATCTCGCAAGCGGCGCCTACCCCGCCTACGGGGCCCCGCTGGGCGTCTTCTCGCTGACGGTACTGTCGAACACGGTGCTGGTCGGCCTCTTCTATCCCATCGCACTGGCGGTCCGAAACCTCCCGAACGGGGAACCCACGCCGGCCATGTTCATCGGCCGGCCCGTCGCCGTCGAGGACGTCCTCTCGGAGTACGGCCGCCTGCTGGAGTCCCCCGAGGGCTTCACCCGTCGCGGCCTCGATATCGACGCCCTCCGGATGTATCTGCGCTGGCGCGGTGTTTCCTTCGCCGAGATTCGCGAAACCCCCGACCGCTATCGCCATCCGCTGCCGACCGAGCGCAACGACCCCGGGGACGGCTCTATCGTCGAGGACGAGCGCGCGCTGACCGACGGCGGTGTCGCGAGGGACGAAGCGACCGATGCCCCGAGACCCGCCGTCCGGCCGCTCGACGAGTGGGGCGTCGAACGATTCCTGTCGGAACACGACGCCTACGGGACGACCCCCGAGATGCTGCGGGAGGGGCTGGAGACGCTCACCGCCCCTGACCGCGAGCAGGTCTGGATTACGCCCGGGATTCCGTTCATCGTCCCGATGTTCGTCGGCCTGCTGCTGGCCTTCACGTTCGGCGACCTGCTGTTCGCGCTGATGCAGTTCCTCGGATTAACTTAGGATAGTCGTCCCTCGGCAGGTCGGCGACGCGAAAAGGGGAAAGAGCGTGTGGGGTTACGCTTCGGCGGCGACTTCGGCCTCGTCTTCGAGGTCTTCCAGCGCCTTGACGACCTGGTCGCGGTAGATACCGAGGTCGACCTCGTACTGGGTTTCGGACATCGCGTCGTACTCGTCGGCGGTGTCGAACGTCTCGATACGGTCGAGGGTGCGTTCGGCCGTCTCGACGACCCAGCGGTCACGGGTGCCGGCGTCGACGACGGTGATGGATTCCGGCCGCAGGGAGACGTTCACGTCGCCCTCGTCGGTCTCGTAGGTGCGGGGTTTGCCGACAACGGCCACGTAGGCCGGCGTTTCGGCGTCCCGGAGCACCGAGGTGGCCTCGGGCTGGTACTGGCCGGCGTAGGCGAAGAACGTGCCCGTCGGGTCGACGATGCGGCCACGCCAGTACTCGGAGTCCTCGCCGACGTCCTCCGTCTCGGTGAGCGTCCCGACGACGAAGACGCGGTTGGCCCGCTCGCCGGTGGGGAGCAGCGAGTAGACGGGCGCGCGCTCGTCGTCGGATTCCTTGAACGTGTACGTTGCGTCGTTGAACTCGGCCGCGAAGGCGCGTCGGGCGACCTCGCGGGTGGGTGCGGATTCACTCATTACAGGGACCTCGCTTTGATCAGCACGCTTTCGGCATCGTCCGGTGCGCCCAGCGTCTCGATGTCGTCGGCCAGCACGTACCGGCCCATCGTCGGGCCGCGAACGCGGTAGTAGCGGCCGAGGACGGTTTCGCCCATCTCCTCGACGACGACTTCGGTGTCGAGGGCGTCCATCGCCATCTCCTGAGCCTCGTCGAGGGTGATGCCGGTCAACTCCTCGGTGGCTTCCTGATTGAAGATGACCTCGTGGACGGCCTCGCCGTCGTCGATGACGCCCTTGATGCGCAGGTCGAACTCGCCTTCGACGTCGCCGTGTTCCGAACAGCGACCGTTCTGGAGGACTCGGGTACAGCCGTCCTCGGGACAGCGCTTGATGAGCCCCGAACCGGACTGGATGTCGACCAGTGCGCCCTCGACTTCGTCGGCGTTGTCGCCGACTTCGATATCCTCGTCGACCTCCTCGATGGTGGTCGTGGAGTTGAGTTTCACCGAGAAACTGCCCTCGTACTCGTCGGTGACGAGGTTGCCGAGGCGGTAGACCGTCCCCTCTTCGAGTTCGGGAAGGTCGCTTTTGGCCCACTTGGTGAACTTGATGCGCCCGGTCTCGTCGCCGACGAGGCCGACCTGTGCGATGGAGTCCGCGCGGGGCTCCCAGAGGTCGACCACCTTGACGGTGAGGTCGAGCCACTCTTCGGGGGCGTCGATATCCTCGACGTTCGCGGCTTCGCTGCCGCCGCCGGCCAACTCCTCGCGGTCCATGTCGGCCTCATCGAGGTACGTCGAAACCACGCTCCGCCGCGCTTCCTCGATGGGGACGCGGTATTCGGAGACGAGCGTCTCGAGGCGGTCTTCGATTTCGTCGACGCTCACATCGAGCGAGTCGGAGAACTGTTCGTGTATCTCGTCCGCGTGCTGTCGCAGGTCTGTCATGGTGTGTCCGTCTCCGCGTGTTTTCAATGGGAGACGTACGCCGGTTGGTGCTTGATGGTATAAAAGTCGTCGGTAGCGCGGTGAAAGTGAAAACCGACGGAAGGAGGGCGTCCGGTGCCGTTCTCGGGTATCCGTGGCCGCTCGTGTGCTGCCGACGGCTCTTTGTGGCCCGCGTTCCAAACGGCGTCCGTGAGCAACCGTCGTCGCCTCGAACGGCTCCTGCGGACGAAACTCCGCTCGGCGGGCCAGCAGTACGCGGAGGCCAGAAAGGCCTACAGCGACGCGAAAACGTCGACGCTCGCCGACCTCCCGACCGACGAGGAGGGCCGCGCGAAAATCGTCTGCCGCCGCCACGCCGAGAAACGGGCGGTTTCGCTCGATTCGGAGGCCCGACCGGCCTGTTTCGACCCCGAGCATCAGGACTGCCGCGGTTGCGTCGAGGACATCCGTGAGGGTCGCATCGAAACGTGGTAGCCCGTCGCGGCGCCGTCCTGCAGTAAGGATTATGACGGTCGGGGCCGGTTGCCCTGCTGTATCCCGATTCAGATGGCCCGAAGCGACCCGTTTCCCGTCGACCGAACGCTGGCGGTCGCTCGGCGTATCCTCCGCGTGCTCCTCTATACGCTCGCTGTCTGTGTCGGTATCGGCCTCAGCGTGCTGGTCCTCGTCGGCGTCCTCGTCGCGACGACGGCGGTAACGGGCTCTCGGACCCTCGGCAGTTTCGCCGCACTCGTGGCCTTCGGACTGGCCGTCGCGCTGCCGGTCTACTGGCTGGTCGCCCGCGACGGAACGGACGATTTCTCGCTGTAACCGGGTAATATTAATCCTCCCGTCGATAGGCCCGATATGACCTACCTCGCCGCGTTCGACGGGACCGACCTGTCACGTGCCGCGCTGGACCGGGCGGTATTGTTCGCCGAGCAGAACGACCAGCGACTCGTCGTCGTGTGCGTTCTCCCGACCGACCGGTCGCTCGCCGAGACGTACGGGCTGGTCGAGGGCGACGAATACGACCCGGAGGCCGCCGCCGAACGGCTTCGAGAGGCCGTCCTGGAAATCGCCCCGAACGCCGACGTTCGCTTCGACAATATCGACCGTTATGCGGGTAAAGGACAGATCGGTTCCAAAATCCGCCGGGCGGCCCGAGAGGTGGACGCCGAAATCGTCTTCCTCGGTAGCGACAACGCGGGCCGCATCGTCAAACCAGTCACCAGTGTCGGCGGAACGGTCGCCAGCAGCCTCGAATACGACGTCTTCATCGTTCGCTCGTCGTAATCAGAAGTTCTCGATGACGTACTGCTGGATGGCCTCGACTCGCTCGCCGTCGTAGGTCCATATCGCATCCCAGATGTTCGGCCCCGTCTCGATAGCCAGAAGGGCCGCCGGGTCGAGATTGGGGTCCTCGGGCGTGTAGACGACGAACCACGACCGCTGGTACTCCTCGTCGGTGCCGGTGTGGATGTGGAGGCCCTCCCGGTCGTATTCGATATCCGGCAGGCCGTAGATGTGTGTCTCGACGTTGTTTTCGGCCAACCGTTTATAAACAATCTCGGTCCCTCGCTCGTCTCGAATCCGCGAGAGTTCCTGAAACGCGACGTCGAGTCGGCCCTTGTCGGCCGTGAGCGCCCGGTTCTCGATGAATCGGGACATCACGATGAGCAGAAGTTTCTCCTTGTTCGATTTCGGGAAGCCCCGCAGCGAGAAGACCATCTCGTCGAGCGCGGTCAACACGTCGGGGGCCTCGTACTTGTCGACGCCGCTCGTTCCCGTCTTGTAGAGGTCGGCGTTGACGAGCAGCACCGCGTTCTGCAACTCCTTCAGCGGCGAGGTGGCGACGACAGTGCCGTCTTCGAGGAGCGCGACGACGTTGTCCGCCTCGTCGGGCAGGTCCCGTTCCTCGATATCGATAGCGAGCGCCCCGAACGACTCCTCGAAGAGTCGCTGTATCGGCTCCGGTTCCTGCCGGTTGAGGACGACGAGCGTTCGTTCGGGAACGTCGTCCTCGGTGAGAAAGCCCCGAAGCGAATCGGGTCGGTTCTGGTCCATCCGGTATCGAAGTACGGGGACGACGATATTTAAACTACGGGCGGACCTCTCGGTCGGGGCCGTCCCGTCGAATCGGGTATCCGCTCAGACGCTTCGGGTCGACCCGCCGTCGACCGGCACGGACGCGCCGTTGATGTACGAAGCGCGGTCGCTGGAGAGCCACGCGACGGTCTCGCCGAGTTCCTCGGGGTCGCCGACGCGTTCCAGCGGGATGCCTTCCGACCAATCGTCCAGCCCCGACTCGTAGTCGGCGTAATCGCCGCGCTCGACGCCCTGTTCGACCAGTTCCTCGATGCGGCTCGTCTCGTGGGCACCCGGCATGACCGCGTTGACGCGCACGTCGGGGGCGAACTCATGAGAGAGGGTCTTCATCAGGCCGATGACGGCCCGCCGGACGGAGTTCGAGAGCACGAGGTCGTCGATGACCTCCTTGACCGACCGGGAGGTGATGTTGACGACGGTGCCGCCGCCGTCCTCCGAGAGGGTCGGCTGTGCGGCCCGGACGGTCCGGACGACGCTCATCACCAGCAGGTCGTAGGCGTCGTACCACTCCTCGTCGGTCGTCTCCGCAAAGGGGCCCGAGGGCGGGCCGCCCGCGCTGGTGACGACGTGGTCCAGACGGCCGAACGTCTCGATGGTCTTGCCGACGAAACCCTCCAGTTCGGCCTCGTCGGTGATATCGGCCTCGACGGCCAGTACGTCGCCGTCACCGAGCGATTCCAGTTGAGCCTCTGCCTGTGCAAGGCGGTCCGTATCCCGGCCACAGACCGCGACGTCGCAGTTCGCCCGGGCCAGCGCCTCCGCACTTGCGAGGCCCAGTCCTGCGGTTCCAGCCGTTACGAGCGCTGCGTTACCGTCGATTCCGAGGTCCATATCGGGAAATCGCCCGCCGGAAGTATAAAAGGGGTCTTCGCGGCAGCGCCGGGCCGTCGTCGGCTACTCGCGGACCTGTACGGTCCCGTCAGTGGTGACGGTGACCGTGATGTCCCGTCGGACCTCGCGGCCGTGGACGGCGTCGCCGGCGGCGTCCCCGACCAGTTTCATCAACTCGGGGGCGGTCCGATTTACCTTCACGCCCGCGTCGTCGCAGGCCGAATACACCCGGTTCGGCACGTCGTAGAGGTCGGTGCCGGCCTCGACGGTCAGTTTGACCGGCGCCGACAGCGCCTCGGCGAAGGCCACCGTCTCGCGGGCCTTGGCGATGTTCTCGCGGGCGCTGGCCTCGATGCTGGAGACGTTGGCTCGGGAGGTGCCCAACTCCTCGGCGATGGCCGACTGCTGGATGCCCTGCTCGCGGAGCGCGAGCACCTCCGCCTGCCGGCGGGTCAAAACGCTTTCATCGGCGTCGAAGCCGGCGCGGTCCAACAGGTCGTCGACGTTCGGCAGGCTCATGGGTTGTGTAGAACGGTCGAATCGTGCGGTCGAAACGTCGATGCGGCAGGTCGGACTGGCACGGTTAGCCTAGTTGCCCCAGAAGTTCTCGCGACTGCCCAGTCGCTCGCGGCTGAGTGCCTTCTCGCGGTCGCTTTTCCCCTCGCTCTCGTCGGCGTCCTCGCCTTCGGCTTCGTCATCCTCGGCCTCGCCGGCCTCCTCGCCCTCGTCGGCTTCCGCTTCGGCTTCGTCCTCCTCGTCTTCCTCGGGAAGCCGCTCGACGACGTCGGCGCGGGCGTGACTCGACCGGACCTCGGTAATCTTGACCTCGGCGCGGGCCGGCGGCAGCAGGCCGTCGACCATCACGATGAAGCCGTCCTCGGTTTTGCCGACGCCGGCGCCGGACTCGTGGATGTCCTCGACGTCGACGACGACCTTCTCGCCCATCTTGACCGGCTGCTGTTTGAGGTCGCGGATGGGCTGGTTGTAGTGCGAACACCACTCGGCACCACCGCGGTCCCCGTAGTGTTGACATCCCATTCCTTCGACGCGTTCGGAAAAACTCGGGCAGTCGTCCGCGAGTGGGCAGTCCGCCATAGCGATGCTTTGCCCCGCAGTCGATTAAACGCTTGCGGGTCGAACGCGTCCGCCGCCAACGCCAGCGCTTTGCCGGTCGACGCCCAATCACGGATAGATGAGTCGCCGCGTCCCCGAGGCCGCCCCGCTCGTCGGTCTGGTACTCGCCTTCGCCTTCGGACTGTTCGGCCTCCTGTTCTCACCGAACCACCTCGGCACCCTGCTGGTCAGCGCCCTCATCCTCTATCCGTTCGTGGCGTTCGGCATCGTCCGCTCGGAGTCGCCCGAGGACGTCTTCGTTCCGGACTACGTTCTCGCCGCGGGCTTCCTCGCGAGCGCGCCCGTCTTCCTCTACGGAATCGTCATCCAGCGGGCCCTTTTCGGGTCGCTCGTGGCGCTGGTCGTCGGCGTTCCGCCAGCGCTGTATCACGCCCGGTTCGGCGAGTCGGTCAATCCGCTCTCGCCCGACGGGTCTCTCGCCGCCGGCCTGCTCGGAACGGTCGGCCTGCTGGCCTACGCCACCGTCTCCGACCTGCTCGCCGGGTCGGCGGCGGCCGCCATCCTCGGTGCCGCGGCGGTCGATTACCGACGCCAGCGCGGCGGCCCCATCGACCGGCGGACCCGAACGATTGCGCTGGTGGGCTGTCTCGGCGGCGGCCTCCTCGCCTTCGGCGCGTTGGCGGCGGCCGGCCGGTCGACTGAGGGGCTGGCTATCGGCGGCGTACTGGTCGTCATCGGTGCGTTCGTCGCGGCCGGCGCCGAGATGGCCTAATCGAGATACTTCGTCAGCAGTTTCCGGTCGAACAGGTCCAGCGCGATTACGACCAGTCCGGCGATACCGACCTGTGCGGTGGTCGGCAGGTTCGTCAGCAGGCCCAATATCACCAGTTGCCCGAGGAAGAGTATGCCACCGAGTTCGAGTCGGTCGACGACGGCGACGAGGTTCAGGTCGTCGTGGAGGTCGACGCGTGCCGGCACGCGATTGTCCTCGCCGATGCCGAGCAGCCCCAAGAGTGGTGGCCCACCGTTTGCCATAGCGGCCCTACCGCTGGGGGTACAAAAGGGATACTGGCCGTGGCAGTTTTGCAGAACCAGCAGGGGAAATCAATCGATTACGCCAGCGGCGTCCGCTCGACCACAGTACCATCCAACCTTTTTCGGCGTCGGGTCGCGCTACGCGCGACCACTCCTTGAAAAACGTTGATGAAAAAGGCCGGCCTCGCTACGATCGGCCGGATGTTCCCTCTACGCTAACGGCGTCCGTTCCACGACGGTCCCGTCGTAGGTCGGATACTGCTCGACGATTTCGCCGTCCTCGACGTCGCCGTCCTCGACCATCTCCTCGAGGAGCCACCACGCCAACTCGACGTGGTCGGATTTGACGGTGTAGAACTCCTCGGGGACGCCCAACTCGTCGAGGCGCTGTTCGGTCACCCACGTCTTCCCGTAGACGATGGTGCCGTCGTCGGTAATCTCGTCGAACTCCCGCTGGATATTTCGGGCCATCCGCTTGAGTCGCGAGCGGTGCTGTGCGGCGTCCTTGAAGACCGAGGTACAGAAGTAGACCTTCTCGTGGGAGGCCATGTCCTCCAGGATTGCGTCGTCCTTCGACCCCTCGACGGCGGACATGTGGTCTTCCTGCAGTTCGAAGCCCTCCTCCTGCATCCGGCGGTAGTTCCCGTCGGACATCTCGAACTCGTTGATGTTACAGAAGTCGGCGGCGCCCTCATCGAGGAATTCGAGGAACTCCGGTTCCGCGCGGATGCCCGGAATCTCGAAGGCCGGCGTTAGACCTTCTTCGCGAGCGATGTAGAGAATCTCCTCCCATTCGGTGCCGTGCATGTCGCCCCACAACTCCAGCGGCGGGTGGAAGCGAATCTCGTCGAGGCCGGCCTCGGCGAGGCGGCGCATGTTCTCGCGGCCGCCCGTGATGCCGGTATAGAGGTGGATGTGGTGGTCCTCGCCGAACTCGTCTTTGAGGAGTTCGATGTATCGGCAGGTCTTCTCCATGGCTTCCTGCGGTTCGCCGCCGGTAATCGAGGAGCCGAGCGCGTCCATGCGCTTTGCTTCCTCGATGATTTCCTCGTCGTTCTCGATGGGCCGCTCGTTGGCGTACGTCTGGGTGACGTTCTTGCGGTTCTCGCCCAGCGGGCAGTAGAAACAGTCACGCTGGTCGCAGTACCCGTAGACGAAGAGTACCATCTTGCCGCCCACGGCGCACTGTTCACAGCCCTTCGAAATCATTCGTTGTTCCCCTTTATCCACCCAGCGGGAAAAGTCGTGCGTTGTGGATTTCTGCGGGCGGGATTTGCGGGCTACGGTGTAAGGGGTTTAAAAGGAATCGCGGTATCTCCGGGCCGACGGACTAATGAGCGAGAATCGCCTTCCCACACGTAATGAAAAAGACGCGACGTGAATTCCTCGCCGCGACGGGAACGGTCGGTGCAGTGGGGCTGGCTGGCTGTAACGGACGCCTCACCTCCGACGGCGCCGCCTTCGGGGCGGTAGAGGCGAGCCTGTCGGCGAGCGTGCAGAGCGAGACGGACTATTCGCACCACCGGACGATCAAGGACACCCAGACCCGACAGTTCAGCCGGTTCGGTATCAGCCGAACCGTCGAGGTGACAAGCGTCATCTCGGAGTACGACCGAGCCATCGAACTCGGCCTCATCGGAACGCGGGTTCAGGCGGCCGTCTTCGCGACGCTGTCGACGCCGCAAATCAGTCTCCTCGGCAAGGATTTCAACCCGCTCGCGGAGATGGACACGACGGCCATCGCCAACATGATTCAGGAGCGATACGACAACATCCACAACGTTCAGGAGGAGGCTACTCTGGAGGCTGAGGTCGCCGGTGAAACGACGAGTGTCACGCGGTTTACCGCTGACGCGCAACTCGCCGAAATCGGGCAGGGCGTCGAAATATACCTCTACGTCAGCGAACCCGCAGAGGTGGGGGAGGACTTCGTCGTGACGCTTGCGGGCCATCCGACGGCCTTCGGCCAGAACGAGGAGACGGTCCGGACGCTGATGGGCGGCGTCACGTACGAGTAACGCGGAAAATCTCACGGGGGTGGTGAAGCGTCCGCGAGCGAACGAAGTGAGCGAGCGGTTCACCGCGCCGAGCGAAGCGAGGCGGGGGACCGAGACCCGACCGGAGGGAGGGTCGAAGTGTCTTTTTCATCGAAGTTTTTGCCGGCGAGCCGTAGGCTCGCCGTGCAAAAAGTTCGACGGAAGGAACTTAAGCGCCCGCGTGAAAGGGAGTGACAACGAGCGATGCTGCTCATCCTCTGTGTCGACCTCGACGACGACCTCGGCCGGAAGACGGAGTTCGATACCCCCGTCGTCGGCCGCGATAACGTCGAAGAGGCGGCCGTCGCCCTCGCGAACGCCGACCCCGAGGACTCCGACGTCAACGTCTGCTTTCAGGGCGTCCACCTCCACGACGCCATCGACGACGAGAGCGTGGAGGTTGCGGTCGTCACGGGCACGGCGAAGGCCGACGTCTCCGCGAACCGGAAGGTCGGCGAGGAGGTCGACACCGTCCTTGCCTCGCTGTCGACCGGTGAAGACGTCCGCGCGCTGGTCGTGACCGACGGCGCACAGGACGAATCCGTCCTGCCGGTCATCCGCTCGCGGGTGCCCATCGACGCCGTTCGCCGGGTGGTCGTCCGGCAGGCTCAGGACCTCGAATCGATGTACTACACGTTCAAGCAGGTGCTTGCAGACCCCGAGACCCGCGGGACTATCCTCATCCCGCTCGGAATTTTGCTGCTCATCTACCCGGTCGCTATCGTGGCCGACGTCATCGGCCTGCCGGGATCGACGCTGGGTGTGGTTTCAGCGCTCATCGGGCTGTATATCCTCTTCCGCGGTCTCGGTCTCGAAGACGCCATCGACCGGTCGCTCGAACGCGTCCGAGTCGGGCTGTTTTCGGGGCGGGCCCAACTCATAACCTACGTCGTCGCGGCGGCGCTGGTCGTCGTCGGCGGCGTCGGCGGCCTCGAAGTCGTTGAGGGGATGGGCAACCCCGACCTGCTTCCGGCGGCGGCCGCGTTCGTCTTCGGCGCCGTCCAGTGGGTCGCCGCCGCGGGCATCGTCGCCGCGCTCGGCCGCATCACCGACGAGTACCTCGCCGGCAACTTCCGCTGGCGCTACCTCAACGCCCCCTTCTACGTGGTTGCTATCGCCATCGTCCTCCACGGCCTGAGTGCCTTCTTCCTCGATATCGAGTCGGTCGGCCTCTCGTATCTCGCGGCGACGCTGACCGCCGGCACGCTGCTCGGCCTCGCCAGCACGCTCGCCTTCGCCGTCGCCGAACAGCGGCTCTCGACGAGTGCCGACTCCGACTCGGAGTCCGAACTGATCGGCTAAGTGCGTTCAGCGCACGACAACGCCGACGACGCCCGGCAGGCCGAGCGAGCGGTGCCGCCAGCCGTCGCCCGCGTTCGCGAGGAACGTCCCGTCCTCGGTGACCGCGTAGGTCGCCTCGTCGTAGGCCACGCCCGCAATTCGGCCGTCGACGGGCAGGTCGACCGGTTCCCAGTCGCCGCCCTCCGATTCATCGCTGGTCGCGCGCGCGAACAACTCCTCGGCGGTGGCGGCGTGCGCCCGTCCCTCGGTGGCCGCGACGACGGAAAAGATGCCCTCCCGTGCCTGCATCCAGCCGTTGGCGAGGTAGTAAAGCCCCTCGTCGGTCGCCGCCAGCAGGTCGCTGTCGGCCGCCACGTCGTTGGCCGCATCGAGGCCGACGGGCGTGCCATCGGTCCGGTAGACGCCGCCGGCGGCCGCGACCAACCCGCCCGAAATCGCTCGAACGTCATCGATTTCGGCGACGGTCTCCCAGCCGTCGTCGTAGCGGGCGAGTCGGCCCTCGCCCGCAGTGAGGAGTCCGTCGTCGAAGCCGACCGCCGTCGCCGGGCCGAAGCCGGTTTCGGCGAACCCCTCCTCGGTTTCGAGCAGGACGTCCGTCGGCGTGGCGACGGCGAGGCGGCCGTCCGCCGCGACGTCGACCACTTCGCCGCGGTATTCGAGGCTGAACTCGCCGACGATATCGTCGGAGACGTTCACACGTGCGAGGCCGGCGCTCGTCCCCACGTAGGCCGTCGTCGCTCCCGCCTTCTCGTCGTAGACCCGCTTTTCGTCGATGGTGATGTCCTCGTCGGTCATGTATGAACAGGGGACGGCGGCCGACGAAAGCGTTTATACAGGCGTCGCCCGCTCGTGTTCGCGTTCGAACAGCCGGTTCGCCCACGCGAGGACGGCATCGTCGTCACAGAAGACCGCGCCGGCGAGGGTGCCCTCGTCGTAGACGAACAGCCCTAAATCGGCCTCGTCGAAGACGACGATGGCGAAGGGAAGTTCCCCGTCGGCGATGCGGACGTCGAAGGAAGGTTCGGAGACGGCCGCCTCGAAGTCGTCGTAAATCGACCGGACGCGGTCGATACCGTCGTCCTCGATGACCAGTTTCGCCGTCCGGTCGCCGGACTCGACGTCATCGTGGATGCCGGCGAAATACCGGGGCATGCCGGCCGGCGAGAAACACCGGATGGTATCGGTACCCTCACCGAGGGATTCGAGGTGGTCGAGTGGCCGCTCGGGAGCGTGTCGGCCGGGAACGATGACCCGCCCGTGTTCGAAGACCGCCAGCGGCACGCGGGTCGCATCCGGAATCGCGTTCAACAGCTGTTCGGCCGCGACGAGGCGGTCGAGGCGGCCCCGGTAGTCGTCGTGGCGTCGCCACGCCAACCGCCCGATACCCGTCAGTTCGTAGCCGTCGGCACCCTCGGTGATGAGGCCGTGGTCTTCCAGTTCGGTGACCGCCTTGTAGACGGTCGACCGCGACCGGTCGAGTTCATCGCGGAGGACCCGCTGTGGTTTCGGGCCGTCGGCGAGACACGTCAGCAGTTCCGCCCGTTTGTTCAGCAGGTCGGCGACGGTCCCTCGGTCGGCCCCCACGTCCGGCCGGTTGCTCATGTCCCGATAGTTTCCGGCGGGGCAATGGTGAACGTTTCGACTCGCGAAACATCGTTCGCTGTCCGAGACACACGTCGGGGCGTAACATGAAGGGCCAACCGTCCGCAGAAGCGATTGCGCCCGCTGGCGCTGCCCTCCTATCCTTCCAAGCGGGACTTTCCCGTGCCGGAACCCATTTGCCGCCCGCCTCCGAGGACTCGTTTATGCAAGTGTTCGGGTCGAGCGGGGTACGTGGCATCGCCGGCGAGGAGTTGACGCCGCCCTTCGTCGGCCGTATCGCCGCTGCCGCCGGGACGGTACTCGACGCCGACGCGGTCGCGGTCGCCCGTGACACCCGTACGACCGGCCGGATGTTCGCCGACGCCGCCGCCAGCGCGCTCGCCGGCGTCGGCTGTACGGTCCACCGACTCGGCGTCGTCCCGACGCCCGGCGCACAGGCCTACGCCCAGCGCGCGGGCGTCCCCGTCGTGATGATTACCGCGAGTCACAACCCGCCCGAATACAACGGTGTGAAACTCGTGGGCGCCGACGGCGTCGAACTCCCCCGTGAAACCCTCGAACGCGTCGAGAAACGGCTTCTCGGTGACGATATCGGCCTCGTCGGCTACGATGCCACCGGCGGTCATCACCGAATCGACACGGCCCGCAACGCCTACGTCGAGGACCTGCTGGCCCGCCTCGAAACGGAGGGCCACCGCGAGCGTATCGCCGACGCCGAGTTGACCGTCGCGCTCGATCCCGGCCACGGCGCCGGCTGTCTCACGAGCCCCGAGTTCTTCCGCGAACTCGGCTGTCGCGTCGTCACCGTCAACGGCCAGCCCGACGGCCACTTCCCCGGGCGAAACCCCGAGCCTGTCGCCGAGAACCTCGCGGACCTCCGCCGACTCGTCCGGGCCACCGACGCCGACGTCGGTATCGCCCACGACGGCGACGCCGACCGCGCAATCTTCGTCGACGAGACGGGTGCCCATATCGAGGGCGACGCCGCACTGGCCGCTCTCGCGGCCGCCGAACTCGATGCGGGCGAGACGGCCGTCTCGGCGGTCAACGTCTCCCAGCGCCTCGTCGACGCCGTCGACGACGCCGACGCTACCCTCGAACTCACGCCCATCGGCAGCACCTACATCATCACCCGGATTCGCGAACTCCGCGAGGCGGGCCGTGCCGTCCCGGTCGCCGGCGAGGGCAACGGTGGCATCATCTTCCCCGACTACCGCATCGCCCGGGACGGCGCCTACACTGCCGCCCGCTTCCTCTCGTTGCTCGCCGACCGCCCGGCCAGCGAAATCGCCGCCGAACACGGCGGCTACGCCAACGTCCGCGTCAATCTCGATTACGCGGACGACGACGAACGCGAGGCCATGCTCGCCGCGGCCGAATCCTACGCCGCCGAGGCCGACGCCGAGTTGACGACCATCGACGGCTACCGGCTGGATTACGGCGACGCGTGGGTACTCGCCCGCCCGAGCGGCACCGAACCGCTCGTCCGCATCTACGCCGAGGCCCGCGACCGCGACCGCGCCGAAACGCTGCTGGCGGGGATGCGTGAGGCGATGGACTCGGCCCGAAAATAAACGGGACCTACTGACTCATATATCGCAGTCCTCCAGCGCCGCCTCGATGCGCTCTTTCTCCTCGCGAGTGGCTTCGAGTTCCTCGGCGACCGCACCGCTCGCTACCCGCTCTCGTTCCTCCTCGGTCATCTCCGCCCGCGCGACGGCGGCCGTCTGTAGGCGGCCGTAGTCGTCGCGCCGCGTCAGCGCCCGTACCTCGCGCAGCGCCGCGACCGTTTCCTCGTCGGCGAACCGGCCGACGACCGAGACGAGTTCGTCCGCCAAAAACCGGAGCGTGTCGGCGGGCGGGGTCGGCCAGCCGATACACAGCGGGTCGGCCGAGAGGCCTTCGAGGTACGTCCGGTTGGTCGCGACGCGGCGTTTGAGGCGGTCCGCGTCCTCGACGTAGTGGCTCAGTTTCGACTGCGAGTAGTCGGCGTACTCCAGCAGGTCGGGGACCGACTGCTCGCCGGCCGGTCGCTCGCGCACGTACTCCAGCAGTCGTTCCGACGGAGCCTCGTAGTCGACCAGCGGTGACGCCGCCGCGGTTTCGACCCATCCGAGGAACTCGCGGGCCGATTCGTCCCGACGGAACGCCGCGAAATCCTCCCGGACGGCTTCGTTGTAGCGCTCGACTGGCTCGCGCAATTCCTCGACGGGGGCATCGAGGTCGGCCTCACCTAACTCGACCAGCCGTTCGAGGTCGTCGATACGCTCGCCGAGTTCTCGGAGTCGGTTTTTGGCCCGCTGGCGTGTCTTTCGGTAGCGGGTTTCGGCGGCCTCCAAGTCCTCGCGCAGTTCGGCGTATTCTGCGGCGGGTGAAAGGGCCTCCCGGGCGGCCTCGAAGTCCCCCTCGTCGAGGGATTTGGAGACGCCCTTCGTCTTGACGTGGCGGTCCGCTTCGACGAAGGCGTCGCTTTCGGGGACGTCCTCGGGAATCGATTCGAGCGTCTCCGAGATGTCGTTTCGGAACTCCATGTAGCCCTCGAAGTCGTCCCAGTCGGTGGCCCGCTCCTCCCAGCGGTCCAGCACGCGCTCGACGGATTCGTAGGCGTCGGCCACCTCGTCGAGGTGCTCGTGGTCGTCGGCGCGGTCCCGGTACTCGTGGACGGTCTCGCAGGCCTCTCGGAGTTCCGCGGCGACGTCGGACACGTTATTCGTAGACCTCGTCGGGGTCGAAGACTCGTTCGCCGACGACCTCGCCGTCGGGCGTCCGGTGGAAACAGCTCTCATAGCCCGTGTGGCAGGCGCCGCTCTCCTGGTCGACGAGATACAGGATTGCGTCACCGTCGCAGTCGACGCGAATCTCCTCGATTTCCTGGGTGTGGCCGCTGGAACCGCCCTTCTTCCAGAGTTCCTCGCGGCTCCGGGAGTAGTAGTGCGCATAGCCCGTCTCACGGGTCTTCTCGAAGGCCGCCTCGGAGACGTAGGCGAGCATCAGCACGTCGCCCGTCTCGGCGTCCTGTGCGACGGCCGGTAGTAGCTCCTGTTCATCGAAAGCGAGGTCGACACTCATTACTCGAACGTGGGTCTCACGGGGGAATAGGCCTTTTCGTTAGCCGGTCGAAAGGGTCGGAATCAGCCACGGACGCGGCCGTCGGAAAAGCCGACGGGTATCAGTAGGTCTAAGAACGCCCGGCCGACGATTGGTAGTAATGACGACCCTCGGCACGGCGAATGCGGGCCCCGGCGAGATGGACACCGGGCGGCTGTCGGTCGGCGAGGCCAGAGACGGGTCCGAGGTGGGTCTGCCCGTCGCGGTCATCAACGGCGCACGCGACGGCAAGACACTCTATATGCAGGCGGTCTCCGACGGGGACGAACTCAACGGACTGGGCGTGCTCCAGCGACTCGTTCCCCAACTCGACCCGGCGGAACTGGCCGGCGAAATCCTCATCGTCGGCATCGTCAACTACTACGGCTTTCAGGTCGCCGAACACCGCAACCCCATCGACGACACGAAACTCAACCGCGCCTACCCCGGCGATAGCTCCGGGACGGCCTCCGAACGCATCGCCGCCGCGACGTTCGATGCCGCCAGTCGCGCCGACCTCGTGCTCGACCTCCATCAGGGCTCGACCTCCTGTATGATAAACGAGACGCGGGTCCGCTGTGGCACCCGCCACCGCCTCCATCGGGACTGTCTCGAACTCGCGAAGGTCTTCGGCTGTGGCCACATCCTCGACCAGAAGGGTCCCGACGGCCAACTCGCCCGCGCCGCGCCCGACGAGGGCATTCCGACCATCGACCCCGAACTCGGCGGCGCCGTCGGCTGGGACGAAGAATCCATTCAAAAGGGCGTGAAGGGCGTCTTCAACGTCCTCCACTACTACGGCTTCCTCGACGGCGACATCGACCGCCAGCCCCAGACCCGCGCGACCGGCTTCGAACAGCACGGCTCGCCCGCCGGCGGTCTCGTCGATTTCAAGGTCGACCTCGGCGACGAAGTCGAGCGTGGCGACACCCTCTTCGAGGTCACTGACCCCTTCGGAACCGTCAAAGCCGAGGTCACTGCCGATTCCGACGGCGTCTTCTGGCGACACCGCCGCCTTCCGCAGGTCGCGACCGGCGAATACGTCTGTTCGGTCGGGACGGATATCGATCAATTCTAGCCCACTTTTTGCACGAGAACGCGGGTCGCGGCGTTGCCGCGACCCCGGTTCTCGGCAAAAACTTGGGGAAAATATGCGCGCCTCCCTCCAGCCGCTCAGCCTCCCTATGGTCGGCTGAGCGTTAGTCAGTCGGCGCTACGCTGGCTCCCTTCGGTCGCCAGCGGGAACCGCCTCGGGGGCGTTCTCCGAACGCCCCTCGGCGGATGCTACAGCCGGTTCTTTATAAACAATAGCACGGCCAGACGGCTCGTGACCTGACGACTCGTCGGCTATCCGCCGAGGCAGTAGCGTGGAACACGGATAGCCGCTGGGAGCGTTCCGCCTGCTCGCCACCGAAACCCACAGGGGCACGTCCGCCGATTCGTCGGTATGGACCTCGCCTGCCCGGAGTGCAGCCGGACCTACGCCGACCGCTGGCGCTGTGAGTGCGGCGCGCCGCTGGAATTTGCTGACCAGCCCTTGCCGTCGGTCGATTCTCCCGAGGAAGCGTCTATCGACCCCCGAGACGGCCTGTGGACCTTCGAGGAGTTCCTGCCCGTCGGCGCGGACGTCGAGGACCGCGTCACGCTCGGAGAGGGCTACACGCCGCTGGTCGAAGCCCCCGAGTGGGATGCGACGTTCAAACTGGAGTACGTCTTCCCAACCGGGTCGTTCAAGGACCGCGGTGCGACGACGACGCTCACCCGCGCGAAGGAGGTCGGCGCCGACGTCGTCGTCGAGGACTCCTCCGGCAACGCCGGCGCCGCCATCGCCACCTACGCCGCACGCGCGGATATCCCGGCCGAAATCTACGTTCCTGCTGGCGTCAAGGAGTCGAAAGTCAGGGCTATCCGCCGCGCCGGTGCGTCGGTCAACCGCGTCGAGGGCAGTCGACAGGACGTCACCGACGCCTGCATCGAGGCCGTCGAAAGCGGTGATGGCTGGTACGCCAGCCACGCGTGGAAACCCGCCTTCTTCGCTGGGACGGCGACCTTCGCCTACGAGGTCGCCCACCAGCGGGACTGGTCGGTTCCCGATGCCGTCGTCACGCCGCTTGGCCACGGCACGCTGTTTCTCGGCGCCTACTACGGGTTCCGAGCGCTCCGGGACGCCGGCTGGACCGACCGGCTGCCGAAACTTCTCGGGGCACAGGCGGCGGGGTATGCGCCCATCGCTGCGGAACTCCACGGCGAAAGCGCTGTGGGAGAAAACAACGAAATTGCCGACGGTATCCAGATTCGGGAACCGGTACAGAAAGGTCGGATTATGGAGGCCATCGACCGGACCGACGGCGATGCTATCGCCCTCTCGGAGCAGGCTGTCGCGACGGAACTCGACCGGCTTCACGAGGCCGGCTTCTACACGGAGCCGACCTGTGCGGTCGCTCCCGCCGGACTCCGTGAGTACCGAGAGCGAGGCGTCGTCGATGCCGACGATGACGTCGTCGTCCCGCTCACCGGAAGCGGCCTCAAGGGATGAGGTCACATCCCGAGCGTTCGTTTGAGACGGCCGAGCAGGCTTTCTCGGTCGGTATCTGAGGTGCCCGATGTAGCCTCCGCGGTGGGTTCGTCCGCCGCGCCACGTGCGAGACCGGCCTCCTGACAGTACGGACAGCCACTCTTGTCGCCGTAGTACGGCAGGTCACACTGGCTGCAGACGACTCGCTCTCGGCTGGCAGTTCGCTGGGCCATATCGGGATAATAACACCCCTGTGATGTGAATAGTGGGTATCGTTCACACGGGTCATTTCTCGGGGTGCGTCGGCGCGTCGAACCCGCCGCGAATCAGGGGTTTGGCGATGTGCCGGCGTGCCCGTGGTGGAACCTCATACCAGCCGATTTCCAGGTCGCGCTCGATTCGGCGTTCGGCTTTCCCCTCAGTCGAGGTGCCGCAGTCCCGACAGCGATAGCCCTGTTCGCGACCCGCTGATTTCATGGTTCGACCGCAGTCGGGACAGGTCGGTGTCACCGGTTCCGTCCGGTTCAACTCGCGGACAGCGAACTTCTCGAGTTTCAGCGTCCCGTCGCTTACCTCGCCACAGACGGTGAGGTAGTCACCGACACGGAGGTTTCGTACCCGGTCACGGAACCGCTTCGTGGGTTCGAAGGCCGCACAGGTGAGTGTCGCATCATCCTCGATGCTGAAGAAAACGTGGCCACCGCGGCGCGTCTCGGGGGATTCGGCGACGCGCCCGTCGAGATGGTAGGAGTGTCCGTCGCGTGCAGTCGAAACGGTGCCCGCCCGAATGTGGGAATCGGTGCCCTGATTCGTCACGAAGGTCCGTGCGCGGTCGACGGACTCGCTTTCGATGTGGTCGGACACAGCATGACAGGAATCGGGGTCGTCACCACGGATTCCGTAGAGTACAGGCCCCGGCGTCCGCGGGACGCAGACGGCCTCTCCGCTTCCGCGGTCGACGGTATCCCACACCTCCGGGTAGTAGGCGTTCGCGGCCTCGAAGACGGAATCGAAGTCCACATCGCGTTCGGTGCCCCACCGACTCGGCTCCCGGTAGGCGATGTGTTCGTAGGTCCAGTCATCGAAGGCGCGCCAGGCGCCGACTGCCGCAAGCGCGCCGATGACCCCGCGGCCGTTCTTCCAGCCGCGGGTTCGATAGCCGGCTGAATCGACGTGTTCACGGGCGTCCTCACGCGTGTGATGGCTTCGAGCGGCCGCACGAGCGAAGGTGGCGATGTCGTCCGGAACGCCGTCGGGCCCCCCGGGTGCAACGACGATGCCGGGGTTGGTCCGGTCGTCAGCGGTTTCAGCGATGTCGTCGACAATTCCTTCGGCAATGTTGAACGCCGTCTCTACGGCGGCGTCGGTGTGGATCGCCAGCGCCGCGTTCCCCCGGGTCTTGTGTTCGACCGCGGGGTTGCACCGAATCAAGAGGACGCGTTCGACGGTTGCTCCGGTGTCGGCTAATCGGCGAGCGACGGTATCGGCGACGTACGTCGTACACATCCCGCGTTCTCGGGAATCCGTGTCATCGAGGCCGAGGACGGTCACTGTCGGCCGTTGGGAACGACGGGCCAACCGCGTTTCGGTCCGTCTCGCTCAGTTGAACCTTCGGTAAGGGCGGAGAACCGCCGGATAGCGTCGGTCTGAATCGGGGAAACACATTTAACCGGCGAAACGCTTACATACCACTATGTCACGGTCCGCACTGGTCGGCAACATCACCGCGATGCTCGACGACGCTGGCTTCACGGTGAGCGACCGGTGTGCCATCCGGCCGAAGAGTTTCGACATCGCCGCTCGCCGCGGCGACGACGTGTTGTTGTTGAAAATCCTGGCGAACATCGACGCCTTCGATGGCTACACGGGCGCCGAGATGCGCCGTCTCGGCGAGTATCTCGATGCCACGCCGCTCGTTATTGGGCTTCGGACCCGCGACGAGGACCTGAAGCCGGGCGTCGTCTACTTCCGGCACGGCGTCCCGGTGTTCTCGCCGGAGACCGCGATGGACCTCTTTATCGAGGAAGTACCACCGCTCATCTACGCCGCGCCCGGCGGCCTCTATGTCAACATCGACGGTGAATTGCTCGAGGACGCCCGCTCGAAGCGGGACTGGTCGCTCGGCAAACTCGCCAACGAACTCGGCGTCTCGCGGCGCACTGTCTCGAAGTACGAGGACGGCATGAACGCCTCCGTCGAGGTGGCCGCGGAACTGGAGGACCTCTTCGACCGGCCGCTTGCCAGCCCCGTGGAAGTCCTCGAAGGCGCCGACGAGGTTCGGGACGAGATGGACGACCCCGACGAACCGGAGGCTGACCCCGACGACTCCCATCTCATCACCGTCCTCACCCGCGTCGGCTTCGAGGTCCACCCGACGATGCGCGCGCCGTTCAAGGCCGTCAGCGAGGACGAACAGCGCGAACGGAAGATGCTCACCGGCCACTCGGATTTCAACCGCACCGCCGAAAAGCGCGCTCGTATCATGTCCTCCGTCGGCGAGGTCACCCGAACCCGGTCGGTGTACGTCGTCGACCGGGCCCGACAGGATTCCGTCGAAGGGACGGCCCTTATCGAACGGGAGGAAATCGAGCACATCACTGACCCCGACGAACTGGAAGACCTCATCCGCGAGCGCGCGGAGATGCAGGCCTGACCTGAATCGGCTCTTCTTTGCCAACTCGCGTGAAGCACGGCAAGGTCGCTCTACTCGATTTCACACGATGTACGCCTATTTTGAACGCTTCTCCCGGTTTGCTGCCAGTAGGTATAAGTTAGCATACCAACAAGCGCGGGTATGAACCGATTACCGGGCGTATCGAGCAGGCGGTGCCTGACGTGTGGCTACCACCGCCAGCGTCGAACGGAGGCGTGTAGGTATTGCGGCGCAGAAACGAAAACGATCGAGATCGTCGACACCCGAGACGCCGTGGTCAACCGGGACCACTACGGGTTCGAATAAAAGAGGCGGCCCCGTTACTCGACGCCGATTCGTCGGTTGCTGCCTTCCTTTGCCTTCGGTAGCGTGATACGACAGACTCCGTTCTCGCAGGTCGCTTCCGCGGTTTCGATGTCGACCAATGACGGGAGCTGGATGACTCGCTCGGCGCGGTTCAGCCGTTCGCGTTGAACCGGTCGAAGGTCCTCGTCGGGCGCCTCCTGCCGTGCAGCCACGATTCGTAGCGTCTCGCCGGAGGCTTCGAGATCGATCTCGTCGCTGCCGTATCCGGCGAGGTTCGCAAGCAGGACGAACTCGTCTTCACCCTCGTACATATCTACCGGCGGTATCTCCGAGGACCCGAGCTGTGACGAGGGGGCCTTATTGGGGACGGTCTGTTCCCCCGTCGCCCCGGCGAACGCGCCTGTCGGCTGGCCGAAAGACTGGGCCTGACCTGTGGGCTGGGTCTGCTGGCCGGTCATCTCCTGTGGCGGCGCGGTGGGAGCGGTCGCTTCGAGAGAGGCCTGGCCGGCTTGCACCGGTTGGGGCCTCGCTTGCATCGACGTGCCGATACCTTGCCGGACCGGCAGTCGGGTCGCCGAAAGGGGTTCCAACTGAGGCTGCTCCGTGGCGGTCCATCCTTGCTGTGCCGGGAAGCCGAACCCTCGGGGCTGCTGTTCCGGCGGCTGTGAGTACTGGCCGGGCTGTTGTGTCGGTTGCTGCGTCAGTTGCGGGAACTGCTGGGGTTGGTGTACCTGCTTGGGCTCTTGGAGGTACTGCTGGGAAGGTTGCGGCGTCCGTTCGGCTTGCTGTGTGGGTTGGGCCTGTTGCGGTATCTGCTGTGCGAACTGGGGCAGCTGCTGTGGCGTCGTCTGCGGCTGAGTTTGCTGTGTTCCGACCTGGTGTGATTGACCCTGTTGACCGAGTCGTTGTGTCTGTGGGGCCGCGGTTCCTAGTTGCGTCCCGCCCCCGAAGGAGGACTGGAAGGGCTCCTGCTGTACTTGACGGTTCGGGTTCTGCTGCTGTGTCATGGTTCTCTGTTTCTGTCCGGCGTTTAGCGGACCACGCGTTCGCGTACGCACCTGCGTACGCGTCCGAGAGATTTCTCCGGAGGCGCATTGTTATACGCACCCCTCCTCGACGGTAATCCAATCGTGATTCACGTACTATCGGCTTAGAAGCGTGAAAACCTACGTTTCTGCCGTTTAAATCCGGAATTCGAATCGCTCAGAATCGAGAAACGAGCACGTAGCGAACGGTATGGTGGCCTTAGCATCGGCTATCGAGATCGACTACTGGCGATTCTATATAGCTACCAATGGTTTATTGGCGCGATAGTCGGTGACACAGCATTGCCTTCGGAGAAGCCGAAGGGCGTTTCAACCGGCGCAACGGAGATTCGGGTATGACAGAAACGATACGGCTGGCAACTCGCGGGTCCGACCTCGCGTTACGGCAGGCCCAGTCGGTGGCCGACCAGTTGGGGAGCCGCCGCCGGGAGGTCGAACTCGTGGAGGTGTCGACGACCGGCGACGAGTTACGGGACGAACTCATCCATCGACTCGGCAAAACCGGCGCGTTCGTCCGCAGTCTCGACGAGAAAGTCCTCGATGGCGAGGTCGACGCGGCGGTCCACTCGCTGAAGGACATGCCGACCGAGTTCCCGGAGGACCTCGTCGTCGCGGGCGTGCCCGAACGCGCTGCCCCGGGTGACGTCCTCCTTACGCCGGATGGCACGACGCTGGAAAACCTGCCCGACGGCGCGATGGTTGGCACTTCGAGCCTCCGCCGGAAGGCACAACTGCTCGCTGCGCGCCCGGACCTCGACGTCCAGCCCCTGCGGGGGAACGTCGACACGCGCGTCCAGAAACTGCTGGCGCCGACCCTACAAGCCGAACACGAGCGACGGGTCGAAGCCGAAGAGGGCGACAGCGAGGCCACCTTCGACCAGAGCGTCGATGACTGGTTCGACGGGCTTACCGAACTCGAACGGCAGGCACTGGAGCGCGACCCCGATACTGAATTCGACGCCATCGTCCTCGCTGAGGCCGGTCTCGAACGGAGCGACCTGCTTTCGCAACTCGACTACGAGCGCCTTCCGGAGACGTTCGTCCCCGCCCCGGGGCAGGGCACCATCGCGGTGACGGCCCGGGACGACGAACTCGCCGAGCGACTGCACGCCGACCTCGACCATCCGCGAACGCGTGTCGAAACCACCGTCGAGCGGACGATTCTCGGAACGCTCGGTGGCGGTTGTGTCGCACCCATCGGCATCCACGCGGTCCTGCAGGGCGAGTACGTTCACACGCGGGTGCGCGTCCTCTCGCAGGACGGCACCGAGGAAATCAAAGCGACCGAGGATATTCCGGCCGAAAAGCATCCCTCGGCCGCCCGGGAGTTCGCCGAGGAACTGGCCGACCGCGGCGCCGCCGACCTTATCGAGCAGGCGCGCAAAGAGACGGGCGAATGACTGGCAAAGTCTATCTGGTCGGCAGCGGTCCCGGCGACCCCGAACTGTTGACCGTGAAGGCCCAGCGCCTCATCGACGAGGCCGACGTCGTCCTTCACGACAAACTGCCGGGCCCGGAAATTCTCGGCTCCATCCCCGAGGCAAAACGCGAGGACGTGGGCAAACGGGCCGGCGGCGAGCGCACCTCCCAGGAATACACCAACCAGCGCCTCGTCGAGTTGGCCGAGGCGGGCAAGACCGTCGTCCGACTCAAGGGCGGCGACCCGTTCGTCTTCGGTCGCGGTGGCGAGGAAGCCGAACATCTCGCGGCCAACGAAATCCCCTTCGAGTACGTGCCGGGCGTGACGAGTGCCATCGCCGGCCCCGGTGTCGCTGGCGTTCCGGTCACGCATCGCGACCACGCCTCGTCGGTGACTTTCGTCACCGGCCACGAGGACCCGACGAAAGACGAGTCGGCCGTCGACTGGGATGCCCTTGCGGCCACGGGCGGAACGCTCGTCGTGCTGATGGGTGTCGGCAAACTCCCGATGTACACCGGCGAACTGCTTTCGGCAGGGATGACGCCTGACACGCCCGTCGCGCTGGTCGAACGGGCGACCTGGCCCGACCAGCAGGTCGCCGTCGGCACGCTGGAAACCATTGTCGACGTTCGCGACGAGGAAGGTATCGAACCGCCGGCGATTACCGTTATTGGCGGCGTTGCGGCCTCACACGAGCGCGTTTCGGCGTTCCTGCAAAACGGCCGCGATGCGGCCGACGAGAGGTGATATATCCCATGTCGCTATATCAAATACGTCCGGCATGCTACACGGAGGCCACAGCAAATGAGTAAACTCGCCTTCTTCCGTCCCGACGACGACCGCGCGGCCGAGGCGGCCGAAATCGTCCGAGGACTTGGCCACGAGCCGGTTTCGGACCCGATGCTCGAAGTCGACCCGACGGACGAATCGCCTCGAACCGACGCCGACTACACGGTGTTGACGAGCAAGACGGGCGTCGAACTCGCCGCCGAGGCCGGATGGGAACCGTCCGGGGAGGTGGCTGCCATCGGCTCGCCAACCGCCGAAGCCTTGCGGTCGGCGGGCTATGCCGTCGACCACATCCCCGAGGAGTTCTCCTCGACGGGCCTCGTCGCCCACCTGCGCGATGCCGTCGACGGTACCCGCGTCGAAGTCGCCCGGTCGGACCACGGGTCGCCGGTTCTGACCGACGGGCTGGAGGATGCTGGCGCGTACGTCCACGAAACGGTCCTCTATCGGCTGGTTCGCCCGGCGGAAGCGGGGCAATCAGCCGAGTTGGCTGCCGAAGGCGAACTCGCTGGGGTCTGTTTTACCTCCTCGCTAACCGTCGAACACTTCCTCGATGCGGCCGACGAGCGCGGCATCCGGGCCGAGGCCGTAACCGGTCTGAATCAGGCCGTCGTCGGCGCTATCGGAGACCCGACCGCCGAGACGGCCGAGGCGAACGGTATTCAAATCGACGTCGTCCCCGAAATCGCGGAGTTCGAAGTACTCGCAGAAGCAGTCGCTCGGCGACTCTAATCGAGCGGCTTTCGCATTTTCATCGACTCCACCTCGACGTCGGCAGTCGTCGTGTTCGTGACCCGTTCGACCGGCTCGTAGCCGGCCGCCTCGTAGAAGCCGACCGCGTTCAGCACCGCTTCGAGGCGACTGGTTTCGGCGCCGAGGGATTGCAGACGCGTTTCGCATTCCTCCAAGAGCGCGGTTCCGACACCTGACCCGCCGTGCGCGGGAGCGACGAACAGCGCTTTGATTTCCGGACCGTCCCGGTCGAGTTCGGCGAACCCTGCTATCTCACTATCGATTTCCGCGACAAGCAGGTCGGTCGTCGGTTCCTCGATTGCTCGCTCGTAGCGTGCGACACCCTCGGTTTTGGCTGCCCAGGCTGCCACCTGCCGGTCGTCGTACGCTTTCGGGCCGTGTTCGATGATAGCGCTGACATGGACGAGCATGACCGACTCGCAGTCCCCGCGTTCGGCCGGACGGATACGCATGTGCGAGTCGACTGTGCGGAGGTTTAAATTCCATACTGCATTAGGAAACCCACGATGGCTCTCGCCGATGTCCCCGTTCCGAAGTTGCAGGCCCGCGCCGAGGCGTGTGCCGAGCGGCTCCTCCAGGCCGACCGCGTGTTGCTCGCCTCACACATCGACGCCGACGGCCTGACGAGCGCCGCCGTCGCGTCGACGGCGCTGGAACGGGCCGGATTGCCCTTCGAGACGGTCTTCGAGAAACAACTCGATGCCGACTCGATTGCGGGCATCGCCGAACGGGACTACGACACGGTGCTTTTCACTGACTTCGGGAGCGGCCAACTCGACATCATCGCTGACCACGAGCAGGCAGGCGATTTCATCCCGGTCATCGCCGACCACCACCAGCCCGCGGACGCCGAAACGGAGTTCCACCTCAACCCCCTCCTTGAGGGCATCGACGGCGCCTCCGAGATGTCCGGCGCGGGCGCGGCCTACGTGCTCGCGCGGGCGCTGGCGGCCAACTCCGGGCAGGACGAGCGCCTCGATAACCGCGACCTTGCGGCCCTCGCGGTCGTCGGCGCCGTCGGCGACATGCAGGCTTCCGACGGTGAACTCCACGGCGCCAACGAAGATATCGTCGCCGACGGCGTCGAGGCGGGCGTTCTGGAGGAAACGAAGGACCTCGCGGTCTACGGCAAGCAGACGCGTCCCCTCCCCAAACTGCTGGAGTTCGCCTCCGACGTGCGGATTCCGGGCATCACCAACGACGAGCGCGGGGCCGTCTCGTTCCTCGATGACCTCGACGTCGAGTGTCGGGCCGACGGTGCCTGGAAGCGGTGGGTCGACCTCACCGACGACGAACGGCAGACGGTCGCCAGCGCCCTCGTTCAGCACGCCGTCAGCCGCGGCGTCCCGGCGTTCAAAATCGACCGCCTCGTCGGGACGACCTACGTCCTCCGCGAGGAGGAGGTCGGAACGGAACTGCGGGACGCAAGCGAGTTCTCGACGCTGTTGAACGCGACGGCCCGATACGAACGGGCTGACGTTGGCCTTGCCGTCTGTCTCGGTGACCGCGGAAGCGCCTACGACCGCGCGAAGGAACTCCTGCGGAACCACCGCCGGAACCTCTCGGAGGGCATCGAGTGGGTCGAAGAACACGGCGTCACGACCGAAGACCACCTCCAGTGGTTCGATTCGGGCGAGGAGATTCGCGAGACCATCGTCGGCATCATCGCGGGCATGTCGATGGGCGCGGACGGCGTCTCCCGCGATATGCCCATCGTCGCCTTCGCCCGGAAGAACGACGAGGAGACGAAGGTTTCGGGCCGCGGCACCGGCCCGCTGGTGAGTCAGGGGCTGGACCTGTCGGTCGTGATGCGGGAGGCCTCACAGGCCGTCGGCGGCGACGGCGGCGGCCACGACGTCGCGGCGGGCGCGACGATTCCGGCCGGTGAGGAGGAGGCGTTCATCGACCACGCCGACCGTATCGTCGGCGAACAGTTGTAACGCGGGTTTGTCGGGTGGGTGCCGACCACTGGTTCAAAACGCGAGCGAGATGCTTCCAAAGAGGCCGACCGTGACGATGAGTCGCCCGAGGCTCCCGACGAAGGTCGCCGCAGCGAACCGGACGTAGTCCCGTTCGAGCACGGCGAAGGCGTATATCGAGATAGTGTCGGGGAAGAACGGAACCGAGAGCGCGATAGCGAGGCCGCCGTATCCGTAGCGTTGTGCGAGTTGGACGGAACGCCGCTCCGACCATTCGAGTATATTCCACCGCGACCGGCGTAACCACCGAACGATCGGCCCGGCGCGTTTGACCTCTTGGCCGATGTGGAAGGCCAACACGCTTCCGGCGGCCTTCCCGACGGCGCTCACGAGCATGATACTCCCGAGACTGGCCCACGCCGGAATCCCGAGATCCAGCGGCGCGACGAGAACGACCTCGCTCGGGCCGGGAAGTACGAACGCAATCAGAAACGAGTACACGAATACGATGCCCATACCGGGCCACCCGGTCGCTGACTCGACGAGCGTCTCCACACTCCCCATAAGGGACAGCGGCAGCGAACTCAGCGGCACGGATAATGCTATGGGCAAGTCGCTAGATAATCCGTATTTCTCCTCCGAATAGTACGTGTCGATGCCGGACGCTGATGCCGATTATGGCGAGTCGGCCGTCGCGGCGCTCAGGTCGTTTTTCATCGCCGAACGAACTGCAGCCAGCGGTTTCGCCTACGAAACCGAGCCGCGCGTCGCGACGGTCCGTGGTACCTCTCCCTCCTTCATCCCGTCTCGAAACCCATCGCACGCCGCTTGCACGACTGACTCACCGGTTCCGTGTTGTAATCTGTGGCCGGCGGTTCACGCTGATGTCGAATTTCATATCGTGGAATATGGTTTATTTTCGTTCCGCTGCCCTCCTTTTATACCTATATCGGTCGTTCAGCGGGCCATGACCGTTCACTACGAGCGAGCGGGTCCGGTCGCCGTCATCAGAGTCGACCGGCCGGAGCGGCGCAACGCTATCGACAACGCGACTGCCGAGCGACTCGGCGAGGCGTGGGAGCGGTTCGACGAAGACGAGGATGCCCTCGTCGGCGTGTTGACCGGTAGCGAGGGCACGTTCTCGGCGGGCGCGGACCTGAAAGCGATGGACCTGCAGGACCGCCCCGAGGGGTGGCTCGGGTTCACCCGCACGCGCGTCTCGAAGCCGACCATCGCCGCCATCGAGGGCCATTGTGTCGCCGGTGGTCTGGAGATGGCGCTGTGGTGTGACCTGCGCGTTGCCAGCGAGTCGGCCACGTTCGGCTGTTTCGAGCGCCGTTTCGGTGTTCCGCTCGTCGATGGTGGCACCCAGCGACTCCCTCATATCGTGGGGCTGGGCCGCGCCCTCGAACTCATCCTCACCGGCCGCGAGTTGGACCCCGAGACCGCCAAGGAGTGGGGGTTGGTCAACCGCCTTGCCGAGGAGGGCGAGGCGCTCGATACGGCCGTCGAACTCGGCGAGGTAATCGCGGGATTCCCCCAGGAAACGGTCCGAACCGACCGGCAAGCGGTCTACGACGGCCTCGGGACGACCCTCGAACGGGGCCTATCGGTCGAGGGCTGGCATGGCTCACGGGCGATGGAAACCGCACGCGAGGGGGCCGACCGCTTCGCTGGCGGCGAAGGACGAAGCGGTGAGGGTGTGCCTGACGAGGAATAACCCGAGGCGAGACGAGAAACGTCGGGGCCTCGGCGCCGTTAGCCGCCCAGTCCGGTTGCCGGGCCGAGTATGGGTGCGTAGCCGACGACTGTGAGAACTGAGAGGGTCAACACCGCCAAGAAGAGGGCGTAGGTGGCCGCTTTCGCGGGATGCGGCTTGATGCCGAGGCGTGGCGTAGCGGGGTCCGGGGACGTGGGTTCGGTCGGTTCGGCGGGTTCCTCGCTGATGCTGAGGGGTTCGAAGTCCGACTCGCCGGAATCGAGCCATTCGGTGAACGCGAACTCGCCGTACTCCGCCTCGGCGGTCGGTTCGGGCGTCGGCGGGGTCGCCGTTCCAACGTCGGGTTCCTCGCTTTCGAGCCACTCGACGAACTCGAAGCGCCGGTCCTGGTCGATGGTCGTCTCGGTTGGGGTGGCCTCGGAGACGACCCGTGGCTCCGCGGGCGGTTTCGTGGGCCCGGTCGGCCGGGCGGCCTCGAGCCAGTCGGTGAAGACGAATCCGTCGAAGTCGTCAGGGTCAGTCTCGATACCGGCTTCCGAGGACGTCTCGGCGTCGAAGTCGTCGTTCGTGTAACTCGGCGGAAGGAAGGCGTATTCGTAGAACTCGTTGGCCCGTTCGCGGAGTTCCGACCAGTCGACCGGTCCCTTTCGCCCCGTCGACATCACTGCTCACCTCCGGGCGCGGCCCGACCCGGAAGCGCACGCTCCTGTCGAATCATGTGTCCCTTTCCCACAGTCTCGGAAAAAAGGATTGCCCCGAGTATGCACTATACTATTTAAGGACGGTTTCGTGGAGGTTCGCCTGTCCGGCCTCGCCGAACCATCGAACGACGACGCGCTGTTTCGGTTCGAACCGGGTATCCTCGAGTTCCAGTCGGTCGCCGGGCCGAACCGTCGTGTTCGTCTCCCACGTCGTCCGGTGGACCGTGCGGTCGGGGACGACCGGCCGGTCCTCGTAGACGAGCACGGCGAGTTCGCCGGATTCGAAGGTTTCGCCGCCGGCGTGTTCGACGACGAGTCGGTCCTCGGTAGGGTCGCCACTCACGTCGAAGGAAGCGTTCGGGACGGCCTCGGGCGGGGCCTGAAGAAACGCGGGCAGTAACCAGAGTCCGACCGCGGCGACGACGACCAAAAGCAGCGCGACCGCGGGAACGCGACGCATTCGAGCGTCTCGCTACTCCTCGCGGAGCAGGCGATTGACGATTTCGTCGGGGTCGAACCGTTCGAGGTGGTCGTAGCCCTGCCCGGTGCCGAGGAACAGAATCGGCTTGCCGGTGACGTGGGCGATAGAGATGGCCGCGCCGCCCTGTGAGTCGGCGTCGGCCTTCGTCAGCACGACGCCGTCGATTTCGGCGGCGTCGTTGAACTCCTTGGCGCGGTTGGTCGCGTCTTGGCCGGCGACGGCCTCGTCGACGAACAGCGTCATATCGGGGTCGACGACGCGGTCGATTTTCTCCAGTTGGGCCATCAGGTCGTTGGAGGTATGCAGGCGACCGGCGGTGTCGCCCAACACGACGTCGACGTCGTTGGCCTCGGCGTACTCGACGGCGTCGTAGATGACCGCCGCCGGGTCGCCGCCCTGCTCGTGGGTGATAATCTTCTTGTCGAGGGCGTCGGCGTGTTCCTCGATTTGCTCGTTGGCGCCCGCCCGGTAGGTGTCGCCGTTGGCGATGACCGACGAGTAGCCGCGCTCCTCGAGCCACCGGGACATCTTCGCGATGGTGGTGGTCTTGCCGACGCCGTTGACGCCGGTGAAGACGACGACGGCGGGCTTGTCGGTGTCGGCGAGTCGCTGCTCGAAGTCGAACTGGCCGACGCTGATGACGTCCCGGAGCGCGTCGGCGATGGCGCGTTCGACCACCTGCTCGCCCGACTCGACCTGCTTGCGGGTTTCACCGACCAGTTCCTCGCGGATGCGTTCGGTGATTTCGCGGGCGACGCTCATCTCCACGTCGCCCTGCAGGAGTTCGAGTTCGAGCTGTTCGAGGGGCTCTTCGAGCTCCTCTTCGGTGATGATGGTCTTGCCGGTCGCCGCGAGGGCGGCCTTCTTCGCGAGGCCGGGGCCGTCCTCGTCCTCGCCTTCCTCGGCTTCTGCGGCCGGCTCCTCGGCCGATTCCGTCGGCTCTTCGGTGGTCGCCTCGCCCTCGGCTTCCGCTTCGGGTTCGTCGGCGTCCTCCTCGACGTCGTCCTTGAACCGGCCGAGTTTGTCCTTCAGTCCGTCGAACATCTACCCTACTCGTCTTCCTGCTGCATCTGCTGCTGCATCTGCTGCATCTGCTGCTGCTGCATCTCCTGGGCGCGCTCCTCGAGTTCCGAGGACTCCTCTTCGACTTCCTCGATTTCGGCTTCGAGTTCCGCGATGCGGTCGTCGAGCGTGTCCTTCTTGGTCTTGAGGGATTCGATGGCGCCCTCGCTGTCTCGTTCGGCCGCGTAGCCGCCGCCGAGGCCGACGACGACCTCGTCCATGTCCTGAACCTCTGCGCGGACGTAGGCGCCGCCGCCGAGGGGGACCTGCACGGTCGAGTCGGTTTCGAGCGTCTCGATGGCCTCGATGGCCTCGTCGATCTCGTCCTGCTCTTGCTCGACGCTCTCGATTTCGGCCTCGATGGCCTCCTTCTCCTCTTCGAGGGCCTGCATCTGCTGCTGAATCTGCTGCATTGCGCCGCCGCCACCGCCGCCACCGAGGCTCATGCGTCCACCTCAGCGATGTCGATCTGGGTGCGCTTCAGACCGTGCTGGGAGCCGAAGTTCGTGTAGACACGCTCGACGGCGACGTTCTCGTTCGGTGCGTCGATCTGCTTTTCGAAGTCCTGCTCGCCGAAGCGAGCGGGGAAGGAACCGCGGACAGTAAACTCACTCATACACGAGACACGGCGCGCGAGCGGGAAGTATCTTCCTAACCCGACTCTGTTGAAGCCCGTGTGGATTGGGAAATTCGTCTCGACATCTGTTTATAACTCGTGGGGGCGACTTCCTGACTGCAACCACCTTGAAAGCCCTCAGCCCGCTGGCGGTCGCTAAGCGGGATATCCTCGCTCGCTTCGCTCGCTCGGATAGGGCCCGCTTAGCGACTATATAAACGCCAGACGGGCCTCGCCCTTTCATTCCGCCAGGACCACACAGGCCTGCCCTTCCCCGGGTCGGATGGTCGGCCGTGCGGCCGACCCATCCTCCCGGCCAACTGTCTTTTATAAATGGCGCGCGCTGGCCGACCGCCGTGAGCGCCCTCGCGAACGGCGGTCGGGTGCCCGCGCGCGAGGGACGACCGAAGCCGAGCAATGCGAGGCTGAGGGAGTCGGTTGGGGAGGCATGTGGCTGCGGTCCTTGGCGGACTCGAAGGGCGAAGTGGTTCGAGAGAGCGAAGCTCTCTCGTCATCACGAAAGGCGCGAAGCGCCTTTCGGACGACCGGCAGGCGCTTGCTTGGTCGTCTGAGCGACCACTATCCGAGCGACCGCAGGGAGCGAGGATATGTCGCTCAGCGACCGCCCGCCGGCTGAGGGCTTCGGAGGTGGTGTTAACGGATGAGATGACACGCTCTATTTATAAAAGAACACAGCCGAAACGATTCGATAGCCCGTACTATCCCGACCAGAACCTGTCTAGCGCGAAATCGAACATATCGGTGCTGACGGGCTGGAATTCCTCCCGTTCGGCCTCGCCGAGCAACCCCCGAACGCTGTCCCAGGAGTCGCGGGCGAACCGCTCATCGCAGAGCACCCGCACGCCCGTCTCCTCGGGGCCACGAATCACGCGGCCGATTGCCTGTCGGGCCTTCCGGACGGCGGGCACCGACAGCGCGTATTTGAAGCCGTCCCCGAAGGCCCGGTCGTAGGCCGTCCGAACGGCCCGCGTCCGGGGGCTGGCGGTGTTGATAATCGGGACGCCGCAGACGATGGCCGCCGAGAGGCGGTCGCCCTTGTAGTCGACGCCCTCAGTCAGCGTGCCCCGAAGACTGGTCACCAGCACCTTCGGGTCGCCCTCGAAGAACTCCTGTTTGAGGTTCTCCGTGGCCACGTCGTCGGTCGCCTCGTCGAGCAGGACTTCCTTGTCGCAGTCCTCCAGCACCGAGGCGGCCCACTCGGCTTCCCGATAGGAGGGCATCCCGACGAGGACGTTGCCCGGCGAGTCGGCGACCCGCTGTATCGCCGTGGCGTGGGCCCGCCGCGTGTCGGTCTCCTCGCCGGGGTCCCCTCGGTTCGAGTAGGTGAACTTCGGCGCCGATAGCGCGAAGGAGGCGCGGTTGTCCTCGGGGAATTCGAGGCCGTACGTCCGCTCGACGACGGGTCGGTCTTCCTCCTCTTCGAGATGCTGGAGGCCCGTCACTTCGGTGAAGACGTCCAGCGGCTCCAGCGTCGCGCTCATCAGCACGCCCGCGCCGAACTCCCCTAACTGCTCGCCGATGGCACCCGCCGGCAGACAGTTGTGCAGCGAGAAACTGGCGGTGTAGACCCGCTTCCAGGATTCGGCCGGTTGGGTGTCGTCCCACGTCCGTTCGAGGTCGATTTCCCGGAAGAAGTCGGTGTGGTCGACCCGGTACCACGTCGCCAGCGTGCGGCCGACGCCCGAGACCGCGCGGCGCTTGTCGTCGTCATCGATGGTATCCAGGACGTGCTTGGCGACCGCACAGACCGTCTCCGCGCGCGTCCAGACCCGCGCGTCGAAGCCGTTGCGCTCGGCCCACCGCGTCAACTCGTCGGTGCCGGGCGTCTCGGGGTCCCGAAGCGGAATCTCGTCGTCCTCGAGGTCCGTCAGGTTCCGTTTCCAGCCCGGTCGTTCCTCGTCCAGATGGTCGGTCACCCGGCGGTCGAGTTCGTCGCCGAGCGCGGTGAAGAAGCGACGCGTGTCGCGCAACTCCGAGAGCGAGACCTCGGTCTCCTGAAGTTCCTCCCGAATCGTCTGGGCTTTCTGCTTTGCTTCGGCGCCGTGCTGGGCGCCTTGCCCGGCTTCCTCGATGGCTGCGACGGGCTGGATGACACGCGAGAGTTCGTTTTCGGCGTCCTGCAGCGCCCGGTCGGAGACGCTGTCGCCGACGAGGTCCCGGACGCGGGGTTCCAGCATGTGGGCCTCGTCACAGACGACGAACGTCTCGTCGTCGATGAGCGCGCCGGTGAAGGATTCGACGGTCGTCGGGTCGAAGGCGTGGTAGTAGTTGCCCACGAGGACCTCGACGTGCGGCAGGAGCGCGCCCATCACCGAGTGGGGGCAGGAGCCGTGGCTGCCCGCCCGCCGGACGAGGTCCTCGCTTTCGATGAGACCCATCTCGGTGTGGTCGAAGGGAACGGCCTCGACGGGGTCGCCGTCCTCGGGCAGGTCATCGAGGTACTGCGCGTAGAAGGGGCAGTATTCGACGTCGTGCTCCCCGGATTCGGGCGTGTCGTGGGGATACGGTGTCGGTTCACCCGCGGCTTCCAGAAAACTCGCGCCGTTGTTTTGGGCGCCGGAGTCGGCGAGGCCGACCTGCTGGCTTCGGGCCTGGTCGACCAACGACCCGGGCGTCGTCTCATCGGCTAGCCCTCGCGTGCGCTCGCGGAGGCCCTCACACCGTTCGTAGACGTTCGTATCGTCGATATCGCCGGCGTTGGCGAGGTTGTACGGGCAGACGTCGGCCTTGCCGACGAGCGTCATCGCCGAAATCGGCTGCCAGTCGTCGGGCAGGTTGGCGTTGATGGTTTCGAGGTCCTCCTCGAACTGCCGGAGTTGCTGTTTGACGCTCGTGAGGACGAACACGCGCTCGAATTTCGAGTCGGGGTCCCGAACGAGGTGGATGCCGGCGGTCAGCGCCAGCATCGTCTTGCCCGTCCCGCAGGCACCTTCTAAGGCGAGAAAGCCGCCGTCTTCGGCGGTCTCGATGGCCGTCTCGATGCCGTCTATCTGGTCGCCGTAGGGCTCGTCGTGGCCGAAAATCGGCCGCCAGTCGGGGCGAGCACTCGTCTCGTCGTCGGCGGTTGCGGCCGCCTCGTCACCCTCGGAGGACACACCGCGAACTGACGCGCCTTCACCTAAAGACGTGTCGAACGGGGCGGTAGAACGAGGATGAAAGGCAGAAAAACCAGCCGCGTTTCGGGACCGGCTTAGATGAGGCTCGCGCCGTCGAACTCCTTGCGGTCGGTTTCGATATCCAGCAAGTCGAGGATGGTCGGCGCGATGTCGTAGAGGTCCGAATCCGAGACGGTCGCGTCGTCGTCATCGATGAACAGACACGCGTTGTCGAAGCTGTGCATGCCGTTTCGGGGGCCGGTCGTGAACACGTCGTCGCCGCCCTTGAAGCCGGATTTGAGGTCGAAGCCGTGGTTCGGGATGACCACGAGGTCCGGGGCGATGTCGTCGTGGTCGCCGCGGAAAGCCTTCTCCTTGGTGACGACGCGGTCGGCGACCTTGCGGCCGTCGGGGCCTTCCAGTTCTTCGAGTTCGGCCTTGAGTTCGGCACGGACCTCCTCGTATTCGTCTTCGGGGACGGACCCGCGCGGTTCGCGGCCTTCGAGATTGATGTAGAAGCGACCCGGAATTAGGGAGTAGGCCGTGGTGTCGTCGCTGATGTCGCCGAGGCTGTCGTGGTCGTCGTCCTCGTAGGAGAGCCAGTCGTTCTCCTCCAGCCAGACGTTGCATTTGACCTCGTGGTCGAGTTGGGTGAATCCGTGGTCGGAGGCGACGACCATCGTCGTCTCGTCGTCGAGCATGTCGCGCAGTTCGCCGAGGTACTGGTCGACCTTCTCGTAGAAGTCCAGGAACTCCTGTTTGTACTCGCCGTCCTGGGTGTAATGTTTGAACAGGAAGTGGTTGACCCGGTCGGTCGTCATGAAGACGCCGAAAAAGAGGTTCCAGTCGTCCTCTTGGATGTAGTGTTTGAACGCGTCGAACCGGGCGTCGAGGGTGCGGTGGGCGTCCTCGATGAACTCCTCTTTGTCCTCCTTGTGGCCCAGTTTGGCGTTGACGTCGATTTTGTATTCGAGGTCCTCGAGCGTCTCGCGGAGTTCGTCGGGGTAGGCGGCCTTCTCGACGCCGGGCGAGAGGAAGCCCGAAACCATCCGCTGGATGTCGCGGTCGGGTGGGAACGTGACGGGGACGTTCATCACCGTTGCCTCGCGGCCGGCGTCGTCGACGCGACTCCACAGGCGGGTGGCCTGGACGTCACGACCCATCGGGACGTAGGTGTCGTAACTGCCGACTTCGCGGTCCTGGAAGCCGTAGACACCCGTCTCGCCGGGGTTGACGCCCGTGGTCAACGCCGGCCAGCAGGCGCTGGATTCCGGCGGCACGATGGAGTCGATGGGGCCGCCGCTGCCGGCGGCCTGAAGCTCGTTGAGGTTCTCGAAGACTTCCTCGTTGTCCGAAATGAGGCTATACGGCACACCGTCGATACCGAAAAAGGCGACTCGCGGTCCCTCACCGCCGCGAAGCCGGTCGAACAGTCCCATACACGCGTGTGGGACAGGCGGCTACAAGAAGCTTCGTTTCCCGTGCCAAAACCGGCACCGCTCGCGGAAACCGGCAAAGGCGTCGCCGAACCGCTATTCGTCGTCCTCGTCGTCGTCCGCCGGCACCTCGAAGTTCTCCGGAACGACGGTCATGTGGTTCATCCCCATCGGAACCTCCTCTTGGGTGCTCATACACGACTGAACGGCTTCAACCCACATATATCACACCATAAACATAATGTATGGTCCTCATACTGGGTATGCTCTGTGGGCATAATAGGTGGGAAAAACGCGTTACTTCGGACGGTTTTCTTGTAATTACTTCAAGGTATATACAGGGCATTCGTATGTCCCAAGCGAATCCAACGACGTGTTCGGCGCTCGCTTCGCGCGGGCGAGACACGTCGTCCGACGGACCCCGGCGCCGTGGCTATCGGGTGGGTTCGTCGGGTAAGAAATCGGTGATTCGTCGGCCGCGTTATTCGAAGTGCTCTTCGTAGAGGTCCTGGGCGTGTTCGATGGCGTCCTTGGCCGCCTGCTTGTCCTCCCAGCCCAGCGTTTCGACTTCCTTGCCCTCCTCGAGGTTCTTGTAGGTCGAGAAGAACTCGTCGATCTCGTCGAGTTGCTGCTGGGGGATGTCCTCGAGGTCCTCGATGTGGTCGTAGCGGGGGTCCTCGGTGGGGACGGCGATGACCTTGTCGTCCTGCTCGCCGTCGTCGTCCATCTTCATGAGGGCGACGGGGCGGGCCTCGATGACACAGCCGGGGAAGGTCTGGTCTTCGACCAGCACGAGCACGTCGAAGGGGTCCTCGTCGTCGTAGTAGGACTGCGGGATGAAGCCGTAGTCCGAGGGGTAGTGGACGTTCGAGTGGAGCACGCGGTCCAGCACGACGCCGGGGATGTCCTTGTCGTACTCGTATTTGTTGCGCTCGCCTTTCAGACACTCAACGACGGCGTAAATCTCGTCGGGGGCGTTCGGGCCCGTTTCGAGGTCTTCCCAGAGGTTCGCTCCAGCCATATTCGGCGATGGGTGTGACGCCCGCAAAGAGCTTTCGACACGCGGTCGACAGCGGGATTTGACGGCCGTCGACTTGCTGGGTGTTCGTCCCGGAACTGGCCAACAGGCGTCTGACACCTCTCTATCGTTCGAAGTTTTATAACTCGGACGCACGAATTGGGACGTATCGGGGCAGTTCCGGCCGTTTCCGTGATGTTCGATAAATGTTAAGTGTGTTCCCATCGTGTTGATTGGTATGTCAGAGGCACAGACAACTGTTCCCGATCCGGGCATCGCTCGGGAGCTCACGGCGTTCCAGCAGAACATTTTGACCATCCTCGCGGAGGACGCACGATACGGCCTCGCCATCAAGCGCGAACTCGAATCCTACTACGGCAGCGAGGTAAACCACGGGCGGCTCTACCCCAACCTCGATGACCTCGTCGAGATGGGTCTCGTCGAGAAGAGCGAACTCGACAAGCGGACCAACGAGTACGCCCTCACCGACGAGGGCCTCGAAGCGGTCCTCGACCAGCTCTCGTGGGTCTTCGCGAACGTCGCGACCGACGAGGAGCGCGCCGAGCGGCTCCACGACCTCGTCGACCAGCGCGTCTAACGCAGCGACTGACCGACTTCTTCGACCAGTTCGAGCGACGCAGCGACGGCATCGAGCTGTTCGTCGGTCGGCCACGCGTTCCGCGGCAGATACTCGGCGGTGAACTCCTCGCGTTCGCTCTCGGTGGCTTCCTCGACGCGTTTGGCGTAGTGGTTGCTCATGAAATCCGCAAAGGCGTGGGCGGTCGCCCCGTGTGGCTCGCCGTGTTCGGTCTCGATTTTGTCGGCCACGCGGCGGTTGTGCTCGGCGACGGCGTCCCAGTCGTCGGGGTCGCCGACGCCCGACAGCGACACCTCGACCGCGCGGTCCGTGTCCTCGATGCGTTCTATCTGGACGACGCCCTCCTCGACCCATTCTTCCGGGTACATGACGAGCGTCTCGCCGGTGTCTTCCTCGCGGACGCGAGGGACGTAATCGTGGTCGGCGAGCAGGGCCTCCCGTTCGTCGAGGTACGCCTCGCGTTCGTTGTCGTCGACGGCCTCGCGTGCGCGCCGTGTGAGCGTCACGACGCGGTCGATGACCGTGGCCGGGGGGCTGTCGTCCGGAGCGTCGCCGTCGTCGGTTTGAGTGCTGTCTGAGCGTTCGTCAACCATCGAGTGCTTCGTTGACTAGTTCGTCGGCGCGTTCGTTTATCTCCCGCGGAACGTGGTCGATGGACCACTCGTCGAACTGCCGGAACAACTCGCGGGCCCGGACGCGTTTCTCGCGGAGCGTCGGGTCGTTCGTGTCCCATTCCCCGCGAACCTGTTTGACGATGAGTTGGGAATCGCCCTTGACGATGAGTTCCTCGAAGCCGATGTCGGCGGCCGCTTCCAGCGCCCGAATCAGGGCCTCGTATTCGGCCTGATTGTTCGTCGCCTTGCCGATGCGTTCGGACCCTTCGGCGGCGATACCGTCGCTGGTGACGATGACCCACCCGATGGCGGCGGGCCCGGGATTCCCCCGAGACCCGCCGTCGAAGTAGACGTGGGCGCGCCCGCCACCCCCCTCGATGACGCCGACGAGTCGGCCCGCCGACCCGCCCTGAACGACGACCTTGTCCTCGTAGGCGACCGCCGTCGCGCCCGCGTGGCTCGCACGCCACAGTTCGTGTTCCGTGTTCCCCGGCTCGACGTCGATACCGGCGTCTTCGAGCCGTTCGCGCGCGGTTTCGGGGTCGCAGTCGATGACGGGCATCGTTCCCGCTTCCCATCGTCCCGGTTTTAGCCCTTCCGGTTTCCGACCCGTTTCCACCGAGGCGACAGATTACGGGACGCCGCCTTCTGCCGGTTCATGTCAGAATTAATAATAGGTTTGCGAGGGTTTAAGTCACATGCTCCTATCAGTATAAAAATGCGATGACACGGCCCACCCGTCAACGGGAGCGCGAGACCGAATCCGAGGGGGAAACCGCCGAACAGGACGAAGGGACGACCTGTCCGGAGTGTTCATCTGACAATATCGTTAAGGATGCTGACAGGGGTGAGATGGTCTGCGACGACTGTGGGCTCGTCGTTGAGGAAGACCACATCGACCCCGGCCCGGAGTGGCGGGCGTTCAACCACTCGGAGCGTCAGGAGAAATCCCGCGTCGGCGCGCCGACCACCCAGACGATGCACGACAAGGGGCTGACGACCACCATCGACTGGAAGGACAAGGACGCCTACGGTCGCTCCATCTCCTCGAAGAAACGCAGCCAGATGCACCGCCTCCGGAAATGGCAGGAACGCATCCGGACCAAGGACGCCGGCGAACGCAACCTCCAGTTCGCCCTCAGCGAAATCGACCGGATGGCCTCCGCGCTGGGCGTTCCCCGCTCGGTACGCGAAGTCGCCTCCGTCATCTACCGGCGCGCCCTCGACGACGACCTGATTCGTGGCCGCTCCATCGAGGGCGTCGCCACCGCCGCCCTCTATGCCGCCTGTCGGAAGGAAGGCATCCCCCGCTCGCTGGAGGAAATCAGCGAAGTCTCACGGGTCGAACGGAAGGAAATCGGCCGGACCTACCGCTATATCTCACAGGAACTCGGCCTCGAGATGGAACCCGTCGACCCCAAGAAGTACGTCCCACGCTTTTGCTCCGAACTCGAACTCTCCGAAGAAGTCCAGACCAAAGCCAACGAAATCATCGAAACGACCGCCGAGAAGGGCCTGCTCTCCGGCAAATCCCCGACCGGCTACGCCGCCGCGGCCATCTACGCCGCCTCGCTGCTCTGCAACGAGAAGAAGACCCAACGCGAAGTCGCCGACGTCGCGCAGGTGACCGAGGTCACCATCCGCAACCGGTATCAAGAGCAGATCGAAGCGATGGGCATCCACTCCTGACCTGAGTCGTCCGACGCCTCCGTTCTCCCCTCGCCGTCCGAACAGTCTTTATTAGTCCACCCGTAAGGTCCGCCATGCGCCTCGACGAGTACGTCGACGACCTCGACCGCGACGAGTCGGTCGAGTTGCGGAAACTCGCCGAGGAGAAATCCTACGCCATCACCGACCACCTCGATTCGGCCAAGACACGCCTCGACGAGACCCTCTCGGACGACACGCTGGTCGGCTCGACCGCTCCCTCGGTATTCGTCGGCAGCGGCTCCTATCCCAGCGTCTCCGCCGGCCTGCTGGCGCCCGTCGGCGACGAGGACGACGCCGAACAGTACGTCACCTCCGGCAAGTGGTACCAGCAGGGCTACTCCATCGACGACGTCTTCCAGCGCCGGACCAACCTGCTCAATTCCACCCGGCGCTCGAACGTCGACGTCGACGACGTCTGGGACGGCTTCGTCGGCACCCAGCGAGAGGTCGCCATCGCGGACCGCCCGGTTGACGTGGAACTCGGATTGGACGAGACGCCCGGATTCGACCTCGACGGCACCTTAGAGGACATCGCCGCGCCGCGCGGCCCCCGCGCCAGCGCGGAATCCGCACAGCTAACCGAGAACCCACACGTCCCCCGCGCCATCGAGAAAACCCTCTCGGATGACGACTGGCGCGCCGAGGGCGCGATGACCTACCTCTACCGCAAGGGCTTCGACGTCTACGACATCAACAACGTCCTCTCGGTCGGTGCCTTAGGGCAGGGCGACAACCGCCGACTCGTCCCCACGCGCTGGTCGATTACCGCAGTCGACGACACTGTCGGGAAATACCTCCGTGGCACCATCCGCAACGCCCCCACCATCAACGAGACGCTCGTGTGGCACAACAGCTACATCGGCAACGACTACTGGGTCATCGCGGCGCCCGGCGACTGGGAGTTCGAGTTGGTCGAACTGAAAGCCCCCGGCTCTATCTGGAATCCCGACCCGAACGGCCAACTCTACATGGCTGCTGACAGCGAGGGCTTCGAGGGCCGAACGGAGTACGTCGACGAGACCTCCGGCGCCTACTACGCCTCCCGGCTCGGCGTCCTCGAAGAACTCGCCGACCGCGGCCGACAGGCCAAGGTGTTCGTCATCCGCCACGCTACCAACGAATACTGGGCGCCCGTCGGCGTCTGGCAGATTCGCGAATCGGTTCGCGACGCCTTCGATACCGAACCGGCCGTCGCCGAAACCTTCCACGACGCCGTCCGCCAACTGGTGCCGCAACTGCCCGTCTCGCTGAACGACCTCCGCAGAAAGTCGACGATGGCCGCCGGCATTCAGACCGACCTCTCGGCCTTCGGCATCGAGTAAGGTCGGCTTACTGCTCGCTTAGAGCAACGCGAGCGGCGCCATCATCCCGACGAACGCGATGTCCAGATACGCGAGGATGATGACCAGTATCGCGCCCGGAATCCCGCCGACTGCACAGACGAGGATGGCTATCACTGATATGTCGATGCCCCCCGCGATGCCGAGGTAGTTGGCGATAAAGAGGATGATAACCCCGACGATTGCGTTGACGATGAGCGGCTTGACCGCCTTGATAATCCGGTAGGCACCGAACAGCAGCGCCAACACGAGCACGAGCAAGCCGATTTCGACAGGTGTGACCATAGCGACAGTTCTCAGGGGTGACAAAAAGCCGTTCCGGCCGGAACGAAACGTTTTCACGGGGGCAGGGGGTAGGAATCGGTACGGGATCGTGGGTTAGCTTGGTCTATACTTCGGGCCTTGGGTGCCCGTCACCCCGGTTCAAATCCGGGCGATCCCACTTCGTTCTATACCGACGAGAGACCTCTATCGGGCATTCTCTCTTTAAGTAATAGTGGGGATGGTGTTTCTCCCCGTTTAACGAGTGAATACGTCCACCCCGCGTCTTTACTTCCACTCTGCCCATGGCTCGACTTTTATACTATACCGGCAGCAGTATCCGTGAACCATGGAATCTCATCGGAAAGGTGACTTGACCGAAGCAGCCGTCATCACCGAACTCAAGCGTCGGGAGGTGCCAGTCTCCCTGCCGTTCGGTGATAACGAACGCTACGACGTGGCCGTCGAAACGCCGGCCGGACGACTCCTCCGCGCTCAGATTAAGACGGGCTGGAAACGGGACGGTGTCGTGCAGTTCAAAGGATACAGCCAGCATACGAACTCGGAGGGGAACACCTACAAGCCGTATACCGATGGTATCGACTGTTTTCTCGTCTATGCCCATGAGGTAGAGCGGTTGTTCCTCGTCTGGGAAGACGAAATAGAGACGAATATGACGATTCGAATCGAGGACCCGGAGCAACACCACGCTTCCACGAACTGGGCCGATGAGTACGCCTACGATGCCCGGTGGCCCCCAGAAAACCAGCGGATTCGCTCGGTCACTGGCGGACGTAGTCCAGCCGTCAAACCAGTTGGCGAGCTACTACAGGAACGTGGTATCCCCTTTATTCAAGAGACCGACAAAGACCATCATTTCACAGTCCGCGGTCCATCAGGTGATGACTACGGCCTGCGGGCCTGTTCGGGAAGTATCGTAAACGGAAGAGTACTGTTTCCGACAGCAGAATCTCCTTCTATCGACGCCTACTGTGTCCATTGCTCCGAAACAGGCGAGATTTATCTCGTCCCGGACGATGCGTTCGACCAGTCGTTTTCCCTCCGCGTCGAAGCTCCCGACCAACCTGACGCCTCGATAAATTGGGCGTCGGACTACGCTTTCGACGAGCGGTGGCCGCCATAGCCGTCGTTTGGACGGCCTTGTCAGAACCTTTTGTATCGGTGTCGGCCACGGGCCGGTAGAGCAACGTCTATGTCCGAGAATCCATTCGACGGGTCGCCGATTTCCCGCCGCCAGTTCGTCCGGCTGTCGGCCGCGACGGGTGGGGCGCTGGCGCTGCCGGGCGCGGCGAGCGCCGAGGTATCGTCGGCGGCGTTCGACGCCGAATACGAGTACGTACTGAACCACACGCCGGAGGAATACGAGGTGCCGACGCTGGTCGAGTTCAGCGATACGGCTTCGATGGGCACGATGGAGTCCATCGCGTCGGACGTCCGCACCACGACCAGCCCGGAGCCGGCGGCGTACGCGCAACTGTCGACGACGCAGGCCGAGGAGGTCGCGGCGTTGCCGACCGCCGAAACCATCCATTTCTCGCCGGGTGCGAACCCGTTCTGGCGACTGGGATACTACCCGCTGGGCGTCTTCCCGGAGCCGGAACGGAGCGTCGACTTCCTCGATTACGAGGAGGTAGCGGCAGGGTTCGACCACCTCGCCGACGAGCACGACGACCGGATGCGCGTGTTCTCGGTGGGCGAAAGCGCCGGCAAGTACAACTACGTCTCCGACCGGCCGGACCCGCGGGACGTGCTGTTCGTGGAGGTGACAAACGACGTTGAGGACCGCGAGGCCTTCGCCGAGAAGAAGGGGGTGTTGGTCAACTGCACCATCCACGGCAACGAGCGCGCGGGCGGAGAGGCGGCGACGCGCTTCATCGAGCAAGTGCTTCGCGGGGAGTATCCGGAGGTCGATACGCTCCTCGACGATATCGCACTGATTTTCGCGTTTACGAACCCCGACGGATGGGCCGCGCGGCGGCCGCAGTACGCGAGCAACGGCGTGCCGGGCGCGCCGCTGCACGAACGCGGGAACGCGGGCGGTGACACCAACCGGCAGTTCCCGAACCCGGGGTGGGTATCGGCGGCCCACACCATCGCGGAACCGCTCGGGGCGACGCTGGACGGGGAGACGCCGGCGCCGGATTACGTCGTCGATACGACGCCGGATATGCTGGCGTTCGTCGACCACTGTCGGAGTTACGAGAACCTCGAATGCGGCATCGACCTCCACGGGATGTTGAGTTCGAAGGACTTCGTGCTCGCGCTCGATGGGGCCTCCCAATCGTCGACCTCGGAGTTGCAAAACAGCTTCGAACTCATCGAGGCCATCGACGAGCGGGTGACGGAGAACCTGCCGGAGTGGGAGCAACTGGGGCAGGCGCTGTCGCCGATAACCGAGCAGGCCAACCCGAGCGTCTCCACGCTGTCGGTGCTGCCCGAGCAGGCGTTCAACTACGGGACGCCCGTCGAGACCATCGGCTATTCGGGCACCGGCTTCGTCGACGAGTGGATGGCCTTCCCCGAGGAACTGGGCGGGCTCGGCATCCCGAGTCTGACGATGGAGATGGCCTACTCGAACACCGTCGGTGGCAACGTCTTCGACCCGGTTCGGGTCGGGATGCAGGCCGACGGCTACCGGGGGTCGATTCTGGGTGCTATCGACTACGCGACCCGCGACGTCGAGGGCCGCTTCGAAGGCAGCGGCGACGTCGCCTACGTGACGACCGACGAGCTGACTGCCAGCGCCGAGGACCTGCCGTACGTCGGCGGAGAGGACAGTGAAGCAGTGACGTACGACCCCTCCGGCGATGCGACGACGACCGAAACGACGGTCCCATCGGCGGGGACGACTGCTGTGGCTTACACGGTTGAAGACGACATCGGTAGTCTCGCGGTTCACCCGCACGTCCACGAATCGGTCGCGAGCGCGCGCTTGCTCGACCCCGACGGCGAGGTGGTTCGGGAGTTCGACGCGGAGGACGGACGCGCGCTCGGCGGCGCCTGCTGCGGCCTGCCGACGTGGGAAGTCTCGGACCCCGCGGCCGGCGAGTGGACCCTCGAACTGACGAACGTCCTGCCGACCGAAAGCAACGCGGAGGCGCGGTTCGTCACCGCTCGCGGCGCCGGCGAGGCGCCCGACCCACGCAAGGAACTCGGTTACGCACAGCGGGATTACGAGGTGACGCCGCTGCGGTACTTCGAGGACCTCGACGAGGACGCGGATGTCGACGTGGACGCGTACGCGCCCGAGGACCTCAACCCCGGCCGTCTCAAGGGATACGACCATCTGGTCGTCATCCACGACGACACCGGAAACAAGCCGCAAAAATACCGCAACGCCATCCAGCGGTTCGTCGACGACGGTGGTAATCTCGTCCTGACCGACGAGGGGTTGAACCTGCTCGCCGACCTCGACGTCGGCCTCGGCGCTGGCGATATCACCCAGCAGACGGCCTACGTCGGCCAACTCGACGACGTCAACGACGACCACCCGCTGGTCACCGACCGGCGGCCGATTCAGGACCACCTCTGGTATATCGCGCCGGTCGGCTACTCGGAGGACGAGGCGCCCATCTACGGACTCGATAACGCGGCCTTCGAGAGTTCGGGCGGCACCGTCGCGGGGACGACCGGTGGCGACGTGGTCGTCGGGACCATCGACGCCGGGTCGGAGGCCGGCGAGATACAGGTCATCGGCAGTCTCCTGCCGCCGGCGTGGCAGGGCAACCTCCATCCATTCGGCATGACCGACTACGCGGCGACGTATTTCGGCCACCTCGTCATGACCAACGCCTTGCGCGGCCAGCAGGTCCGGGAGGTCGACGGCGAGGAGACGCTCCGCATCGGCCGCGGCGACGAGTAGTCGGCTCCCCACCGCCTGCTTTCGGTAGTCCCCCGGAAGTTGGCCTTTCAGCATGTTTTTGCCCGTCCCGAGGCAACGATCGGGTAGCTATGGACGGTACGCTCGACCACGTGATGCTTCGCGTCTCGGACCTCGAGGAATCCCTCGACTGGTACGGAACGCACTTCGACTACGAGGAGAAGGACCGCTACGAGGGCGACGGCTTCACCATCGTCTATCTCGGCCCCGAGGACATGCACGAGGACGGCGCCCTGCTCGAACTCACGCACAACGAGGGCGAAGAACCGGAAGTCGGCGATGCGTGGGGTCACATCGCCGTCCGCGTTCCGGAGGGCGAACTCGAAGCCGCCTACGACGGTCTGATGGAGGGCGGCGTCGAGGACTACCGGGACCCCGAATCCTGCGGCGGCCGCTATGCGTTCGTCAAGGACCCCGACGGCCACGAAATCGAAATCGTACAGCGCGACCACGGCGCCCGCTGGAGCCTCGACCACACCATGATTCGCGTCGAGAACGCCGACGAGGCGCTCGGCTTCTGGACCCGCAAGTTCGAGTACGACGAGGTCGGCCGCTGGGAAGCCGACACCTTCGCCAACTACTTCGTCGAACCGCGGGACGCCGCCCCCGAGGAGATGTCCGTCGAGTTGACCTACAACTACGACGGCCGCTCCTACGAGTTCGGCGACGCGTGGGGCCACCTCTGTGTCCGCATCGACGACCTCCACGACGACTGGGAGACGCTCGTGACACGGGAGGCCGACGACTACCGGGACCCCGCCGACTGTGACGACCTCTACGCGTTCACGAAGGACCAGGACGGCCACGAAATCGAACTCATCGAGCGCGATACCGACGCCGACTCGCTGTTCCCGTTCTAAGCGGGACCCACCCCCCGCGTTGGTTGCTGTCCTTCTTGCTCTCCGCAGAATCCCCGGCTAAATCGACGTCTCACGACGCCTACATCTCTATCCAACCCTTGATGCTTAGGGACCATGGCTATTGCCAATCCTTACTAGTCCTCTATCATGGCAATACCCGAGCGCCTTGGAGTCGACGCCGTTGCGGAATTCGACCCGGAGACGCAGGTGTACATTATCAACCGAGCCGAAGCGGACCTGTCGCCGTCTTATAGCGTCATCAAGGCCGTTTCCCAAGCAACGGCGACGGCGCCCGATGAGATGCAACCGCTCTACGAGGTAATCGATTCGGACGCGCTCGACCAATTGTTCGCCCGGGAGGACCCCCACGGGACGGCGCTTTCGGATGGCTTCGCCAGATTCCGCTACGAAGGCACTGAGGTAACGGTGTATGCGGACGGCCGAACGACCGTCTCACGGCTCGATTCCGACGAATCCTGATCGCGAAACCGAAACGTCCGAACCCTTCGGGTAGCCTCACTTTCAGGGTGAATTCAACCCATCGAACAGCACGGTAAGCAGTCGCCGTTCGGCGGTGTGGATGTGTTCGGAGAAGGTCGCCGACGAGATGTCGAACTCCTCGGCGAGTTCCTCGCCCGTACAGCGCCGCGGCCAGTCGTAGTAGCCCGCCTCGAAGGCGGCTTCCAGCAGTTCGAGCTGTCGGTCGGTCAACTGGGAATGGAGCACCTGCTGAATCGCTTCCGGGGTGAAAAGCGGCGTGATGGTCTCCTTCGTCCGTTTTCCGGTGAACTCCGCCTCCGGAACCTCATCGAGGAACGCTTTGATGACTTCCGGGGGTTCGTTTTGCGGCGGGATCTCGGCGACGATGCGGCCGTCACCGTCGCTGCTGTGGACCTCCCGCGGGTGGGCGCCGAGTTCGGCGAGCGTCACGGCCGGACAGCTGGTCCCTACCTGGAACTCGAAGAGGCCGCCATCGTCGTATTCGTTGAGGAGGTCAACCTCGACCAGTTCGTTGCCGGCCGCAGCATCCATGATACGGCCCGGACGGACGTCGGTAACGTTGAAGAACTCCGAGTATTCGCCGCCGCAGCGGGGCAGTATCTTGGCGAGTTCGAACGTGCAGGATTCCGTCTCGGAGACGCCTACGAACGGGTACTTCGACCCCTGAAGCGAAAATTCCGCTTCGATGACGGACGAGTGCCGGCTGCGAGACGGAGTTTTGCTCATGAGTTGCTCGTTGAGTGCTACCACCTATCGAGATATGAAACTTCGGGCCTGACAGCACCTCTTCGAGAGCCGGTTCGCTTCGGACCGGAATCCGGGACGATTGCCTCTATATAAATACGTACCTTCTACTTTCACCCCGGTTGCGAAACTTCTTATTCGGTGAGGCGCCAAGACGGAGTACTCTCATGGCGCGCGCGGAGAACACGGAAGTCATTGACAAGTTCGAGCAGTTCTACCGCGATTACTATCGCAACGAAATCGGGGAACTCGCCCAGAAGTACCCGAACGAACAGCGCTCGCTGTACATCGACTGGGACGACCTCTACCGCTTCGACCCGGACCTCGCCGACGACTTCATCGCCCAACCCGAGCAGATGCGCGATTACGCCGAGGAGGCGCTCCGACTCTACGACCTCCCGGTCGACGTCAAACTCGGGCAGGCCCACGTTCGCGTCCAGAACCTCCAGACGTCCACCGCCATCCGTGATATCCGAGCGCGCCACCGCGGCCAACTCATCTCCGTCTCCGGTATCGTCCGCAAAGCGACCGACGTCCGCCCGAAGGTCACCGAGGCAGCCTTCGAGTGTCAGCGCTGTGGCACCCTCACGCGCATCCCCCAGACCTCCGGGGAGTTCCACGAACCCCACGAGTGTCAGGGGTGTGAACGCCAGGGGCCGTTCAACATCAACTTCGACCAATCGGAGTTCGTCGACGCCCAGAAACTCCGCGTGCAGGAATCCCCCGAAGGCCTCCGCGGTGGCGAAACGCCCCAGAGCATCGACATTCACATCGAGGACGACATCACGGGGCAGGTGACCGCCGGCGACCACGTCCGCGTCTCGGGGATTCTCCACCTCGACCAGCAGGAATCCAATCAGGAGAAATCGCCCATCTTCGACGTCTACATGGACGGCCTCTCGGTGGAAATCGAAGACGAGCAGTTCGAGGACATGAACATCACCGACGAGGACAAGAAGGAAATCATCGAACTCTCCAACGACGACGACATCTACGAGAAGATGGTCGGGTCGATGGCGCCCTCCATCTACGGCTACGAACAGCAGAAACTCGCCATCATCATGCAGTTGTTCTCCGGCGTTACGAAACACCTGCCGGACGGCTCCCGGATTCGTGGCGACCTGCACATGCTTCTTATCGGTGACCCCGGTACGGGGAAATCGCAGCTGCTTCAGTACGTCCGAAACCTCGCACCACGCTCGGTCTACACCTCCGGTAAGGGTTCATCGAGTGCGGGTCTGACCGCTGCCGCGGTTCGCGACGACTTCGGCGACGGCCAGCAATGGACGCTGGAAGCCGGCGCGCTCGTGCTCGCGGACCAGGGGATTGCGGCGGTGGACGAACTCGACAAGATGCGCCCGGAGGACCGTTCTGCCATGCACGAAGCACTAGAGCAGCAGTCCTATCATCCGGATACTGAGGTTCTACTTTCCGACGGACGTCGGGTCGATATTGGGGAATTCGTCGACAGCCAGATGGCGACGAACTCCGATGAAGTGGTGGATGGAGTGAACTGCGAAATCCTCCCGGTCGACGATATCGGCGTGCACTCGGTTGACTTCGAGACCAACGAGACGACGAAACTGCCGGTCGACCGCGTGAGCCGTCACGAGGCGCCCGACGAGTTCGTCCGGGTGACGTTCTCGAACGGCCGGGAAGTCACCGTGACGCCCGAACACCCGATGTTCGTCGACGACGGTGGCGAGGTCGGCACCGTCGAAGCACGAGATATCGAGGAAGGTGCCTTCGTACCTGCGCCCCGGAAGTTACCGAATTCGAGCGCGGCGGTCGAACTCGCCAGTGAGCCCCACGTCGGCAAGGAGAAGGACATCGACCTACCATCGGAACTCTCCGGTGACCTCGCGGAGATCCTCGGGTTCCTGATTGCCGAAGGCCACTCCTATGCCGGTTCGGCTCACGAAATCGGCTTCTCGAATCAGGACGAACGTTTGCTGGAGCGGATGGATGGCCTGATGCAGTCGGTGTTCGGCATGGAGAGCACCGATACCACGAACGAGGCCGGTACGGTGACAAAGCGGTGGGTTTCGACGAAACTGTATCGCTGGTTCGAGAGCAACTTCCCCGAGTTCATGCATACGGCACGGGACAAGCGGATTCCGTCACGCGTGCTCGGTGCATCGGAGGAGGAAATCAGACGGTTCCTCGTGGGGGCATTTGCCGGTGATGGCGGTGTCGAAAGCGAGGCGATGTCGTTCTCGACTGCCTCCGAAGGCCTCGCGCAGGACTACGCCGACGCGCTTTCGAAGATCGGTGTCGCCTCGCGGATTCATCACGACAGCGTCGAGGATTCGTGGAAGATCTACGTGATGGGTGATTCGACCGAGCGGTTCGTCGAGCGCGTCGTCGAACCTGCCGATGACCGACATGACGACGCGATGGCTTTCGTCGAGCGGAGCAACGAGACGAAGCGCCACCACGACGTGTTGCCGACGAGTGCGGCACGTGAGATTCGTGATTTGAAACGCCTGCTTGGCGTCAGTCTGACGGGAAAATTCCGCTCCCATCTCGATGAGGAATTCGGTGTGCAGGTCGAGACGGTCGAGCGGGAACTCACGGATTTGCGGAAGCACGCCGAGGAAATCGAGGACGCGCTCGGAGGTGCTGATGACCTCGCTTCGGTCCGCGAGGCCGTCGGCTGGTCGGGTCGACAACTCGCGGAGCGTCTCGACGACGAAACTTCTAGCGCGATTCACTACGCCGAGGACGACGGCTACGACGCCGCACGACGTGCTGATTTGACGAACCGCGCCCGCGAAGCCGTATATGAGGCCCTCGACGAGTTCGACCGTCGTGCCGCCGCGCTCGAAAAGCGGTGTGACCTACGATACTACCGCGTTCGTGACGTCGAGACGGTCCCGAACGAAGGTGAAGACGCCTGCGAGTGGGTCTACGACGTGACCGTCGAACCGACGAACACGTTCGTCAGTCAAGGTGTCGTGCTCCACAACTCCATCAGCGTGTCAAAAGCTGGTATCAACGCAACCCTGAAATCCCGCTGTTCGCTGCTCGGCGCGGCGAACCCGAAATACGGCCGGTTCGACCAGTACGAACCCATCGGCGAGCAAATCGATCTCGAACCCGCGCTCGTCTCCCGGTTCGACCTCATATTCACCGTCACGGACCAGCCCGACGAGGAGGAGGACGCCAACCTCGCCGAGCACATCATCAACACCAACTACGCCGGCGAGTTGCACACCCATCGGGAGAACACCGCCACCTCGAACGTCACCGAGGAGGAGGTCGCCAACGTCACCGAGGAGGTCGAACCGACCATCGAGGCCGAACTCCTCCGGAAGTACATCGCCTACGCCAAGCGGAACTGCTATCCGACGATGACCGAGGAGGCCAAAAAGGAGATTCGGGACTTCTACGTCGACCTGCGGGCCCGCGGGCAGGACGACGACGCGCCAGTTCCCGTGACGGCCCGGAAACTGGAGGCGCTGGTTCGCCTCGCGGAGGCGTCCGCCCGGATGCGCCTCGCGGATTCCGTCGAGCAGGAAGACGCGACGCGGGTCATCGAAATCGTCCGGTCGTGTCTGCAGGACATCGGCGTCGACCCCGAGACGGGGGAGTTCGACGCCGATGTCGTCGAGACGGGTCAATCCAAGAGCCAGCGCGACCGCATCAAGGACATCAAATCCCTCATCAGCGAAATCGAGGAGGAGTACGACGAGGGCGCGCCCATCGAGGAAGTGTTGGACCGCGCCGAGGAGATGGGCACCGAGCGCTCGAAGGCCGAACACGAAATCGAGAAACTGCGGCAGAAGGGTGACGTCTACGAACCGAAGACGGACCACCTACGGACGGTCTGAAAACGCGAATCGAGCGAGTCCAACTCGGACGGTGGTTGGTCATCCTCTCTTTCCTTTTATAAACGAAGTACATCCCTCTATATCGAAGTCTCTGGGTTAAAGAGGATTTGAGCGGCGTCTGCCCGGGTGTACATACAGCAATTTGTCCGCAATAGGAGTCGTGAGCAAGGGTGTAAACCCGGTTTGCGAAACAGCATCTGGAACTCACCGAAGCGAGAGCAGGACGCAATTCGTAACTCGCTGTCAGAGGGGTTCTTCGCGGAAAATCTGATTTCACGAAGCGAATACGATGACGACGAGTCGCCGAGCATTCCATATCTCAATTCTGGAAAAACGGCGATACACCCCCATACTTCAGGGGGTGTAGGCGGCTTTCAGAAATACCGATACCTGTAGCGAGACGCGATTTGTCGTCAGTCTACACCCTTCTCTGAATCCTCAAAAACGGGCGTTGACTCTCAGTATCGTGGCGTTCGACCCGAAACAGTGGGGAATGATGGAGACTGGTATCGCTATGATGTTGATTAGCTGGGGACGTTTGGAAGTTCTACACACCTAGATTACAGCTATATTGCGGGGATTTCGGATGCATGTACACCCACCGGATCGGTTTGTACGGAGCGTTTACACCCTATATCCTTCTTCCATGAGGGGGTGTAGGAACTGCAACTACCGCCGTGAACCGAATATCTTAGCATACGTACTAGAACTTGAAAATAAATGGTCGAATCGCCACCAAGTCAAGATGCAATCCCGGATACCCTCTTGGCGTACGACCAATGGCTCTGTTGGCACGCGGAGGAACGCGATGGGAAGACGACGAAGATACCGATCGACCCGACCAGCGGAGAGTTCGCGTCGACGACCGACCCGGAGACGTGGGCGGCCTTCGAGACGGCCCGTGAGCAAGTACAGTTCGGGCAGGAGGACGGCCTCGGCTTCGTGTTCACCGATTCGGACCCAATTGTCGGCGACGACGAAAGCCTCAACCCGGACCCGACAGACGACGGCGTCGCCTGTGAGCGGACCGCCTCCTTTGTCGACGAGGCTGGCGCCGGAGCGGTCAGCGAGCGACCGCCGGCCAGGAGGAGAGCAAATGAGCGGCGTTCACCGGACCCTTGCGGGAATCCAAGCGAGCGCGCGTTCGTTTATCCGGGAGCCGTTCACCGTCGTGTTGCTGGTCGTCCTACCGGCGCTGTCGATCCAGATTTACGGCGTCGGCATGGGGCAGTTCCCCGACGTCGGGATCTTTGCGGTGAGCGGGTCGGTCGCGACAGTCGGACGAATCACCGGCGCCGTGTTCGCCACTGGCGCGCTCGCGGGCGTCCTAGGCCTCTTCCAGATGATTAGCGCCCGCCACGCCGACCGTAGACTCGCCATCTGTGGCTTTCGCGGCGTCGAACTCGTCACCGCACGGTTCGCGACCGTTGCCGTAGCGAGCGCCGTCGTCGGGGTGGTCGCCACGCTTTCTCTGGTTGTTCTCGTCGACGATCCGATCACAGCACCAATCGCCACGTTCAGCGGGCTCGCGATAGCCGGTGCCATATACGGCCTGCTCGGCATCGTCGTCGGCAGCATGCTCCCCAGGGAACTCGAGGGCTCACTCCTGCTCGTCATCCTGGCCGACGTGGACAACGTCTTCGCGAGTGGCCTGTTCGGCATCGAGGATAGCATCACGCAGTTCGCACCGCTCGCGCACCCTCACGCCATCGTGACGCAGGCCGTCGTCGAGGGCTCGCTAGCGACCGAACACCTCGTCCCAGCTCTCGGCCACCTCTCGCTATTTGCCCTCCTGAGTGTGGCCGCGTACACATACCAGATCGAGTCAGGAGGTGACGCCTGATGAACCGCCGCGTCACGACCGCAATGAGGATGAGCGTTCGAGAGTTCCGCCGGACACCGGTCCTACTGGCGCAGCTCGTGTTCCTGCCGGCGTACATCATCGGCGCGTTCGTCCTGCTCGTCCCGGATGTCGACGTCCCCGCGACCATTGACGGAACGAGGATCACTGTCCCCATGACGGACTTCGCGGCGGCATTCATGACGCCCGTAACCTTCGCCATTCTCTCGGGAATCGTCGGATTGTTCCTCGTCCAGACGTCGCAAGCGGCCGACGACAGGCTCCGGCTGGCCGGCTATACCGCGACTGACCTCGTCGTCTCACGGGTCGGCACGCTCGGACTCGGTATCGTCGTCGTCACGATGGCGTCGGTCCTCGTCGCCGTGTTCGCGTTTACGCCCGAATCGATCGTTCCGTTCGTCGCCGCGACGCTGGTGGTTGGGCTCACGTACGGTATCCTCGGCGTTGTCGTCGGCATCGTTCTGGGTCGGCTGGGCGGGGTGTACGTGATGCTGTTCTCGCCGATGGTCGACGTTCTCCTGTTCCAGACTCCGCTCGCGACCGACGCGCCCGAGTGGACGACACTACTGCCGAGCCACTACGCGACGAACGCGCTCTTCGACGCGGCATTCACGTCGAGCATCGACGCGTGGGACTTCGGCGGTGCCGTCGTATATGCCGTCACCCTCCTCGTCGTCGGCGTGCTGGTCTTCTATCAGGCGACGGACGTTGAGTGATCGGAGTGAGATCGTTTTCGTCGGCGTGAGCCGACACTGGGAACGCGTCGTTGCAGACGTAGGTCTGCGGCTACAACCATATACACGGGTTCCGTATTCTGTCGCTCCCACTCAGGGGTTCAGTTAATCAGTAGCAAAACTCCCGATTACGAAGCGGGTGCGGGCGCGCCCGAGTCAGTCAGCCTCTTCTCGGAGTTGCTCGTATTTCTCTTCAAACCGAGCCTCACACGATGGACAACAGAACTGGTACAGCTCTCCATCGATGCGGGTGGCTGTTCCTTCACTGTCAACTGTATTTCCACATTGAGCGCAGGAGAGCGCGAACTCCATTTCCCCCAATTCTGGTGCCCAGTTAGCGCCTGCGAGAAGCGTTACCTCAAAGTCGTCGACTGCTCCGGTGTCGATGGTATCAGCAAGCCAGCCTGCGATGTCAGTATCTGGAACTCTGGCGTACAGGACTAGGTCAGCTTCGGCCGTGGTGAATACGTGTTCGATGGCGCCTTCGTTGATGAGATCGTCTTTGATCGATGCAGCGCTATGGCTGTCTGATTCGACATCGAGCGTAATCAGTACCGGAATTCCGCCTCGGAGCTGTGAGCGATCGACGTCAAGCGTGAAACGATTAATAATCCCCATCTCCTGTAGTCGTTCGACTCGATCCGACACAGCCGGCGCAGAGAGGTCTACAACATCCGCTATCTCACTGTACGGTCGACGAGCGTCCAACATCAGTAGCTGAATGATCTCGAGGTCAGTTTCATCCAGGTCGCGCATGGTAGTACGATACTATCGGGTAAATAAATGTATACGGCGATATCCGTTTTGATTCTAAAGTCAACCTGGCTCTCGAACCAATCGACCAAAGGAGAAATCCGCTAAAGGGAGGGACCATACGTACACTCGTATGACGACGACTATCAGCGTTGAAGGGATGACCTGTGGCCACTGTGAACAGACAGTAGAAGAAGCACTTCAAAATGTACCCGGTGTGACCGACGCGACCGCAGATCAAGAGGACGATCAGGTGGAGGTTGATGGTGACGCAGATACCGCAACCCTCGTGGAAGCCGTCGAAGACGCCGGATACACCGTTGAGACCTGAGTATATCCCGATCAGAGGATAACATAGAACGCTCTTAAGTGAACGATTCAACCGTTCTCTTCGGGGCTTGTCCACACTGACTCCGTTGCACGGTCTCAGGGTCCGAACATTCAGGAAGCAAGCGAATCCACTTCTAAAGAGAACATGATCTATGGACGACCACAAAGACACAAATGAGAATCCCCCGAGAGAGGAAGACCAGCAGGATGACAGCAGTCACCAGCACGGACACGGCGAGTCCGACGAAGCGGTCGTCGAGTCCGACGAGCAACGGGTAGAACAGGAGTTACTGGAGGAAGAGGCTCATCCTACTGCAGAAGGGGAGGCTGCGCTCCACGAACAGCACGAGCACGCCGGAGACGAAGGCGAAGGGCACGGTCACGGGTCACACGAGGGGCACGGTGAGGGGCATGGCGGGATGCACGAGGGCCATGAACAGATGTTCCGGCGGCGCTTTTTCGTTTCGACGCTCCTGTCGATCCCGGTCCTCCTGTACAGCGAAATGCTCCAGGAGTGGCTCGGGTTCTCCGTCCCCGCATTCCCGGGTAGCGAGTGGATCAACCCCGTCTTCGCGATAATCGTCTTCGCGTACGGTGGGATTCCGTTCCTCCAGATGGCGGTCCCGGAGCTGAAAGACCGGTCGCCGGGGATGATGACGCTGATTTCGATGGCGATCACCGTCGCGTTCGTCTACAGCCTCGCGAGCGTGGTCTTCCCGACGCAGTCAGCGTTCTTCTGGGAACTCGTTACCCTGATCGACATTATGCTGCTGGGCCACTGGATCGAAATGCGATCCGTTCGACGCGCCTCAAGCGCAGTCGACGAGTTGGCGAAGCTGATGCCCGATACCGCTGAGCGGATCACCGATGACGGTGACACCGAAGATGTCCCCGTTAGTGAACTCTCCGAGGGCGACCTCGTGCTCATCCGCCCGGGCGCGAGTGTGCCTGCTGATGGCATCGTTGAGGAGGGAGATTCGGACGTCGAAGAGGCGATGATTACCGGCGAGTCGAAACCGGTCTCGAAAGAACCCGGCGACGAGGTCATCGGCGGGACGATCAACGGCGACGGCAGTCTCCGCGTCCGCGTCGGTGCGACGGGCGAGGAGACGACGCTTGCGGGCATCATGCGACTCGTCGAGGAAGCCCAGCAGAGCAAGTCCAAGACGCAGGTGCTGGCCGACCGGGCTGCCGGCTGGCTGTTCTACGTTGCCCTCGCGGCGGCAGTCGTGACAGCAATCGCGTGGACGATTGCGGTCTCGTTCAACGCAACGGTTATCGAGCGCGTCGTAACGGTACTCGTCATCGCCTGCCCGCACGCCCTCGGACTCGCCATCCCGCTAGTCGTCGCGATTAACACATCACTCGCTGCTCGTAATGGGATGCTCGTCCGCGACCGCATCGCGATGGAGGACGCACGGAATCTGGACGCCATCATCTTTGACAAGACAGGGACGCTCACCGAAGGCGAGCACGGCGTCGTCGATATGGCGACTGTCAACGGCGTCGACGAGGACGATGCACTCGCGCTGGCGGCGGCCGTCGAGAGCGACTCCGAACACATGATCGCGCGAGCTATCCGCGAGGCCGCCAACGAGCGAAACCTTACCTCACCTGACGCGTCCGGCTTCGAGGCAATCAAAGGCCGAGGCGTCTGTGCGAACGTCAACGGAGACGAGGTGTACGTCGGCGGGCCGAATTTACTGACCCAGCTCGACAGCGAGGTCCCCGACCACCTCCAGCGCTTCGCTGACGAAGCCGGCCAGAACGCCCAGACCGTGGTGTATCTCGTCCGCGGAGGGGAGTTGATCGCCGCGTTCGCGATGGCTGACGTGATTCGTGAGGAAAGCTACGCCGTCGTCGACGCACTGCACGACCTCGATATCGAGGTGGCGATGCTGACTGGTGACTCCCAAGACGTCGCTGACGCTGTCGCCGACGAACTGGGTATCGACACGGTGTTCGCGGAGGTTCTTCCTGGGGACAAGGACAAGAAAGTGCAGGAACTCCAGGACGAGGGGAAGCTCGTGGGGATGGTTGGCGACGGCGTTAACGACGCGCCGGCGCTGACGCGAGCAGACGTGGGGATCGCCATCGGAAGCGGCACCGACGTCGCCGTCCAGTCAGCAGATGTCATCCTCGTGCAGAATAATCCGATGGACGTCGTTCGCCTCGTGAAATTGAGCAAGGCGAGCTACCGGAAGATGCAGGAGAACATCGTCTGGGCAGCCGGCTATAACGTCTTCGCGATTCCGCTGGCTGCAGGCGTGTTGGCGCCGATCGGGATTCTACTGTCGCCCGCTGTGGGCGCGCTCCTGATGTCGCTAAGTACGGTCATCGTCGCCATCAACGCCCAGTTGCTTCGCCGCGTGGATCTGTCCCTCCCCGATCTTCCAGGCAGGACACCATCTACGGAGGCACAACCCACTGACTGAGGGCTTTCTGGTTCCTTCAAGAGGGATCCGAATATCGCGGAGAAATTCGACCTGAACCACGCCCAGATGCGGTTCGTTCAGAATGCGGTGACGGGGGACAAAGAGAAGGGCTACTCGCAGGCATTACTCGGTATCGATGGGGAATGGCGGGGCATCGAGGTTCGGGCGTTACCACAGGAAACGGCTGTTATCGAGAACGAAACCTCTCAACTCCCCCAAGTGAATAAAGAAGAGGGCTCCCCGGTCCACGCGGACGATGACTGAAGGGGTTGTTCAGTGCCACCTCTTCGACTAACTGAACTCTTCGTTCGTAAGCGGGAATCTCCGAGAGAAACGTCGCTGGTGGTGTTTTTCGTCAGCCGCCACGGGTGGCGGCTGACAGAGCCGGGTTAGATACCGATGCCAAGACGAAAATCCCCGAAACCGGAGCGACGATTAGGTGCATACAAACAGCTTGATGCGGTGCCTTCGAAGCATCGTCTCCAGCGTTACCGTTCGGAATACGAGGGATATGATGTCTGGAGCGATTTCCAGCAAGCGAAAATAGAACCATCCGATTCCGAACACTACAAACAGACCTTCCAGAAAACGGAGCGCTCTTGGAAGACACATATCTCCGATCGTGGACGTCACCATGCGCTGGCGAATCCGTACGATATCGAACTCTGGTGTGCGAAACTCGTCCCGGACCGGACGCTAATGACCGTGTATAAGGAGTATTGGGTTCGGCTTGAGGAGTTCTACAGGTGGCTGTTGTGGCATACGGACCACCCACACGTCTATAATCCGTGTCTCATGGCGGCAGCCAATCACGAGATTGCAAAATCCATGTGGTGGGTGAAAATGGGTAGGAACGACGACACTCTTGGAGGTGGTATCGATGAGTGATGCGGACGAAGCGCCATCCGTGGAAGACCGGCGGGCAGAGCTAGCGGAGACCTTTGACCGTAATCTGGATCCTCTTGCGAAACACGCCGAGAAGTTCACCGAAAGTGACGTTGACCCGTTCGAACTTTTTCAGGTAGAAATCCTTCAGAGACAGAACTACAGGGAGAGTACACGGGCGGGGTATCGACGGCTTATCGGCCAGTGGCGTGATCATATGGCTGAACACGGGCGGCATCCTGCGTGTCCCAACGAGAAACATGTCCGGTCATTCGCCGAATACTGCCTCGAAGAACGAGAGAATCAGCCGGATACGGTCAGAACCAAACTCCGTCGCCTGACCAATATCTATCAGTATTGGCAGAGTGACAGCGTGTTTCCGCATCCGCGGGATTTCAACCCGTTCGTGGTCGTTCTGTCGAAGATGGATCTTCAGCGCCCCGAAGTGAAAGATCCACCACGTATCCCCATTCCGAAACTGCGGACGATGCTTGCCTCGGTCACACACCTACGTGACCGCGCTATAATCGCGACCCAATTGAAGCTCGGCCTTCGAGCCTCCGAGTTGTGTAATCTGCAGATTGGCGATTTCAACCTCGAAAGCGCGGAACTGAAACAAGCCTATCCGGAGCTAGGCACTCATAGCGCAGTCTCCGACCGGCCGAATGCGGTGTATATCGCAACACGGGAAGAAAGAGAGGGGAACAAATCTCGGAAGCCACGAGTTCTGCCGATCGACGAGGAACTCGACCAATTGCTATCCCGGTATCTACTGGTGCGACCAGATATCGGTAGTTCGTGGGTGTTCCTCTCTCAGACGACTCACAGCCAGCTTACACAGGAATATACGAACGAACTCTGGACTGACGTCTTCCGGCCGGAATACGCTGAAACTGACGAACATCGTGCTGTGACGAGCCACTTCGGTCGTCATCGGTTCTCCACGTACTGGCGGATCGAACAGGATCTGAACAGAGAACTCGTGAAGTATATGCGGGGAGATACGCCACAGGTGATGGAAGACCGTGGCCGAGAAACGATCGATAGCTACCTACACACGTACTATGCGGATATCGAACCCGTCTACCGGAATAACATCTTCAAACTCGGTTTGAACGATACAGTAGACGATAGCTGCTAAACTTGGCGAATCTCCTTACTGGTTTCCCATTCTAGTTAGGTTTCAGTAGCGAACGCACCCGTCGCGCGGCATCGACGCGGTAGATCCCGTATTCGATACCCGCCGCGATGAGCAGGATGCCGAGATAGAAGAACCAGGCACCGAAGTACAGCGCGTGTGGGTCCTCAACGCTCGCGGTGAACTCCGCGCGGGCGTCGAGGAACACGAACGCGGTCAGAAGCGTCATCGGCGCGAGCAACTCCCGACGAACCAGCAGGTACAGCGGGACGGCGGCAAGGACGAACATCCCCATGGCGCCGAAGGCGTAGATGGCCCACGCGAACCCGCCCGAAACCGAGACGCCGAGGCGAACCGCGAACCACGTCATGGCGGCCGCGTGGAGTAGCCCGCCCCCGGTGGCGATAGCAGCGGCATCCCGGCTGGACGCGGGCACCGACAGCCACGACGGGACGTCGGGTACTGTCGGAAGCCGGTCCCATCTCGACCGGATGGCGTGTTCGACCAGCCCGGCAAACAGGAAGCCGACCGTCCAGACCGACGCGTTCACCATGTACCGAACGATGTAGAGGCCGTTTTCGACGACGATGTAGCCGGTCGGTTCGGCGAGGCCTTCCAGTTCCGCGACGTCACGGAAGGTCGGGCCGGGCGGCGTCAGTTCCATACCGAGCACGTAGCCAGTCGTCAGAACCAGCGCCACGAGGGGAGTGACGAGGCGATGTCGAACCGCGAGCCAGACGGGAACGGCGGCGAGGACGACGAGGCCGCCGTATCGCCACGCGGCACCGAGAAGTGAGTATTCGGCGGGACCGACGGCGTATCCGAGTTCGAGCGCGACGACGAGGAGTGCCGCCGCGTGCAACAGCCCGGCGAGCAGGCTGACCGCAATGGAGCGTATGGAGGGCATCACGAACCGTGTGTGCCGCCGACGCTATCTATCTTCTCCCGTTTATAAGCGATTGGCGTCGAACTTCGGGGAACGACCTTTTTGACCATGCGGGAAGTGCGCCTGGGTATGGAACCCCGGACGGCCGGCGCCATCATCGGCGTGCTGGCCCTGTGTTGTCTCGCGTTCGTCCTCGCGGCCGTCTATCCCGGTACCACGGCAGAACCGCACGCCGCGGCGCCGGCCGAGGAGCGGTTTACGGTCGGCGACGCTGATGCCGATGCCTACCGCGCGAGCGGCCGCATCGTCGTTGACGGCGAGAAACGACTGGCGTTCGACGGCGTGGTGACAGCCGATGGCGCGCGCTATCACTCGCTCCAGGAGGCGGGAGTTCGTTCCGAACAGTATCAGGCGTCGCCGAACGCCACCGTCTACGAGCGACTCGAAATCGACGACGCAGCGGACGCCGAACGGCTGAAAAACCAGATTCTGGAGACCGAAGACCGCCGACTTCTCAGCGAGGAATCCACGACGGAGCGGGTTTCCCTCGTCGTCGCGTCGAACGGGACCGACGTGGCCGACGAGATTCCCGGGTCGGCGTCGGTTATCGTCCGGAGCCTCCACGTTACCCGCTACGAACGAGTCGACGGCAATTCGACCGAAACGGCCGTCTACGAGCCGCAAAACGGCTGGTACGAGGGGACTCAGCCGTATCGCATTACGGACGCCTCGGGGACCGTCCGCACCGATGCCGGCACCGCCGCGGTCGAATCGGCGTCGGTCTCGTGGGCGGTGACCGACCCCGCCGGGTCTTACGCCGAATACCTACTCGCACGTCTCACGGGTCCAGACCCGCGGGTCTACGAGATTTCCTACGAGTTCGTCCCCGGTGATTCCAACCTCGACCGTCCGGCGTGGGTCGACGACGCCCGCGACGAGTCCTGAGAGTTGGCCGATACTGACGCGACCGGGTCGTTCAGCGAGTCAGGCGTCCTTGGCGGCCGTCGAAATCTCCTCGGCAATGACGTCCAGTTCGTCGTCGTCGAGGTCCGGCGGCGCCCCGGCGACGGCGTGGATGGGGCCGCCGCCGTCGTCCTTGAATCGGGGGACGATGTGGACGTGGAGGTGCGGGACCTCCTGACCGGCATCGGGGCCGTCGTTGACGCCGATGTTCGTCGCGTCGGCCTCGACGGCGTCCTCGATGACGGGCGCGAGTTCGCGGACGGTCTCGAAGACGTCAGCCGAGAGTTCCGGCGGCGTATCGCGCAGGCGCTTGTAGCGCTCCTTCGGGATGACGAGCGTGTGACCCGGCGCCAGCGGGTTGGCATCGAGGAAGGCCAGCGTGGTGTCGGTTTCGTGGACGACGCGGGCGGGGATGTCCCCGTCGACGATTTTCTCGAAGATGGTTCGCTCGGACATACGCGTGTCTGTGGGCGGCGGGCCTATCAACGTTCACCCCGAGGGCGCCGGGTAGCGAGTCAGGCCCCCGATGTCGGAACCAGCGCGACGATTTCGCTCGTATCACCGAGTAGCGTTTCGATGGCCGACGCGGGCCTGACCAGATACACTGCGTTCGCGGTCACAGCGGGCCGTGCGCGGACGTCGCCGTAGGTTGCGACCGCCTCGCCGTTGCGTGTGTAGACCCGGAGTTCGCCATCGCTGGTGTCCCCGACCCGGACCCAGACGTGGTCGCCGGCGACGACGGGCGCGCCGGTGAGTCCATCGCCGACTTGCCACAGCGGGTCGCCATCGGACAGCGACACGGCTTCGATGCCCTCCGTCGTCGGCGCGTAGACGCGCTCGCCATCGACTGCGGGTTGGGTGTAGGTCCGGTAGCCGTCGAGTTCGGTTCGCCACGCGGGGGTGCCGTCGTCGCTCCAGCGGACCACGACGTCCCACGCGTCGATGTGCTCGTCGGGGTCGTCGGGTTCGACCTGCCGCTGGCCGACGGTCACGAGGTCACCTCCGGGAGTGACGGCAGGTCGGTGGTAGACGAGATTCGTTCCGGCGTGCCACAACTCGTCGCCGTCGGCGGCATCGAGCGCGAAGACGTCGGGGACGTCGTAGCCGCCGCGTTCCCGGACGGCATAGACCGTGTCGTCGGCAACTGCGAGCGTGCGATTCAGCGTGACGTTACCGGAGCCGTAGGCCTCGCCCGGCTTGCGACTCCAGCGGAGGTCGCCGCTGGCGGCGTCGAAGGCCTTGACCGTCGAGACGTAGGTGATATAGACCGTTCCATCGGAGATGATGGGCGAACCGCGGGCGCTGCTGACGTCCTCGGCGTGCCAGCGCTGGGTGCCGTCGTGGTCGTGGGCGAACAGGCCGTACCGCGTCGCGGTGTAGATACCGCTATCGTCGACGGTGGGTCGGGTACCCCCTGCCCGGTCGTCGCCGAGGCTGGCCGACCACTCGGTCGTGCCCTCGGTGGCATCCAGCGCGAACAGGGTGCCTTCCCAGTCGTTGACGTAGGCGCGCCCGTCGTGGATGCTCGGCGGCGGCGTCGACGTGGCAGGGACGGACAGCGACCACGAGGCCGCCAGCGACTCCGGCGGTGTAAGCGCGTTCTCGACTCTCGCGGCCCGCCCGGGGGAGTATCGGTCCATCGGGTAGTCGCTGCCCGGCGGCACGGGGTCGGCTGACGAGCGGCCCAGACAGCCGCCGAGCGAAGTGAGTCCGGCGACCCCGCTGGCGAGAACCGCACGCCGGGTCGGCTCTGTCGGGGCCATTCGGCGACGAGTGCTCACCGCTCGCTTATAAAGACACGCTACGCGGGCGGTCCGGCATCGAGGTCAGCCAGTGCCTTGCCGATGGCCTGTCGGTACTCATCGGGTTCGTAGCTCAGTCGCGACACCCAGACGTCCTGATACGATGGGTGAAGAATCGGCAACAGCGGCGGCAGTTCGTCGGTTTCGATGGGCGTGAGGACGCTATCGAGGAAGCCGTCGAGGCGCCGGTCGGTCGCCGCCAGCAGCGATTCGGTGGCGTGTCGGCCCGTCGGCACGACGCAGGCGGGGTCGATTTCTCGGAGTTCCTCTAGCAGGTAGGGCCGGCAGTTCGCGCGTTCTTCGGGTGTTGGTTCGCGATTCGAGCCTTCACCGTCACTTGGGAAGCACTTGACGGCGTTCGTGAAATAGAGTTCCTCGGGCGCGTAGCCCAGTCCCTCGAAGAGGTCACGCACCCGGCGGCCGCTGTGGCGGGCGGTGTAGGCCATTCCCGTGTGGTTGCCGCCCTGCCAGCGGTCGGCCTCGGGGTTGCCGGCGCCCGGCGCTTCGCCCACGACGACGAGCGTGGCACCGAGCGACCCGACGCCCCACGAGATGCAGGTGCGGTCCTCCACGAGGGCGGGACAGCGCCGGCAGTCCGCTGTCAGGGGGTTACGGTCCTCGGGGTCCGGAAACGTCGCCATCCGGCGGTAGTGTGGCTTCGGGTGCTGTCAGTCTTCGGGTCCCGCTTCCGGGTAGCTTTCTGGCGAACGCTTAAATCCCCCAATAGCCTCTGGGTGGTAGGATGAACGACACACCTGCCCCGGATGCCGGTTCGCCCTTCGAGGCGTCGTCGACGGCCCTGGATAGCGGCCGCTATTCGTCGTTGCTGCTGGATAACGGGGATTACGTCATTTTCGACCGGGAGGGGACCGAGACGTGGCTGCAGTCGGACCTCGTGGTCGACGTGTCGGCCTGATACGGATCGGTAGAAGCGTTACTCGACGAGTGGGAGGACGATACCGAACACCAGCGGGACGAGCAGCCCGACGAGGACGCCGACGACTTCGAGGCTGATGAACAACTGGCCGGCAACGTCCGGCATTCCCGCGGCCAGCGAGCGGCCGATGACGCCGCCGACGGCGCCGATGATGAACATGGCGGCTCCCGCGAAGAAGCCGAGTTTTGCGATGCGTCCGTAATCGAGGTTCTGCTGTCGCCCGCCGTAACTCATTGTCCGCGGTTGCTTATCGACGGTTGAAGTCCTTTCGGTCCGTCCGAAAGGCCTATCTCACTGACCGGCCGAGTGGTGCTATGCGCGAACTACTGGTCGCGGCGCTCGAACTCGGCGGCTACCTGCTCGGGACCGTCGTCTTCGCCGTCGTCGGCCTCTTCGCGGAGTTGAACAGTCTGTCCTACCTCTCGGCCGGCAACCACCTCTTCGCCGGGTGGCTGGTGGTCATCGGCGCGCTCGCGCTGTACGCCGCCTATTCGGTCGGCACCGAGAAGGTCCTGCCCCGACTGCGCGAACTGACGGCCTGAGACGTTTTTTTAAGTCGCAGTTTTCGGTAGCGGTACGCCGCTGTGTCCCCGGTAGAACCCCTCGCACAGTACCGATTGTCCTTTAACAACGGCGCGAATTGGATGGGATATGAGCAGGTTCGCCGAGGTGGACGACCAGTACGACCCCGACGAGGTCGAAGACGAGGTCTTCGACTACTGGGATGCGGTCGACGCCTACGAAAAGACGAAGCAGCACCGCGCGGACGGCGAGGATTTCTTCTTCGTGGACGGCCCGCCCTACACCTCCGGTGCGGCCCACATGGGGACGACCTGGAACAAGACCCTCAAGGACGCTTACATCCGCTATCACCGGATGCAGGGGTACAACGTCACCGACCGGCCGGGCTACGACATGCACGGCCTCCCGATCGAGACGCGCGTCGAGGAGGAACTCGGCTTCGAGAACAAGAAGGACATCGAGGCCTTCGGCGAGGAGAAGTTCATCGAGGAGTGCAAGTCCTTCGCCGAGGAGCAACTCGACGGCCTTCAGGAGGACTTCCAGTCCTTCGGCGTCTGGATGGACTGGGACGACCCCTACAAGACGGTCGACCCCGAGTACATGGAGGCCGCGTGGTGGGGTTTCCAGCAGGCCCACGACCGCGACCTCGTCGAGCAGGGCCAGCGGTCCATCAGCCAGTGTCCCCGGTGTGAGACGGCCATCGCCAACAACGAGGTCGAATACGACCACGTCGAGGACCCCTCCATCTACGTGAAGTTCCCCCTTCGGGACCGCGACGGCTATCTCGTCATCTGGACGACGACCCCGTGGACGGTACCCGCCAACACCTTCGTCGCCGTCGACGAGGAGATGACCTACGTGGCCGTCGAGGCCGACCGCGGCGGCGAGACGGAGACGCTCTATCTCGAGGAGTCCTGCGTCGAGGACGTCCTCGAGGAGGGCGGCTACGGCGACTACGAAATCGTCGAGGAGGTTTCGGGCGAGGAGATGGTCGGCTGGGAGTACGACCACCCGCTGGCCGACGAGGTGCCGGACTCACCGAACGAAGCCGACGCCCTGCAGGTCTACACGGCCGACTACGTCGAAGCCGACCGAACCGGTCTCGTGCACTCCGCGCCCGGCCACGGTGAGGTCGACTTCGAGCGCGGCCGCGAACTCGGACTCGACATCTTCTGTCCGGTCGGCCCGGACGGGGTCTACGAGGACGAGGCCGGCAAGTACGCCGGTCAGTTCGTCAAGGACGCCGACGACGAGATCATGGACGACCTCGAGGCGAAGGGCCTGCTCCTCTCGCGCGGGACGGTCCACCACGACTACGGCCACTGTTGGCGCTGCGATACGGGCATCATCCAGATGGTGACCGACCAGTGGTTCATCACCGTCTCCGATATCAAAGACGAACTCCTCGAAAACATCGAGGACAGCGAATGGCACCCTCAGGAGGCCCGCGACAACCGCTTCCGTGACTTCGTCGAGGGGTCGCCGGACTGGAACGTCTCCCGGCAGCGCTACTGGGGCATTCCCATCCCCATCTGGGTTCCTGAGGACTGGTCGGGCGACGTCGAGGACGCCCTCGTCGTCGGCACGCGCGAGGAACTCGCCGAGCGGGTCGACCAGGACGTCGACCCCGAGTCGGTCGACCTGCACAAGGACACCGTCGACGAGTTGACCATCACCGAGGACGGGACGACCTACACCCGCGTCCCCGACGTCTTCGACGTCTGGCTCGACTCCTCGGTGGCCTCGTGGGGTACGCTCGGCTACCCGAGCGACGAGGAGCAATTCGAGGACCTGTGGCCCGCGGACCTCATCATGGAGGCCCACGACCAGACCCGCGGGTGGTTCTGGTCGCAACTCGGCATGGGGTCGGCCGCACTCGGCGAGATTCCGTACAAGGAGGTGCTGATGCACGGCTGGGCGCTGATGCCCGACGGCCGGACGATGTCCAAATCGAAGGGTATCCTCGTCGAACCCCAGGAGGTCATCGACCAGCACGGCGTCGACCCGATGCGGCTGTTCCTGCTCGGGCAGACCCCGCAGGGCGACGACATGCGCTTCTCGTGGGACGAACTGGAGAACCGCCAGCGGGACCTCAACATCCTCTGGAACGTCTTCCGGTTCCCGCTGCCGTACATGCGACTGGACGACTTCGACCCCGAGGCGGTCTCGCTGGACGACGCCGAACTCGAAACCGTCGACGAGTGGGTCCTCTCGCGGCTCCAGTCGGTCACCGGGGAGATGACTACCCAATGGGAGGAACGCCGACAGGACAAGGGTCTCGACGAACTGCTTTCGTTCATCGTCGAGGACGTCTCGCGGTTCTACATTCAGGTCGTCCGCGAGCGGATGTGGGAGGAGGAAGACTCCAAGAGCAAGCAGGCCGCCTACGCGACGCTGTATCACGTCCTCCGTGAGACGACGAAGCTGCTGGCGCCCTACGCGCCCTTCGTCGCCGAGGAGATTTACGGCACGCTGACCGGCGATGCCGGCCACGAGACGGTTCACATGTGCGACTGGCCGGAGGTCGACGCACGGTTCCACGACCCGCAACTCGAATCCGATATCGAGGTCGTCGACGCCGTCGAGGAAGCCGGCTCGAACGCCCGCCAGCAGGCCGAGCGGAAACTCCGCTGGCCCGTCACGCGCGTGGTCGTGGCCGCGGACGACGACGAGGCAGCACAGGCCGTCGACCGGCACCGCGACCTGCTCCGTGACCGCCTGAACGCCCGCGAAATCGAGTTGGTCGAACCCGGCGCCGACTGGGAAGAACTCAGTTACAGCGCCCGCGCGGACATGTCCGTCCTCGGGCCGAAGTTCGGCGACGAGGCCGGCGACGTGATGAACGCCATCAACGCCGTCACCGTCACCGAACAGCGCGTCGACACGCTGCAGGAAGCCGTCGTCGAGGAACTCGGTCGCGAGGTCGAACTCACCGAGGAGATGGTGACGTTCAACACCGACACCCCCGAAACGGTTGAGGGGACGGCCTTCACCGTCGACGGCGACGACCGCGGCGTCGTCTACGTCGACACGTCGCTGACCGAGGACATCGAGTCGGAGGGCTACGCCCGCGAGGTCATCCGCCGCGTCCAGGAGATGCGCAAGGACCTCGACCTCGATATCGAGGCCGAAATCCGCGTCGACCTCGACATCGACGATGACCGGGTGGCCGGCCTCGTCGACGAACATCGCGACCTCATCGCCAGCGAGGTGCGGGCCGCGGAGTTCGGCGACGTCGCCGACGGCCACGAACGCGACTGGGACGTCGAAGGCACCGACATGCGGATAACTATCGAACCCGTAGCCGGCCAGTAAATGAGGACAGGCCGGCCGGTCGTCGTCGCGACGCTGCTCGTCTGCGTGCTGCTCGCGGGAAGCGCCCTTTTCGCCGCGCCGGCCGCCGCCGAGACCATCGATATCGACAGCACGCTGTCGGAGTCGCCGGACTCCGGAACGGTCGACGTTCGTACTCAGGCGACGGTCCCGACCGGCATTACCTCCCTGCAAATCACGATTCCCGAGGGGACCGACGTCTACGAGACGAACGGCTTCCAGCAGTCGGCGAGCGACCCGAACACCTACGAGTGGACGCGTGAGACCGACCAGCCGTCGCTTCGCTACGCTTACGAGGGCAACGACACCGTCGACCGCGGGCAGGGTTCGGAGTACGTCTACGCGGTCACCGACGAGTGGGCCATCGTCCGAACGCCGAACATCGGCGTCCAGTGGTCCGGCGTGCAGGCGGAGGTCGACCGGACCTACACCGTCGACGGCGAGGGAATCGCCGGCTCCCACATGGCCTATCTCGGGCCGTACACCGAACACGACCGGACGGCCGCAGGCCAGCGGTTCCGGCTCATCGTCTCGGACCACAGCGATATGCGGGAGTCGCCAGATGACGTACTCGACGCCTTCGAAGCCTCCTCGCGGCGTATCGTGGGCGGCGAACGCGATGCCGAGGTGCTCGTGTTCACCGTCCCCTCGACCGTCGACTGGGCCGCGACCGGCCTCCAGCGCGGCGATTCGGATATGTGGGTTCGCGACGTCGAACGGCTCGATACCCCCTCGAACACGTGGGTTCACGAGTACGTCCACACCCGGCAGGATTACGACCGGACCGAGAAGACCCGCTGGACTATCGAGGGGATGGCCAACTACTATGCGGCGCTCATCTCCTACGAACAGGGCTACATCGACTACGAGGACTTCCGCCGCGCCATGAAGGATGGGACCACGGACCGCTACGACGACGTCCAACTCACCGACCCCGCGACGTGGGAGGGCACGCGCGGCAACTACAAGAAGGGGGCGCTCGTCTTCGGCCACCTCGACCGGCGGCTTCGAACCGACGCCGATAGCTCCCTCGATGCGGCCATCCGTGAGTTCAACCAACCGAACGAGGAGTTGACCCAGCAGACCTTTCTCGATGCCATCGAGCAGGCGGGCAACGTCGATATCCGGTCGGATGCCGAACGCTTCACCCAGACGACGGACACGCCGCCGGTCTGGAGCCGCGAGGAACACGTCGCGGCCTTCGGCGGCCCCCAGATGCGCTATGCGTTCGTCGGCTTCGGCGTCGACGGCCCCTACCGGACGACCGCTCTCGACGAGCCGCGTATCGTGACCGGCGAGACGCTTCGGCCGACGGTCCGTATCCGGAACGTCGGCAGTCAGGAGGGCGACTTCACGGCTGAGTTCACCGTCGACGGCGAGACCGTCGCGACCGAAACCGGGACGCTCGCGCCCGACGAGGAGACGACCGTCGAGTTCTCACGAGCCTTCGATGCGACCGGCGACTACGCCATCAGCGTCGGCGGCGCCACCGATACGGTCACCGTCGAGGCGCCCGCCGACCCCGTAGTGACCGGCCTCAGCGTCGCACCGACCGATGCCGCGCTCGGCGAGCAGGTGACGATAGAAGCGACCGTCGAATCGTCGGCCGACCGGCCGGCCGCTGGCAACGTCGAGTTCTCGGTCGACGGCCAGCGAATCGACGCGAAAGCGGTAGAAATCGACGACGGAACGACGACAGTCGCCACGACGACGCGTTTCGATAGCCCGGGCGAGTACACAGTTGCTGCCGGGGACCGGTCGACGACGGTGACGGTCCGCGACGAGACGGCCGCTCCCGAAACGTCGACGGCTGGACCCGGCGGCACTTCCCGGCAGGGGGACGGAGCCACGCCCACCGAAGGCAGCGGGTCCGGCCTCGGCGCCGGCCTCGCGGCACTCGTGCTCGCGGGCAGCCTTCTTCTCGCGCGGCGGTCTTAGAGGTGCTCGGCGATTGCCGGCGCGGCGCTGACCGCCGAGACGGCGCGTTCGATGGTGTCGGTGCCGTAGACCGCATCCACGCCCGCGTTGGCCAGTTTCGTCCGGGCGCTGGCGGCCAACATCGGGTGGATGCAGGTGACGAAGATGTGGGATGGCCCCGACAGTTGGGCGATAGCGCTGCTCATCGTCGACCCCGTGGCGATGATGTCGTCGACCAAGACGACGTCCCGGCCCGTCGTGTCGGCGTCGCTGGGCTGGATTTCGACTTCGGTATCGGAAACGCGGTGTTTCTCGAAGTAGTCTGTCTCACCGGCCCCGTAGGCGTCCCGGACGGTCTCAGCGAGGTCGATGGCCCCGGCGTCGGGTGAGAGAAAGAGGGGTCTGGTGAGGTCGGGCAGCGGTTCGGCGAGGCGGCCTGCCGCGTCGACCGACTCGCAGGGGGCGTCGAAGAAGTCACAGACGGCGTCCTCGTGGGGATTGACCGTCAGTACGCGGTCGGTGCCGGTCGAAATCGCCTTCGCCATCGCGCGGGCCGAGACCGGCTGGCCCTCCTCGAAGGGTTCGTCCTGCCGGGCATAGCCCATGTACGGTAGGACGGTCACGACCTCGTCGGCCTGCTGGCGGGCGGCGTCCTGCAACTGGAGCAACTGGACGTGGGCGGCATCGGAGACGGTCGAGGCGACGACGACCGCACGGTCGGCCGACTCGGGGACGCGGACGATTTGCTCGCCGTCGGCGAAGCGGTCGTACTCGACGGCGGCGAGCGGCTCGTCGAGTTCGGCCGCAAGCGCCGCGGCGAGGTCCTGTGAGGCGGAGCCCGGGAGTATCATGGGTGTGGGTGAGTCGGCCGTCGGTAAACCCGTTTTCGTTCGCTGGTACGGGCTGGCGTGTCTCCCTTTTAAGCGCGCTATTTACAGTTCACGAGGCTCTCGCGACGAAGCTACGTCGACAGCGCCGAACCAATCGAACGCCGTTCATTCATCGTCGAACTCGAATTCGAATCGGCCATCGAGGACGTGCGTCCGGTCTGTTAGCCCCGGCTCGGTGAGTTCGACGGTACTCTCGACGACGAGTCGGCGGGCCGACTCAGGCCATCGAGTGACCGGGAGGTCTATGAACACGGTCTCGTCGGCGAGTTCGCCGAACCGGTGGACTTCGACAACTGCGGCCGCTCCCTCCCGATACAGTGATACGGACGGGTGGGGTTCGCGGTCGCCCATAAACGGCCCTCGGAGCGAGAGTCGCGGCGGCGTGCCGTCACCGTCCGGTGCCGCGAACCGTTGTGTTAACGACTGCAGTTCGGTGTCCTCACGGTGCGAAATCGTCGTGAAGAGATTGCTCGGCAGGGGGTCGAACCTGGGGTCGACGCCCACGGTGGCGAGTTCCCCGCTCTCTCCGCGAAATTCGAGGTACTTCGCGTTATCCCGGGGATTGTCATCGGTTTTTATCGTTGGGTCCGTGTGTTCGGTTCGTGATTCGACAGCACCACATCCCGCAGCGATGGTGGAGGCGGCGGTCAGGGCGGACGCGAGGAATGCGCGGCGGCGCATAGGTGGCGATTCGTTGGTAGCATTAAGAACGTTCAAGATTCGACATTCTGGACTCGGAAATTTCCTTTTGAGGGGTCAGCGCTTGGCTGCATACTGGCCCGTAAAAGTAGGCTTGCGTGCGTCTGACAAACCCTTATATGGATGGACCGTTCAGTTAGGGATTAGCTATGGGCAACAAGAACAAAACTATCTCCTTTCGGGTCAACGAGGACGCGTTCGAGACCCTCCGGGAGATAGCCGAGGAGCGGGACATCTCGCTTTCAGCCGTGTTCCGGGACTACGTCGACACGCTGGTTGCTCACGACGGGCAGGTGCGCGTCGTCCCCGAACACGAACTCAAGCAGGGCAGCGCCACCGAAACCTCCTCGCCGGCCGAGAGCTTCCCGCCGAAAGTCGAGGTGCCGAAGAGCTTCGTCCGCGAACACGAGCGGCTGGAACTGGAAGCCGAACACCTCCGCGAGCAGCTCGACGAGTACAAGCAGTACGTCACCAAACTCAGCCAGCAGGTGGAAGAGCAGGAAGCCGAAGACGTCATCCAGCTCGAAGACCTCGATAGCGAGGAAAACGAAGAAGAACCGTTCCGCCTCGGCTGATTCGTCGCCTCGGCGACCCTAGCCCGATAGTTCGCGTTTCTTCTGCCGAATCTTCTCGGCCATCTCCTGCCGTTCGTCGACATCGGCCAGTTGCTCGGCGGCCTCCAGCGTCCGAACGCCGTTATCGAGGAACGATAGGACGTCACCGGGATACGCATACAGCATGTAATCGTCGCCCATCACGTCGACGATGGCATCGGGACCGAGTCCCTCCGCGCGTAACTCCAGCAGGTAGGCGATGAACTTCCGCTGGGGACAGCCACAGTGGGGATTGGACTGGCAGTCACAGTCCAGGAAATCCTCGGCGAACTCCAGGGCACGGTCCCGGGAGGCGTCGTCGAGTTTGGCGAGGGCGTCGCCGGTAAAGAGGATATCCAGCGTCGCCCCGGAGAAGGCGCTCTTGGGGAAGGACGTCTCCAGTTGGGAGGCCAACTGCCGGTGGTTCTTCACGTAGATTTTGTCCGTAATCGCCACGGTATCGGTGCTAGTCGGTCGGCGCTTAAAAATGGACTGACAGGTATGCGTAGACGTTGCACAGGTTGGAAAAGTCGTAACGTATATGAAGCGGAGTGCGCTTAGATTTACATGCGTGTCCGGGTTGGGGTAGTGGCATCCTACAGCCCTGTGGCGGCTGTGAGGCGGATTCAATTTCCGCACCCGGACCTAATTATCCTTGGTAATATTCGCTCGGTGAGTTCTTTCTCCACGGTGCGTTACTATTTGTGATATCGGGAAGAATCCGGATTTATGCATCGGTGTCCGACCTGTAACCGAGCGTTCGACACTGAGCGTGGCCTTCGGGTTCATCACAGTCAGGGCCATGACGAACCGTTGCCGAATAGAACGTGTAGCCACTGTCGTACCGAATTCTACTCCGAGACGAAACGGAAATACTGTAGCGACGAGTGTCGCGATGCGGTCGTCTCGTTCGCTGGAGCAAACAATCCCAATTACAGCGGCGGGAAGGAAACGACCGAGTGTATAATCTGTCGTACGGAATTCGACTACTATCCGTCGGAGAAAACGGGCTTATACTGTGGCGACTGCGTTGAAGAGGCGAACTGGCGGTATCGACCGGACGTCTCAGGGGAAAGGAACCCCCGCTGGTCCGGAGGAAAACAGGAACTCGCTTGCGACTGGTGTAATGCCAAGGTCGTCCGCCAGCAGAACAACATCAACAGCGAACACGTCTTTTGTAGCGACGAGTGTCAGTACGAATGGATATCCGAGGAGTTCACCGGTAAGGGCCATCCGAACTGGAAGGGCGGCGTCGAGGCCAACTACGGCAGGGGATGGAACCGCGTCCGCAGGCAGGCGCTCGAACGGGATGGCTACCAGTGTGTCCTCTGCGGTACGTCGAAAGAAGAACTCGGCCGGAACCCGGACGTCCACCATATCGTGCCGGTCCGGGCGTTCGTCGAGACGCCAGTCACGACCGAAGCAGACGCCCACTACCTCGAAAACGTCGTCTCGCTGTGTCCGTCCTGCCACCGGAAGGCGGAGTTTGGACATGTCGACCGCGCACAACTGGAAGCGGCGACCTGACAAGGCCGTCGAGCCTCATCGGTGAGAAGGCCTAACCGTCAGCGCCCCCGACGAACGGGCATGCAGGCGGCACTTCTGACGGTCGGTGACGAACTTCTCGCCGGCGACACGGAGAACACCAACGCGACGTGGCTGGCGACGCAGTTGACCGAACGCGGCGTCTCCGTCGCGCGGATTCTGACGGTTCCCGACGACGAGGCGGCCATCGTCGAGGCAGTCCAGCGGTACAGCGACGCCTTCGACGCCGTCATCGTGACGGGGGGCCTCGGCCGGACGCCGGACGACGTGACGATGGACGCCGTCGCGGCGGCCTTCGACCGCGAACTCGCCGTCGACGACCTCGCGCTCGCGGACGTCGAGCGGACGCTGGAGGCCATCGCCGGGGAGTATCCGGACCTCGATGTCGACGCAGCGGAGGAGGCGACCCTGCCGGAGGGCTCTCGGCCGCTCATCAATCACGCGGGGCTGTCGCCGGGCTGTGTTCTCGAAAACGTCTACGTCTTCCCCGGCATCCCCGCGGAGATGAAGCGGATGTTCGAGGAGGTCGACGGCGAGTTCTCGGGAGACGTCGAATCGCGGTTCGTCTACACGGACGAACCCGAGGCAAAACTGCTGAGTCGCCTCGACGAGGTACGCGACCGCTTCGACGTCAGGGTCGGCTGTTATCCCGACCAGGAGGCCGGCCACAATCGGTTGAAACTGACGGCTTCCGACGTCGACGCGCTCGAGGAGGCCGAGGCGTGGCTCTCCTCGAACGTCGAGTTGGCGGACTGACAGCGGCGGTCGGGCGTCCGACGGGGTATTATATGGCAACCGACCGTGATGGGTGATAACATATGAGGGCGCCACCGGATAGATGTCCGAACCCGGACTGCCCGGACGACCTCGGCGGGCCGTTCGAGAAAACCCAGTTCGAGAAAATCGAGGAGGGAAAATGGAAATGCCGGCAGTGCGGCTACCTGCGTGAGTTCTAGGTGCGCTCTCTGTCGATGGTTTCGGCGGGCATCGGGCTTTCGTTGCGGAGTCGCTGAGCGCCCGGTTGGCCGCCGGATTTGATGATTTCCAGCGCCGTCATCACGTCGGTCCGGGAAAGGAGGCCGACGAGGCTGTTCGGGTCCTCGGCGTCGTCGACGACCAGTAGGCGGCCGATGTCGTTGCGCTGCATCGTCTCGAAGGCGTCCATGACCGGCGTGTCCGGCGTGACCGCCTGGAGGTCGCGACTCATCACGTCCTCGACGCGGTAGGCGTCGCGTTCGACCTCGTCGATTTGCTGTGCGTCCGAGAGGGTGACGACGCCGACGGGGCGGCCGCCCGCTCGCGGCTTGTCGCCGCTCGCACTGTCCGGGGCGGTTCCCGCCCCGCCCTCAGTAACGGGATAGCCGGTGTGGCGCTCGCGGAACATTCGGTCCATGAACTCGGCGACCGACGTCTTCGGGGACACCGTGTCGAGGCGGTCCCGCGGGGTCATCACGTCGCCGACGGTGACTCCCTCGAAGGCGGCGTTCATAACCGTCCGCTTGGATTCGGAGGCGGCGGCGATGTAGATGAAGAAGGCCAGCAGGATGAGGAGGATGTTGAAGCCGGCGAGCAGGCCGAAGAGGCCCAGCATGACGGCGAAAGCCTGGCCGACCTTCGCGGCCTGCTGGGTCGCCTGCGCGTGCGGGCGGTCGCGGGCCAGAAACGCCCGAAGGATTCGGCCGCCGTCCATCGGGAAGCCGGGCAGCAGGTTGAATCCGGCCAACACGACGTTCATGAGAGCGAGATACGCGAGGATGAAGCGGGTCGCCGCCAGCAGGAAGCCGTCGCTCGGCACGAACTGGAAGGCGGCGTAGGCACCGATGCCGAGAAGAACCGAGACGATGGGGCCGGCGATGGCGATGTTGAACTCCGTCTTCCAGTCTTCGGGGATTTCCTCCATCTGTGCGACGCCGCCGAGCAGCCACAGCGTGATGGATTCGATGGGGACGTCGTATCGCCGGGCCACGAGCGAGTGGCCGAATTCGTGGGCGACGACACAGACGAAGAGGCCGATGGCGGTGATAGTGCCGATGCCGTAGCGGGCCAGTCCCGACCCGGTCAGCGCGTCGGGGTCGATACCGAGTGCGACCGAGTCGTTGAGCAGGACGACCAACTCGCCGATCTGGGCGCCGATAATGTAGGCAAACACCGGCAACACGAGCAGAAACGTCAGGTCAAGCCGGATCGGGATACCGAAGGCGCTCCCGACGCGAAAACCCTTCATATCCCACCGTCGGGCCGCCGTCTCCTTAAAGCCCGACCGGTCGCCCGCGGTCGGACCGGGGGTTTCGTAGTGGTTGCCGCGGTAGGTGACGGTATGACCGCATCCGAACCCAAGCCGCTGCTCCGTCGTGCGGAGGACATCGACTACGAAGCCGTCGACGCCGCCGAGGGCATGAAAAAGGGCGTGCTCGTCGGCCCCGAACACGGCGCGCCGAACCTCGCCATCCGCCGGTTCGTCCTCGAAGCGGGCGCCGAGGTGCCGAAACACACCAACGACATCGAACACGAGCAGTACGTTCTCGAAGGCAAGTACGTCGTCGGGATCAGCGAGGCGTCGGAGACGCCTCGGGCGAACGGCGAAGCCGTGAGCGGCGACGAAGAACACACTGTCAGCGCCGGCGACTCGCTGCTCATCCCGGCCGGAACGGTCCACTGGTACCGCAACGAAAGCGACCAGCAGGGTTCCTTTATCTGTGCGGTGCCGACCGGCGACGACAGCATCGAACTGGTCGACGAGTAGGCGGTCGGGGCGACTGGCCTACTCCATCTTTTCGACCACCTCTTCGTCCCACTCGCCTTCGGTGAAGGCCGGTAGCGTCTCGACGCTCGTGTTGCCCTCGCCGCGGAACGTGATTGCCGCCCGGGCGGCCGCGCCGTCGTCCGGGTATTCGGCCACGGCGACGACGTCGTAGCGGCCGAACGTGTAGTAGATGGCCAGTAACTCGCCGCCCTCCCCGGTAATCATCTCCCGTGCCGCCTGCCGTCGGTCCGGGCTTTTCTCCATCGTTTCGAGGCTCTCCTTGCCGAGTTCCATCAGGTGGACGTAGGTTGGCATTGTGCTCCCCTCGCCGTCCCCCTCGCGCCGCGCCTGCGGGGAGGACAGTATGGTAATATTACACACGATCCGTCTTATAAGGCGGGCCTCGCTGTGTCATCCGTCCACACCAATCCCGGACGACTGAAATACCCTGATACACTACAGACGCCCGTGTCACAGCAGGTCGCCGACGTCGATACCCTCTTCCTGCATGAGGGTCGCGACGAGTACACCGTCGTCGTCCGCCGCGATGGCGAGCGACTGCTCCGCGGGCGCCTCGAGATGAAGCAGACGAGCGCCGGCCCGCGACCCGGCCGCTTCCGCGTCAAGGACGGCGACGACGAGGTGCCGCGCCGCCCCGAACAGTTCGTCGAGATGGCCCGCCGTGCTCGCCGTATCCGCATCTCCGAGCAGACCTCCCGCGACGGACGGCGGGAACTCGAAGCGATGCTCGACGGCTACCAACTCGACGCCAAGCAGGTCCGGACCTGCCGGTACTGCGCCGGCAAGGGCCGCTACTCGCCGCTGACCTCCGAGACGGCCATTCAGGCCGACGACGAGCACATCTGCCCGGACTGTGCCCGCCGCGAACTCGAACGTGAGGCCAACTACCGCGGCCTCCGGTCGGGGGCCCGCGACCGCCTCGAAGACCTCCTGCTGGAAGTCGGCGACCTCGAACGCGTCAAGAACCTGCTGTCGGGGCAACTCGACCCCGAACTCACGAAGTTCGACGAAATCAGCGCCACGACGGACGATATCGACCTCGTCTCCACGCGCGATATCGACGTCCACGGCGACCTGAAATCCCAACTCCAGAAGTTCGACGAACTCCTGCCGGTCCAGAGTCTGGCCGTCGAAAACGGCCTGCTGGACGGCGACGACCAACTGGTCGTCTCCGCGACGGCGACCGGGAAGACGCTCGTCGGCGAACTGGCCGGCATTGACCGCGCGCTGAAAGGCGAGGGGAAGATGCTCTTTCTCGTCCCCCTCGTGGCGCTGGCCAACCAGAAACACGAGGACTTCGAGGACGATTACGGCGACCTGCTCGACGTCTCGATTCGGGTCGGGTCCTCGCGCATCCGCGACGACGGCAACCGCTTCGACCCCCACGCCGACGTCATCGTCGGCACCTACGAGGGCATCGACCACGCCCTCCGGACGGGCAAGGACATGGGCGACATCGGCACCGTCGTCATCGACGAAGTCCACAACCTCGGCGAGGAGGGCCGCGGCCACCGCCTCGACGGCCTCATCTCCCGCCTGAAACACTACTGCGAGACGAACCGCTGCGATACGCAGTGGGTCTACCTCTCGGCGACGGTCGGCAACCCCGGCGAACTCGCCAGAAAACTCGGCGCCAAATGCATCGAGTTCGAGGAGCGGCCGGTGCCCATCGAACGCCACGTCACCTTCGCGGACGGCCAGGAGAAACTCGATATCGAGAACAAACTGGTCAAACGCGCTTTCGACTCGAAATCCTCGATGGGCTATCGCGGTCAGACCATCATCTTCACGAACTCGCGGCGGCGCTGCCACGAGATTTCGCGGAAACTGGAATACGATTCCGCGCCGTACCACGCCGGCCTCGATTACGGCCGCCGGAAGAAGGTCGAACGCCAGTTCGGTAATCAGGACCTCGCCGCGGTCGTCACTACTGCCGCGCTCGCTGCGGGTGTCGACTTCCCTGCCTCGCAGGTCGTCTTCGACTCGCTGGCGATGGGCATCGAGTGGCTCAACGTTCAGGAGTTCGAGCAGATGCTCGGGCGTGCGGGCCGGCCGGACTACCACGACCAGGGGACGATGTACATGCTGGTCGAACCGGATACCACCTACCACAACTCGATGGAAATGAGCGAGGACGAGGTTGCCTTCAAACTCCTCAAGGGCGAGATGGAGCCGGTCATCACCCGTTACGACGAGACCTCGGCCATCGAGGAGACGCTGGCCAACATCACCGTCGCTGGGAAGGGTGCCAAGCGCCTCAACGACCGGATGGTCGGCGAGGTGCCGACGAAACACGCCGTCGGGAAACTGCTCGAATACGACTTCATCGACGGCTTCACCCCGACACCCATCGGTCGGGCCGTCACCGAGCACTTCCTCGAACCCGACGAGGCCTTCGCGATGCTCGACGCGATTCGGAAGGGGAAGGACCCCTACGAACTCGTTGCCGAGATTGAGTTGCGGGACGAGCACTAGGATTGAATGGGTATCTCCGCGTTTCTTTCTACCTCGAGCGTGGCGACTCGCTGACCACGATGATGTAGAAAGCCCTCGGCGCGGAGGCGGTCGCTACTCAGGATATCCTCGCTCGCTCCGCTCGCTCGGATAGGGCCTGAGTAGCGACTAAACTGAACGCCTCCGCACCTCGCCCTTTCAGTCCACCAGGAGAGCAAGCTCTCCTGAGCCCTCGTTCGCTCCCTTCGGTCGCTCACGAGGACACCAGGAACTGCACAGCCCTGCCCTTCCCCGGGTCGCGCGACGGCCCAAGGGGCCGCACGCGCTCCCGGCCGATTGATTATTTAAATGGCGCGCGCTGGCCGACCTCGCGAGCGACAGCGAGCGGGGGTCCGGCCAGCCAGCGCGCGAGGGACGACTGACCGAACGGAGTGAGGGAAGGAGTCGGCTGGGGAGGCGTGTGGTGCGGTTCCTTGGCGGAATCGAAGGGCGAAGCCGGGTGGCGTTCAGTTTAGTCGCTAAGCGGGCCCTATCCGAGCGGAGCGAGGATATCCCGCTTAGCGACCGCCAGCCGGCTGAGGGCTTCGGAGGTGTTGTGGTTCGGACGGATGCCACCCTCAAAAACAAGGCCTCCTAGCGCCGCAATCACCTTAAACGAGCGCGCAAATACACAGCCATGACCGACCGGACGGCGGCCGTGACCCGCGAGACGGCCGAGACGGATATCGAGGTGACTCTCGATTTGGACGGCGACGGCGACAGCACCGTCGACACCGGAATCGGCTTTTTCGACCACATGCTCGAAGCCCTCGCCAAGCACGGCCTCTTCGACCTCACGGTCCGCTGTGACGGCGATTTGGATATCGACGACCACCACACCGTCGAGGACGTCGGTATCACCTTGGGCGAGGCCTTCGAGGAGTCACTCGGCGACAAGCGGGGCATCGTCCGCTATGCCGACCGAAAGGTGCCGCTGGACGAGGCCGTCGCCGAGGTCGTCGTCGACGTTTCGGGGCGGCCGCGCTTCTACTTCGACGGCGAGTTCAGCCAGCCCTCGATTGGCGATTTCACCAGCGACATGGCCCGACACTTCGCCGAATCGCTGGCGCTGAACGCCGGTCTGACGCTGCACGCCTCGATAGAGGGCGAGAACGCCCACCACGAGGTCGAGGCGCTATTCAAAGGGCTGGCCCGGACGCTGGACGACGCGACGCGGGTCGACGAGCGGCGCAGCGACACGCCGAGCACGAAAGGCGAACTGTAACGCCGATTACCGCACTTCTTCTCGACTGTCGATGCCTCGATAGACCGCCATCGCGGTGAAATAGACGCCGACGAAGAGCAGAAACCCGACCGAGAACATGGCGACCGTCCCGACCGAGAGGTCGACGGCCGTCCGAGTGACCAGCACGGTCATCGCGACGGCGAAGACGACGAGGGCGAAAAGCCCCGAGACGACGTAGACGCCGAGGTCGCTCTCCAGTGGGTTCATCGGGTAGACGGACGGTCCAGTCGGGCAAAACGCTGGCGCCGTGGCTGTGGGATGTAGCGACGCGAAAGAAATGCGGGAGTTGGCCGTGTTATCGCGAGAAGATCTCGATGGCGGCGCCCTGACCGAAGCCGACACACTCGGTCGCGATGCCGCGCTCGGCGTCGTCGCGCTTCTGCATCTCGTGGATGAGCGTCACGGGGAGGCGCGCGCCGGTGGCACCGAGGGGGTGGCCGATGGCGATTGCGCCGCCGTTGACGTTGTAGCTGTCGTTGTCGAAGCCGAGCTGGTCACGACAGTAGACACACTGGGAGGCGAAGGCCTCGTTGAGTTCGACGAGGTCGTAGTCGTCGGCCGTCGTGCCGGAGCGCTCGAAGAGGTTCTCACAGGCCGGGATGGGACCGATGCCCATCACTTCGGGTTCGACGCCGGCGATGGCGTTGTTACCGAGTTCGGCGAGGATTTCGAAGCCCTGCTCCTCGGCGTATTCCTCGGAGGTGATGAGCAGCGCGGCGGCGCCGTCGGTCGTCTGGGAGGCGTTTCCGGGCGTGACCGTCCCATCGGATTTGAAGACCGTCGGCAGTTCGGCGAGTTTCTCGGCGGTCGTACCGGGGCGGAGGCCTTCGTCCTTCTCGACGACGATTTCGTTGCCCTCGTCGTCGTGGCCCTCGATGGGGACGATTTCGTCGTCGAAGCGGCCTTCCTCGGTGGCTGCGACGGCGCGCTGCTGGGACTGGGCGGCGTACTCGTCTTGGGTCTCACGGGAGACGTCGTAGCGTTCGGCGACCTCCTCGGCGGTGATACCCATCTGGAGGGCGGCGATGTTGTGGTAGTCGTTGAGGCCGGGGTGGACCTCGTTGTTCTGACCCATCTTCACGCGGGACATCGACTCGACGCCGCCGGCGATGATGCAGTCACGCTGGCCGGCGCGGATGGCGTCGGCGGCGGAGATGACTGCCTCTGCGGAGGAGGCACACCAGCGGTTGATGGTCGTCGCGGGGGTGTCCTCGCCGAGGTCGCTCATCAGCGCGATGACGCGGGCCATGTTGTTGCCCTGCTCGCTGCGCTGCTGGGCACAACCCCACTTCAGGTCGTCGACGTCCTCGCCGGTGAGGTCGGTCTCTTCGAGGATCCGGTCGATGAGCGGAATCGACAGGTCTTCCGGCCGGACGTCCGCGAAGACGCCGTCCTCCTTCCCGAACGGGGTCCGGTACGCTTTTACTACAACGGGCGTGTTGTCACTCATACACTCTGTCATTATTGTCCACCTACGTTAAACCTGCTACTCGGGCGGGTTTTACTTGTTAGGCTAAATCCTGTATTTGTCTTATATTGTAAGCCGGTTACGGGAGGGTGTTTATATAACGCGCCGGACAGGAACTGGGTTCGCGACTCGCTCGTCGGGGGCGCCTGAAATATGGACGATTCGACGGCCTTATACCGCACGCGCGGTAATTTCTTGGAGAATGAGCAGCCCCGAGCTCGACGTCGTTGAGTTTCTGCTGACTGCGTCCCTCTATACGGAAAACCGGGACCTGGACGAACGGGACCTTCCCCCGCGCTACCGCCGCGTCTTCTGGGAGGACGGCGAAGTCGAACGCCCCCTGACCACCACCACGAACACGGCCGCCGCCGCGACGGGCGTCGAACGCCCGTGGGAGGCCGTCTCCGGTCTGATGTTCACCGACCGCGACGACTTCTCCGGCAAAATCGACTTCACCGACCGCGATATGGCCGAATCGTGGCTTCTGGAGCGCATCAGCGACGAGCGCCTCGCCAACAACCCCACGCTCGTCTACGCCTTCGAGGACCGACTCGACGACATCACCTACGAACAAGCCCGCGAACAGAACCGCCCCATCCACGCCGACCGGGTCTGGATTGACTCCCTACTCGAGGAGATGTTCGACGAGGACGAAGAGGAGATGCTCGACCTCGTCGACATCCGCGCGCCCGAGGAAATCGAGATGACCCTCGAGGACCTCGTCTTGACCGAGGACCAGGAACAGGAGATTCACAAGGTCGTCAAGGCCATCGAACACCGCGATTACCTCGCGGAAATCGGCCTTAGAGAAATCGGGAAACTCCTCTTCGTCGGCCCGCCGGGCACCGGGAAGACGTCGGTCGCCCGCGCGCTCGCACAGGACCTCGACCTGCCGTTCGTCGAGGTCAAACTCTCGATGATTACGAGCCAGTACCTCGGCGAGACGGCCAAGAACGTCGACAAGACCTTCGAGGTCGCCAAACGGCTCTCGCCGTGTATCCTCTTCATGGACGAGTTCGACTTCGTCGCGAAGACGCGGTCGTCGGACGAACACGCCGCCATCAAACGCGCTGTGAACACCCTCCTGAAGAGCATCGACGAGATTTCGCTGATTCAGGACGACGTACTCCTCATCGGGGCGACGAACCACCCCGACCAACTGGACGCCGCCGCGTGGCGCCGCTTCGACGAGATCGTCAACTTCCCCAAGCCGGACCGCGACATGCGCTCGGACATCCTTCGCATCGTCACCCGACGGATGGACGTCGACGATTTCGACCCCGACGAACTCGCCGACGCGACGGAGGGCCTGACCGGCAGCGACCTCCGACTCGTCCTTCGGGAGGCCGTCCTCGACGCGCTGACCGAGAACCGGACGACGCTCACCCAGCAGGACATGCTGGAAGCTATCGAGGACTTCGAAGAGCGGGACAACCTCAAGAACATGGACATGATCGAGGGCGACGCCGACGCGCTGGTCGCCGGCGGTACCGACGGTCACGACCACGACCACGACGACTGACGGCGCCCTCGCTTTCCTCGCGCTTTCGTCACCGGAACCGCGGCCTTTAGGCGTCCGTCTCCCCTCCCATCCGACGATGGAGGTCACGCTGCTGGGCACCGGCGACACGACGGGCACACCGACGCCGAACTGCGACTGTGACACCTGCACCGAGGCCCGCGAGCGCGGCGTCGAGCGCTCGCGCTTTTCGGTCCACGTCCGCAACGAACGCACCGGCGAGTGCCTGCTGGTCGACGCCAGCCCCGACTTCCGCCAGCAGTTCCTCGATGCCGACGTCGCGCTTCCCGATGCGATTCTGATCTCCCATATTCACTTCGACCACCTCGACGGCCTCGGCAACGTCTATCGGCTCATCGACGACGTACCCGTCTACGCTGCCGACGAAACCGACCCGGTGACCGACGAGAGCGTCGCCGGGACGGTCGCCCGGAAATACGACTACCTCGACGCCATCGACGTCCAACCCTGTTCGCCGTACGAATCCTTCGAAGCCTGCGGGTTCGAGGTAACGCTCGTGCCGGTCGAACACCCGCCGCTGGTCTGCTACGGCCTCGCCATCGAGGACCCCGACACCGGCGCGAAACTCTCGCTTTCGGGCGATACCAACTACGGCATCGACGAGCGTGCTCGTGACATCCTCCGGAATCCGGACCTGCTTTTGGCCGACGGTATCGTGCCCGCCGACTACTGCGAGTACCACCCCTACGGCGGCGACCACGCCGACGGGGACGGGGTCTACCGCACCTTCGGTACCAAGCATATGACCATCGAAGGCGCGCGACGGCTAGCCGCGGACCTCGATGCCGAAACCCACCGTCTCGTCCACCTTTCCCACTACATCCCGGCCGAGGATGCCTTCGACGAGGACATGGCCGTCGACGGCGAGACGTTCACGCTGTAGCCCGGCGGCGGGCCACCAGCGCGCCGACGAGCACGAGCGACCCGATTAGTGCGCCGAGAGCGACGCGGTCGGTGCCGTCCTCGACCAGCGTCGTCGCCCGCTCGGTCCGGTTCGGTGCCAGCGCGAGTAACCCGTCCTCGCAGGCGGCCAGTTCGTCGTAACTCGCGTTGGCGGCGGTGACTCCGTAGGTCCCGGTCACGTTTTCGGCGGTCACGCTCTGCCGTTTTCCGTCGACGGTCCGGGTCGCGTCGGCGGGTTCCCACGGCGCAAACGCCGTCCAGACGACGCGCCCGCGCGGCCCGATTTCGAGCACGCGGTGGTTCCGCCGGTCCGAAACCAGCGTCGTCCCGCGGGGCAGGCGTTCGGCGCTTCGGGGGCGGTCGAGTCCCGTCAGGGCCCAGACGACCTCGCCGTCGGGGGTCATCTCCACGACACGGTCGGCGCCCATCTCGGCAAACAGGACCCTTCCGCCGAGATGCTGCGGACTGTACGGTTCCTGTAGGCCGTCGACCTGCCAGCGGACGCCGGCGTCGCCCACGGCCAGCACCGACCCGTTGTTCTCTCCAGCAACGGTAACGAGATACCCGTTCGAAAGCGACGCGACGCCGGTAATCGTCCGGTTGTCGCGTGACGCGGCCGGCACGGGCCACTCACGGACGATACGGTCCGTCTCCCGGTCGTACCGGACCAGTCGGTCCCGGTCGGCGACGAGCAGGCCCTCCGGTTCGAGCAGTGCGTCTCGAACATCGATACTGGCTCTCGGTCCGTCGCCGATGCCGAACCGGAGCGCCCAGACCGGTCGCCGCTCGTCGTCCAGCAGTTCGACGACGGTGTGGCTTCCCTCCTGTGTGACCAGCAACGTCCCGTTTGGGGTGTCAGCAACGCTTCGCCCGACGAAGCGGCCTCGCTCGTCGAGGTCGTGGCTCCAGACCGGCCGCGCCGTGGGGCCGTACGCCGCCAGCATCGCCGGCCGTTTCTCGTAACGGTTGCCGACGACCTGCAGTCCCTGCGTGGTGACGAGCGTCTCGGCGTTCGCGGGCCGGTCGACGGGACCGACACAGGTAGCGGTATCAGCGGTTTCGGTGGCCGCAGTGGCCCCCGTGGCGGCGGTGACACAGAGCGCTATGACGAAAACGAGGGCCGTCAGCGAGGCGAGGCCGGCACGGTTCACGGTCGATACGCGAGTGCCGGCGTCAAGAGGTTTACCCGCGGCACGGTGCCGGTCGTGCGGGTCGAAGGGACGATTACTCTTCGCCGAAGCGGTCGAGACCGACCTGCCGGCGCTCCCGCCCCTCCGGGTCGGGATTCCACGGTGAATGCCGGGCGCGTGCGGCCTCAACATCGGCTTCGGGCGGGTCGGCGGCCGCGTATCCGTCGCAGTCCGCGCCGCACTCCCTGGCAGGGTCGACAAAGCGGCCCTTCCAGCCACAGTAGGGCAGTGCGTCGTCGGGGCGGAACTCGGGGCCGCGCGCTTCCGCTTTCTCGCAGGCCGGCAGCGCGTCGGGTCGCCAGCCCTTCCCGTAGGCGCGTTCGGCGATGCGGCGGCGGTAGCGGGCCTTCTCGTCGGCGGTGACTGGTTCGATGTCGACCTTGGTGGGGGTCTCGTCGAGGACGGCGATACCGGGCCCGGAGGACGCGAGCGGGGTCGCCTCGCGAATCACCTCGAAGCGGCCCTCATCGGGGGAGAAGCGCCAGACACCGACTGATTCTGGGATGCGGTTCAGGTGTGCGCCGGTGACGTAGGATTCGGTGACCAGTACGACCTCGTCGAAGAGGCCCAGCGAGACGTCCTTTCGCAACTGCAACTGCAGGTCGCCGGGACGACCGAGGTCGGGTTTGTTCTCGAAGGCGCGGAGGCCGTCGAACCACTCCGGATAGCGAGCCGTCTGGCGGACGTAGCGACGGCCGTTGCGACGCTCATCGGTGAAAAAGCCGATATCGACTGCGCGGTCGACGGCGCTTTCGGCGCGGTCGGGCGCGGCGTCGACGGCGTCCTTCCAGTAGCGGGCGCGGCCGACGCCGACCTCGCTTTCGATGGCGAGGTCGGGAATCGCCTCGGCGGTAACCTCGGTCCGGGCCGAAAAGTCGGGGCCTGGGAGGACTTCGACCGCGTCGACGATGCGGGTGTGACTGCCGAGTTGGCGGGCGACGAGGCCGTCGCTGTCGGCCTCGACGGCGGCACACATCGCCAACTCGAAGGCGTACTCCCGCACGTCCGCAGCAACGGGCGGCAGGAGGAAAAACAGCGCGCTCCCGGCGATGGAAATCCTGCCTACAGGGGTTCCCGTCTCGCCTCTTCGACCACGAGGTTCTCGTCGAGGTCGACGACGAGGCGTTCGTCGTCGAGTTCGATGTGAACCCGGAACTCCCAGGGATCCTCCGAGATGATTTCGGTGTGGTCGTCGGAGACACACCACTCTAGCGTCCAGAACGCCGCGGCGTTGAGGTCGATGCCGTGGTCCCGGTAGAAGGAGACGACTTCGGCGTCGTCGAGGAGGGCGATAGTGACCGAGGTGGGGTTGGTCTGCCCGCAGCGCTGGCATTCGTGTTCGATGTGGACGTCGTAATCGACGAACTCGCCGGTGCGGGTGATGGTCATCTCGGTGCGGCCGTTGCAGGCCGGACAGACGCCGTCGGAGATGAGACACATCAGGTGGCGAACGCGCTGATTGAACGCGTCCATCACCTCGGTTTTGGTCCGGTCTTCGAGGCCGCCGGGCGGGAACTCGCCGTCGGCGTGGAGTCGGCCGCAGTCCGCACACTCCACACGGAGGGTTTCGTCCTGATAGTGCGCGACCAGCGTGGCCCCACAATCGACACATTCGCCGTCGACTTCGACGGGGCCGAACTCGGGGTCCTGATTGAGGCTACCCGAGAGGACGGCCTGGATGACGGCACGGCCGGCGCCGCGGAAGTCGTAGCCACACTCCGTCTTCTTGACGAACTGGCCGGTCAGTTTCTGGAGGTGGTAGTTGAACTGCGCGCTGTCGCGGGTGCCGACCCGGCGGCGGAGGTCGGAAAATGACACGGGACGTTCGGGCGATTCCCAGAGGGCTTCGAGGATGGCGAGGCGCGTCTCGTTGCCGATGACCGCGAAGGCTTCGGCGGGCTGGAGACACTCCTCGCAGGCGAACGCGCCCGCGCTTTCTGCGTCGCTCATATTCGCTCCATGTACCGCTACCGGCTAATAACTTGCCTCAACGACGCTTTTGTAATATTGCTGTCAACATCCGTTATCCGTCGATATCGAGCGTCCCGTCCAGCGCGCGGATATCGTCGATGATGGCGTCGGGATTACCGGCGAAATCGTCCCACGGAACCTTCCCGCGGTCCAGCCAGACGCCGGTCATCCCCGCGTGTTTGGCGCCGAGGACGTCGTAGAAGAGCGCGCTGACGTGGGCGATGCGGTCGATGGGCGTGCCCGTTCGGGCCGCGGCATGCCGGTAGAGTTCGGCGTTCGGCTTGAACGTCGCCACCTCGTCGGCGCTGATTGTATCGGCGATGTAGTCGCCGATGCCCGCGTGGTCGACCATCGACGAGAGCATGTCGGGGTTGCCGTTCGAGACGACGTAGGTGTCGACGCCGGCATCGTGGAGGCGCTGGAGGCCCTCCCGGACGTCGTCGAAGACGGCGAGTTCGTGGTAGGTTTCGAGGATAGCCTCCCGCTCTGCTTCGGGGAGGTCGACGCCGTGGGCGGCAAGTGCGTGTTCCAGCGCCGCGCGGTTCAGCGCGTAGAAGGTGTCGTAGGCGTCGACCTCGTTCGTCACCATCGTATACATGAGCGACCGCGAGCGCCAGTGGTTCGAGACGGGTTCGGGGTCGGAAACGGCGTCGGCAAGCGCCGATTCGACGGCCTCGACGTCGACGAGAGTGCTGTACGAATCGAAGGTGACGGTCTCGATGCGGGCCATGACTTTAGTTGGCACACAATGGGGGTGATTGTTTTGGAAGCGGCGAGTCGGCGTCGCGAATCGGTCTCGGTTTCGCCCAAATCGCCGCCGAAGGTATAGTAAGCGTTATCAGGCGCACGGGCGGAGATTCACGTCATTACTAAATGACGCAAGAACACCGACAACCGGAGGTGAACATCGGACTGGTTGGGCACGTCGACCACGGCAAGACGACCCTCGTCCAGGCGCTTTCGGGCGAGTGGACCGACCAGCACTCCGAGGAGATGAAACGCGGCATCTCCATTCGCCTCGGATACGCCGACGCGACGTTCCGGGAGTGTCCGGACCTTGAGGAACCGGACCGCTACACCGTCGACGAGACGTGCGCGGACGGCTCGGAGAGCGAGCATCTCCGAACGGTGTCGTTCGTCGACGCGCCGGGCCACGAGACGCTCATGGCGACGATGCTCTCGGGGGCGTCCATCATGGACGGCGCCGTGCTCGTCATCGCCGCCAACGAGCCGGTCCCCCGTGCCCAGACCGAAGAACACCTGATGGCGCTGGACATCATCGGCATCGACAACATCGTCATCGCCCAGAACAAGATCGACCTCGTCGACCGCGAGCAGGCCGTCGACAACTACGAACAGATACAGGAGTTCGTCGAGGGCACGGTCGCCGAGGACGCGCCCATCGTCCCCACCTCCGCCCAGCAGGAGGTCAACATGGACCTCCTCATCCAGACCATCGAGGAGGAGATTCCGACGCCGGACCGCGACCCCGATGCCGACGCGCGCCTGCAGGTCGCGCGGTCGTTCGACATCAACCGCCCCGGCACGACGTTCGAGGACCTCACCGGCGGCGTTCTGGGTGGCTCGCTCACGCAGGGCCGCCTCGAAAACGACGACGAAATCGAGATTAAGCCCGGCCGCGAGGTCGAGGAAGGCGGCAAGTCCGAGTACCGCCCCGTCGAGACATCCATCCGGTCGCTACAGGCCGGCGGCGAGTTCGTCGACGAGGTGACGCCGGGCGGTCTGCTCGGCGTCGGGACCGGCCTCGACCCCTCGCTGACGAAGGGCGACGCCTTAGCCGGACAGGTCGCGGGCCCGCCGGGCACGCTCCCGCCGACCCACGACGACTTCACGATGGACGTCGAACTGCTGGACCGCATCGTCGGCGAGGAGGACGTCGAACCCATCAGCACGGGCGAACCGCTCATGCTCACCGTCGGGACGGCGACGACCGTCGGGTCGGTCACGAGTGCCCGCGAGGGCGAGTGTGAGGTCAAACTCAAACGCCCCGTCTGTGCACAGGAGGGCGCCAAGATAGCCATCAACCGCCGCGTCGGCGCGCGCTGGCGGCTCATCGGCGTCGGTACGCTTCGGTGATGCGCGTGGTGCTCGATACGAACGCACTGATGATGCCGGTCGAAGTCGGGGTGCGGACCTTCGAGGAACTCGACCGCCTGCTCGGCGACTACGAAGCGGTGGTCCCCGAGGCGGTCCTCGAGGAACTCGAGGAACTGGCCGGCGACCACGGCGAGGAGGCGACGGCGGCAAGCGTCGGCGCGGACCTCGCCCGCCGGGAGTGCGAACCACTCGAGCACGACGCAGAATATGCGGACGACGCGGTGTTGGAACTCGGCCAGGCGGCCGACTACGTGGTGACGAACGACAAGCCGCTCCAAAAGCGGCTTTTAGAGGCGAACGTTCCCGTAATTAGTTTACGCGGGAGCAACAAACTGGATATCAACGAACCATAGCATGTACAAACGGGTACGACTCAAGGATACGGTTGAGGTGCCGCCGAAGCACCTCGCGGATGTGTCGCCCGAGCTCGTCAAGCGGCTGCTGCAGGACAAGCTCGAAGGACAGATGGACGAAAACGTCGGGAGCGTGGTCTCCATCTCGGAGGTCCACGACATCGGACAGGGTGCGGTCCTGCCGAACCGACCGGGCGTCTACTACGAGGCGGAGTTCGACGCCGTCACGTTCGACCCCCAGATGCAGGAAGTCGTCGATGGCGAGGTCGTCGAGGTCGTCAACTTCGGCGCCTTCGTCGGCATCGGCCCCGTCGACGGCCTGCTCCACGTCTCCCAGATTTCGGACGAGTATCTGGCCTATGACGAGGAGAACCAGCAACTGGCCTCGCGGGACTCCAACCGCGTGCTTTCGGTGGGCGACTCGGTGCGCGCACGCATCGTCACCAAGAGCATCGACGAGCGGAACCCCCGCGATACGAAGATCGGCCTGACGGCCAAACAGCCCGGCCTCGGCAAGCACGGCTGGCTCGAAGAGGAACGGCAGCGCCGCGAGGCGCAGGCGGGTGATTAGATGGCCGATCGACTGGTGTGTCGTGACTGCCATCGCGTCCTCGAAGTCGAGGAAGGCGAGCAATGTACGGCCTGCGGGTCGAACTCGCTGACCGAGGACTGGGCGGGCTACGTCGTCATCGCCCACCCCGAACAGAGCCAGATTGCGGCGGAGATGGAAGTCACCGAACCCGGCCGCTACGCGCTGAAGGTCAGATAGATGGCCGAGGTGGTCGCCGAACTCCCCGAGGCGCTCCGGCACGAACTCAAAGACCCGATGGGCCCCGTCTACACGGACGCCGAGGTCCTGCTGGGGGACGCGACCGAACCTATCATCGCCGTCGGCGACATCGTCACCTACCACCTGCTGACGGCGGGCTATCAGCCCGACGTGGCGCTTGTCGACGGCAAGACGAAACGCGAGGAGGTCGAACGCGAGGTCGTCGAAGCAATCGACGGGTTCGACCACAAAATCGAGGTCGAGAACCCGCCGGGGACGCTGACCGACGACCTGCTGGAGGCGCTGGTCGACGCCATCGAACGGCCCGGCACCGTCGTCATCACCGTCGTCGGCGAGGAGGACCTCGCGGCGCTGCCCGCAATCGTTACCGCGCCGGATGGCGCCTCGGTCGTCTACGGCCAACCCGACGAGGGGATGGTGCTGGCCATCGTCGAGGAGGGTCTCCGCATCGACTGCCGCAATCTGTTGGAGAAGATGGACGGCGACTATACTCGCGTCGCCTCGATTCTCGCACCTTGATTTCCTACTTGTAATACCGGCGCTACCCGGCTTACGTCGGGCGATTATAACCTGTTAGTATCACTAGGGTTTTTGCATACCGGTCGCCCGTGTGGTGCTGTACCATGACGGACAACGAGGGGCACGACACAGGACTTTCGCGACGAACGCTACTGCGGTCGGCGGCGGCCGGCACGGCAGGGGTATCGCTCGTCGGCAACGCGAGCGCGGACGAACTCGTTCCGGACGAACCCGCACCGGGTCCGAACGTCACGTTCTTCGGCTACGACTGTGACCCGAGCCGGACCGAACACTACACCGAGGTTTCCCGGGAACCGACCCACGACTTCGGCGAGGAGCAGACGGTCGAACTCGAAAGCGGCCGCGACGGCGAGAAGATACAAATCGGCGTCCTCTGGCCGGACCTCGACGAGGGCGAGACGGCGCCCGTCATCCTGCGGGCGACGCCGTATATCAGTGACCTGCGCGGCTTTTCGGTCCGGGACTGTATCCGCACCCGCCGGCTGGCCGAGAACTACGTCCAGCAGGGGTATGCGGTCGCCGCCGTCGCGGTTCGCGGCACCGGCGGTTCCGGCGGCTGTATGGAACTGATGGGGCCGAACGAGCAGGCCGACGTCAATCAGGCGGTGACGTGGCTCGGCGAACACGAGAACTCCAACGAGAACGTCGCCATCATCGGCCGGTCCTACGACGGGACGACGCCGTGGATGGCCGCGCGGGCGGGCAACCCCTATCTGGCGACTATCGTCCCCTTCTCGGGCGTGCCGGATATCCACGACCTGATGTACAAGCGTGGCGCGCCGGAGCAACGCGGCTATGGCGTTCTGCCGGGGCTTTACTACGCCATCTCGCTGGCGGAGCATTCGCCGGCCTCCGGGACGGGGCTTTCGACCTACCTTTCGCGGGCCCAATGTCCCGACAACTACACGCAGGGGGCGCTGTGGTCGGTGTATGCGGGTGCGACCGGCGAGTACGACCCCAGCGGTTACTGGACCGAGCGCGTCCTCAAGCCGGGTGTCGCGCGCAACTACGAGGGAAGCATCCTGCTCGTTCACGGCCTGCAGGACTGGAACGTCGACCCCTCGCAGGTGTACCCGTGGGTCGATGCCCTGGAGGAAGCCGGCATCAAGACCCACATCTACTTCGGGCAGTTCAGCCACCGCTATCCCGACGACGGCCGGATGAAGGACAGTAGCGACCCCGTCGTGTCGGCGTCCTACAACCCCGACTGGGCCGACTACCTCCTGCAGTGGTTCGAAAGCGAACTGAAAGGACGCAACGAGAACGCGCTGGGGGACGCGATTCCGGACGACCCGGACGGCGACCTCTCGCGGGCCTTCGAGGCACGGGTCCACGCGCAGAACTCGGCGGGCGAGTGGTACAGCGCCGACGAGTGGCCGCCAAAGGAGGCTGACCCGAAGACGCTGTATCTCGGCACGAACGGCGACCTGCGCACCAGCGCCGATTCGTCGACGGGCAGTCAGGTCGTCTACGTCGACGAGACCCGCGAGTACGACCCGACGCAGCCGTCGAACCCCGAACCGGGCTGTCGGTCCTGTGCCTCCTTCGTCTCCGAGGCGGTCGACGAACGGCTCCGTATTGCCGGCGTGCCCGAGGTAAACGTCACGGCGACGCCGACGGGACCGGCGCCGCATCTGACGGCCTATCTGTACGCCGTCGACGAGAACGACAACGCCCAGCGGCTCGGCTGGGGACAGGTCGACCTCCGGTACGCACAGGCGGCCCCCGAGGCTGGTACCGTGGTTCCCGGCGAAGCCATCGACGTGAACATTCCTATCGAGCCGCTGGATGCCGTCGTCGAGGCGGGCCAGCGACTGGCACTCGTTCTCCATCAGGGCTTCGTCAGCGGCCGGACCTACTCACCGACGCCGACGCCCGTTCAGGTGGAGACGGGCGGGGAGAACACCCTCGTCGTGAACGCGTGGGGCGGCGGCTTCGCGGCGGCGCCGCAGGCGCTTTCCGGCACCCGGACTGTGGACTCGACGGCCTACACCGCCGGTCAACTGAGCCGACAGACCGTCTCCGTCGAGGCGCCATCGCCAGGCAAGGTCCGGGACGTCGTCCCGGCTTCGTGGAACGTGCTCGTCGACGCCTGCGAGGACGTCCAGCGCGTCGAAACGGACGGCAGCGTCCAGTACGTCTACTTCACCGGCGGCGCCACAGACGAGGCGACTTACGACTATCTGCTGGAGGCGCCGACGGAGCCGACCGGGACGGGCTATTACACGTTCGGGCCGGCCCAGCGCAAGCAGGGCGATTCGTGGGCGGACATCTCCGGGACCACCGGCGAGGCGTTCGTCGTCGGCGTCGATACGTAAGGCGGCGACCGATTCGGCCCGTCCCAGTCCTTTTGCGTTCCGGGCGTGAGGCGGTGCTATGGACGAGGACCGCAAGGAGTGGGTTCGCGAATACTGGCCGTTCCTTATCGGCGTCGTCATCATCGTCGTCGGAAACCTCTACGTTCTACTGGTCCACGGGGAGGACTGGGTCATCGGTGGGCCGCCGCTGGTGCTGGCGGTCATCGTCGTGTTGGCAATCGAGTTCGGCCGGTCGATTTATGCCCGGTTCGCCTGATACGGATCGTTGTAACGATTCACTGATTATCACGAGTACGGGTCGGCGATGACCAGTGAAGGACTACAGCGATCCGTATGAATCCGCCGCTTCGAAATCCTTTTACGCGCTTCGCGGGAAAAAAGCGGTAACGTAACCATGGACGTCGAAATCATCGATGAAGACGAGAATCCGATGTTGCACCGGACTGACGTTCGGTTTCAACTGACCCACGAGGAAGCCACGCCCTCCCGCCTCTCCGTTCGCGACTCCCTCGCTGCGAAACTCAACAAGGACGCCAGCGAAGTCGTCGTGCACAAACTCGACACGAAATACGGCATGCGCAAGAGCGTCGGCTACGCGAAGGTCTACGACAGCGCCGAACAGGCCAAGGAAGTCGAGCAGGAGTACATGCTCGAACGGAACAAGATTACGGCCGACGAGGAAGCCGAAGAAGCCGAAGCCGAGGCCGAAGCGGAGGAAGCCTAAATGCCTCGCTACGAGTACTACAACGACGACGGCTCCACCGACAAGGAGCAGTGTCCCCGCTGTGGTGACACCTTCCTCGGTGACTACGGCGACCGCCAGCACTGTGGCAAGTGTAGCTACACCGAATTCAAATAGGCCGTGACCCGCGTGCTCGGCATCGAGGGGACCGCCTGGTGTGCCAGCGCGGCCGTCTTCGATTCCGAGACCGATTCCGTTTCTATCGAATCCAACGCGTACGTCCCAGAGAGCGGCGGCATTCACCCGCGCGAGGCCGCCGAGCATATGCGCTCGGCGATTCCCGCCGTCGTCGAAGACGCTCTCGACCACGTCCGCGAGGAGTACGGCGCCCCGGCCGATGCCCTCGACGCCATCGCCTTCTCCCGCGGGCCGGGTATCGGTCCGTGTCTCCGTATCGCCGGTACCGCGGCGCGCGCGCTCGCCGGTGCGCTCGAAATACCGCTGGTCGGCGCCAACCACATGGTCGCCCATCTCGAAATCGGGCGGCATCGCTCGGGGTTCGATTCGCCGGTCTGTCTGAACGCATCAGGCGCCAACGCCCACATCCTCGGGTTCCGCAACGGCCGGTATCGCGTCCTCGGGGAGACGATGGACACCGGCGTTGGCAACGCCATCGACAAGTTCACCCGCCACGTCGGCTGGCAGCATCCGGGCGGCCCCAAGGTCGAGGAACACGCCCGCGAGGGCGACTACATCGACCTCCCCTACGTCGTCAAGGGGATGGACTTCTCGTTTTCGGGCATCATGTCCGCAGCCAAGCAGGCCTACGACGGCGGCACGCCCGTCGAGGACGTCTGCTGTGGGCTTCAGGAGACCATCTTCGCGATGCTTACCGAGGTCAGCGAGCGCGCACTGTCGCTGACGGGCGCTGACGAACTCGTGTTGGGCGGCGGCGTCGGGCAGAACGACCGCCTCCGGGCGATGCTCGAATCGATGTGCGAGGAACGCGGCGCCGACTTCTACGCGCCCGAACCGCGTTTCCTGCGGGACAACGCCGGCATGATAGCCGTTCTCGGCGCGAAGATGTACGAGGCGGGCGATACGGTTCCTATCGACGAATCACGCGTGCTGCCGGATTTCCGTCCCGACGAGGTCGACGTGACCTGGCGCTCCGGCGAAGCGGTCGCCAAGCCCGTTCCTGCAGACGAACGCGCACAGGGCGCCGAGGCCATCGTCGACCTCAACCCCGACGACGAGCGCGTTCACAAACACCGGTTGGCCAAGGCCTACCGGCATCCGGAACTGGACGCGAAACTCCGGCAGCTGCGCACCCGTTCGGAGGCCCGATTGACGAGCGAGGCGCGGCGACTTGGCGTGCCGACACCAGTCGTCTACGATATCGACCCCGTCGAGGCGACGCTTGATTTCGAGTTCGTCGGCGAGTCGGACCTCCGAGAGGTACTGACCGAACCCCACGTCGCCGACGTGGGCCGCCATCTCGCGTTGTGTCACGAGGCCGGCTTCGTCCACGGCGACCCGACGCCGCGGAACGTCCGCGTCGCGTCCGGAGAGGCCGACGGCGGCCGCGCCTACCTCATCGACTTCGGCCTCGGCTACTACACCGACGACATCGAGGACTACGCGATGGACCTCCACGTCTTCGAGGGGTCGGTCGGCGGAACCGCGGACGACGCGCCCGCACTTATCGACGCCTTCGAGGCCGCCTACCGCGAGACTGGTGACGAGCGGGTCGTCGAGCAGTTGCGCGAAATCGAGGAACGCGGCCGGTATCAGTAGTTCCGGGGCCGTCGTCCCCGGGGCCTATAAGTTCCGGCCCGCCCTATGCCCGAGTATGCCAGAAAAACCGCAGTCCGGCGAACTGTTCGGAATCCCGTATAACTTCGACAAGCCCTCGCTGGGTCGTATGATGTCCGCCTACTGGCAACCCGACGATGGGATGCTCGTCGAGAAGCCCTTCGGCGTCGGCTACACGCTGAACCTCGCCAACTGGCGCTCGTGGGTCGTGCTGGCGGTCGCGGGCCTGCTTTTCTACCAGCAACAGCAGTCCGGGTCCGAAAGCGAGGAGACGGAGGACGAAGAGCCGGTCGAAGTGGTCGTGGAAGACTAGCGAGACGCCGAGCGTAGCGAGGGGTCTCGATTAAATCGAGCGGTGAACGGAGTGAGCCGCGAGATAGCGAGCATTCGATTCCCTGACCGAGCCACAATCGGACCTTTTAGTGCGCCGGCCGCCGAAGTCGCGTCCATGTACGACGGCCTGAAGGGGTTCCGTGATTTCTACCCCGGCGAGATGTCCGCCCGACGGGAGGTCACCGACGCTATCGAGGAGCGCGTGCGTCGGTACGGCTTCCGCGAGGTGGGGACGCCGGCGATGGAGCGGACCCAGATGTACGTGGACAAATCGGGCGAGGAAATCGTCGAGGAACTCTACCACTTCGAGGACAAGGGCGGCCGCGACGTATCGCTGACCCCCGAACTGACGCCGACGGTCGCGCGGATGGTCGTCGCGCGCCAGCAGGCCCTCCAGAAGCCCATCAAGTGGTTCTCGACGCGGCCCTTCTGGCGCTACGAGCAGGTCCAGCAGGGACGGTTCCGGGAGTTCTACCAGACCAACGTCGACATCTTCGGCTCCGAGGAACCCGAAGCCGACGCCGAAATCCTCGCGGCGGCCGCCGATATCATGACCGACCTCGGCCTCTCCGGCGAGGACTTCGAGTTCCGGGTGTCCCATCGCGACATCCTCGGTGGTCTGTTGGAATCCCTCGATAGCGACGTCGATACGACTGACGCGATTCGCGCGGTCGACAAGAAGGAGAAAATCGACATCGAGGAGTACTACGACCTGCTGGTCGCGGCGGGCCTCGATTACGAGGAAGCCGAGGCCTTCGACGACGTGCTGGGTACCGACGACCTCGATGACCTCGTCGATTTCGCGGGAACCGACCGGGTCGCCGAGGCCGTCGCAAACCTGCGTGCGGTGCTTGCCGCCGCCGAGGACTTCGGCGCTCGGGAGTACTGTACGATTTCGCTGGAGACGGCGCGTGGCCTCGACTACTACACCGGCGTCGTCTTCGAGTGTTTCGACACCGCTGGTGAGGTTTCCCGGTCAGTCTTCGGCGGCGGCCGCTACGACGACCTCATCGAGGGCTTCGGCGGCGAACCGACGCCCGCCGTCGGCGTCGGTATCGGTCACGAGACGCTCTCGTTGCTCTGCCAGCGCGCGGGCGTCTGGCCCGAGGAGGAAGTCGCGACCGACTACTACGTGCTGACCGTCGGCGACACGCGGGAGACGGCCGCCGAAATCGCTCGGGAACTCCGCGAGTTGGGCCACGTCGTCGAACTGAACCTGACGGGCCGCGGCTTCGGCGACCAGCTGTCCTACGCCGACGGTATCAACGCCGAGACGGTCATCGTCGTCGGCGAACAGGACCTCGAAGACGACGCGGTCACCATCAAGGACATGGAGTCCGGTGACCAGATGCAGATTCCCATCGACGAGTTCCCGCCCGAAGAGGGCCGGCCGACCTTCGAGGACTACGAGTAACGGGGGCCACGAGGTATTTATCGGGCCGGCACGCAGGTTTCCTCAGGATGTCGCTGCTCTCGTTGCAGGACCAGGGGAAAGTGCTCACGAACGAGCACGCCGAGGAAATCGGTATCATCACCGACGTCGACGTCGACAGGCAGATCGCCTACGTCGAACCGGAACCGGGCGTTACCGACGCCATCATTCAGGGACTCGGCTTCGGCGAGGCCGACGAGGACGATATCAAAATCTCGGCCGATGCCGTCGAAACGATCACCGACACGGAGGTTCGCATCCCCACCGACCGATAAGCGGCCGTTCCTGATTCGAGACGCGAGCGTGCTCAGCGGACCGTTTACCGGTCCGGCCGTCCCAGCGATGCGGCCGCGGGTTGCGGCTCCTCGTCTTCGTCGGCATCTCGGCTGAGATAGCCGCCCATGACGCTGTATCCGTGTTCCGAATTCATCAGCAGAGCTAGAGCCTGCCGAGAGTTAATTCTTGTGGTAACAGCTAACACGCCGACCGCCATCTCCAAGCCGCTGGCCGTCCCGTCCCCGAGACATGCGCGCGTTTCGAGTGGCATACGACGGGGAAGATTATCGGGGGTTCCAGCGACAGCCTCACGGCGAGACGGTCGCGGATACGCTCTTCGACGCGCTCGCGACGCTCGATATCCCGTTCGAGGACGGCGCCCCCGTCGGCTACTCGGCGGCCGGCCGGACCGATGCGGGGGTCTCGGCCCGCGCACAGACGGTCGCTATCGAGGCGCCGGACTGGCTGACGCCCCGCGCACTCAATAGCGAACTCCCCGCGGATATTCGAGCGTGGGCACACGCGGACGTGAGGGAGGGGTTCCACGCGACACACGATGCCGTCGAGCGGACCTATCGCTACTTCCTGTATGCACCCGACGTGAACGACGAACGCGCCGAACAGGCTACTGGGCGACTCTCGGGAAAACACGATTTCCACAACTTCACGCCCGACGAGACGGGCACCGAACGCGACCTGACGGTGCGACTCCGGCGGGACGGCCCCTTCCTGCTGGTCGACTGCATCGCCGGTGGGTTCGCACGCCAACTCGTTCGGCGGGTCGTCTCGACGGTCGAAGCGGTCGGCCTCGGTGAGCGCGAACCGGCGTTCCTCGACCGGGCGCTCGGTAACGACCCGCTGGAGGGACCGGACGGAATCGCCCCCGCAGCGCCCGAACCGCTCGTGTTGCTCGACGTGACGTACCCCGGTATCGAGTTCGTGGTCGACGAGGAGGCCGCCGAGAGCGCCCGTGTGGTCTTCGGCGAGCGGCGACGCCGACGGCTCGCGACGGCTCGCGTCGCCGGCACGCTGGCGCCGGAACACAGCGACCCGTGACGACGGGTTTAGGACGGTACCGCCCATACCCGGGGGTATGAGTTCGGTTCCCGAACGAAGCGATATCGCCGAGGAGTATACGTGGGACCTCACGGACCTCTTCGCCGACGACGAGGAGTGGGAGGAGGCCTACGAGGCCGTCGAGGAACGCCTCGACGAACTGGAAGCCTATGAAGGACGTGTCACCGAGGACGCCGAGACCCTTCAGGAGGTGCTGGAACTCCGCGAATCCATCATGCGGCAGGTGTCGAACGTCGCCGCCTACGCCCGGATGCGGAAGGACGAGGACACGACGAACCAGACCTATCAGGCCCTCGCCGCTCGCTCGCAGTCGCTGGCCGCCGACGCCTCCAGCGCCGCGAGTTTCATCGAACCGGAACTGCAGGAACTCGACCGCGAGGCCATCGACGCGTTCGTCGACGAGAACCCGAAACTGGAGACCTACGACCACTATTTCGACGACGTGCTGCGGATGAAGCCCCACACCCGCTCGGCCGAAATCGAGGCGCTGCTGGCCGACCTCAGCGAGGTGACCGACGCCGCAGGCGACGTCTACAACATGCTGACCAATGCGGACATGGAGTTCCCCGCCGTCGAGAACCCTGAGGGCGAACCCCAGCGTGTCACGCTGTCGAACTTCGCGAAACTCCAGAAACACCCCAATCGCGAGTTCCGCCAGCGGGTCTACGAGGCCTTCTACGACGAGTGGAGCGAGTACCGCAACTCCGTCGGGACCGCCTACAAAAACAGCGTCAAGTCCGACTCCAAGCTCGCGGCGGCCCGTAACTACGAGACTGCTCGTGAGGCCGCCCTCGACGGCCCGAACGTGCCCATCGAAGTCTACGACACGCTCGTCGATACCGTCGAGGACAACCTCGACGTTCTCCATCGACACGCCGAACTGAAACAGGACTGTCTCGGCGTCGACGAACTGAAGATGTGGGACCTCTACGCGCCGCTGGCCGGCGACGAGAGCCCCGAAGTCGACTACGAACAGGCCAAGGAGTACGTCATCGAAGCCGTCGCCCCGCTCGGTGAGGCCTATCAGGAGCGGATGGCCGAAGGACTCGAGTCGAGGTGGGTCGACGTCTACGAGACGGCCAACAAGCAGTCGGGCGCCTACAGCGGCGGCACCTACGACAGCCAGCCGTACATCCTGATGAACTATCAGGACGACATCACCTCGATGTACACGCTGGCCCACGAACTCGGCCACTCGATGCACTCGGAGTTGACCAGCGAGGAACAGCCCTACGTCTACTCGGGCTACGAGATTTTCGTCGCCGAAGTCGCTTCGACGGTCAATGAGGCACTTTTGACCCGGCATCTGCTGGAGACGGTCGAGGACGAGGCGTTCCGCAAGCACGTCCTCGACGAATACCTCGAACGCTTCCGGTCGACGTTGTTCCGCCAGACGATGTTCGCCTCCTTCGAGCACCGCGCCCACGAACTCAGCGAGGCCGGCGAGGCGCTGACCCCGGACCGGCTGGACGACCTCTACGGCGACCTCAAGAGCCAGTATTACGCGTCGGCGGATGTCGACGACCGCATCGCCCGCGAGTGGATGCGGATTCCGCACTTCTACCGGGCCTACTACGTCTACCAGTACGCGACGGGCATCAGCGCGGCCAACGCCATCGTCGAGCGCATCGATGAGGACGGCGAGGAGGCCGCGGCCGACTATCGGGAGTTCCTCCAGTCGGGGTCGCACGGCTACCCGCTGGAACTGCTGGAGACCGCCGGCATCGACATGTCGACGCCTGCACCCGTCGAATCGGCCATCGAAGCCTACGACGAGATGGTCGGCGAATACGAGTCGCTCCGATAGCGGGCGACGCTCGGTTCGCCGCCGGTTCGTGTGGTGTGGTATTTCCTACCGCAACCGTTTCCCCCACCCAAAGCCACTTTTAATCTCCAACCCCTACGGACCATCAATGTCGCATAGCCCCTCTCTTCCGGACCGGCCGACCCTCGACCTCGACCCCGATATGTCCGAGGAAGAGCGGCTCGCCGCCCTCCGGGAACACTACATCGACGTCTCTCGGGTCCACGAGGAACTCGCGGACCAGCTCGAAGACGCGCGCTCGCGTCAATCGGAACTCCGAGAGGAGGTCAGCGACCTCCAAGAGGAAAACGAGGCGCTGAAGACGTCGTCACTGTACATCGCCACGGTCGAAGAACTCACCGACGACCAGGTCCTGCTCAAACAGCACGGCAACAATCAGGAGGTTCTGACGGACGTCTCCCCGCGGCTCTACCAGAAACTCCAGGCCGGCGACCGCGTCGCCATCAACGACTCCTTCGCTATCCAGACGGTCCTCGACCAGGAGACCGACGCTCGCGCACAGGCCATGGAGATTTCCGAGAAGCCCACCGTCCACTACGAAGACATCGGTGGCCTCGAAGAGCAGATTCAGGAGGTCCGGGAAGCCGTCGAGGACCCCCTCACAAACCCCGAGAAGTTCCAGCAGGTCGGCATCGAACCGCCGAGCGGCGTCCTCCTGCACGGGCCGCCCGGCACCGGCAAGACGATGATGGCCAAGGCCGTCGCCAACCAGACCGACGCGACCTTCATCAAGATGGCCGGCTCGGAACTCGTCCAGAAGTTCATCGGCGAGGGCGCACGCCTCGTCCGTGACCTCTTCGAACTCGCCGCGGAGCGGGAACCCGCCATCATCTTCATCGACGAAATCGACGCTATCGCCTCGAAGCGCACCGAATCCAAAACGTCGGGCGACGCCGAGGTCCAGCGGACGATGATGCAACTCCTCTCGGAGATGGACGGCTTCGACCAGCGCGGCGACATCTCGATTATCGCTGCGACCAACCGCTTCGATATGCTCGACCGCGCCATCCTCCGCCCCGGCCGCTTCGACCGACTCATCGAGGTGCCCGAACCGGATATCGAGGGCCGCGAGCAGATTCTCCACATCCACACCAAGAAGATGAACCTCTCGCCGGACATCGACCTCGAAGCGGTCGCCGAGCAGACCGAGGGCTTCTCCGGTGCCGAACTCGAAAGCCTCGCCACTGAGGCGGGTATGTTCGCCATCCGCGACGGCCGCACTGAAGTCACCGAGGAGGACTTCGAGGACGCACTCGAGAAGGTCTCCCGCGAGGAATCCGCCGGGAAACCCATAGCTTTCTACTGAACCTTTTTGCACGGCGCCCTGCGGGCGCCGGCAAAAACGTCCTCAGAAGCGCGAAGCGCTTCTGATGGGCTGCGGAAGACGCCTTCGGCGTCTTCCGAACGTTCATGAAAAAGACACTTCGACTCTCCCTCAGGAAGACTCGCTAGCGCTCGTCTTCCAACGCTCCCGCTCACTCCGTTCGCGGGACCTACGGTCGAGTCTCGGTCCCGCGCTCGCTTCGCTCGCGCGGTGAACCGCTTCGGGCGGGTTCGAAGAACCCGCCCTCGCGGATGCTAATCTTATACGTTAACTTGACTGACTAAGAGGGAACTCTACTCCGACTTGCTGAAACAACTACAATCTTGTATCCGCCGAGCGGGGCGTTTGAAAAACGCCCCCGAGGCGGTTCGCGGCGACGAGGCCCGTAGGGCCGAGTCGCCGTAGCGCCGACTGACTAACGCCGAGCGAAGCGAGGCGGCAGGAAGGAGGCGCGCATATTTTCACCACGTTTTTGCCCGACTGAGCGCGCCGCAGGCGCGTGAAGGAGGTGCAAAAAGTGGCTGTTAGTATTTAGGATCGGCGTCCGTGAGTTCGTAGACGTCGTCCATGAGGCCGTCACGGCGGGTTTGCCAGTCGTCGAACTCGCCGGGCGTCGTGGGGTAGTCGTCGTAGATGCCTTTGAGGTCGGTCGCGTACTCGTTGAGTTTCTTGAGTTCGAAGAGGGTACTCCAGTGGCCGAAGGTTTTGATTGCGGTCTTGATTTTGAGCGGCCAACTCATGGAGGCGGTGCCTTCGAGCGCGAGCGCGTCGGCGAGTTGCTGGCCGGGCATCGCGCTGATGATGTCGACGAGGTAATCGACGTCGTAGGTGCCACCCCAGATGTTGTAGAGGTCCATGGCGGCGAAGCGCTTGCCGAAGTCCGTCTGGACGCGGCGGTTGTACTCCCAGAGGGCGCCCTCGCTGACGTCGCCGTCGCTGATGGCCTCGATGGCGGCTTCGGCGGCCCAGGTGCCGGCCTTCGCGGCGCCGGGGATGCCGCCGCCGGTACAGGGGTTGACGTGGGCGGCTGCGTCGCCGACGGCCATGTAGCCGGGGGCGACCGCCGAGTCGTAGGGGCGGCGAGTCGGGAGCGCGGCGCCGAGTTTGTCCTTGACGGTGGCGTTTTTGAACTCGTCGCGCTTGCGGAGGTCCTCGCGGAGATGTTCGACGAGTTTCATCGGCTCCTTGTTCATCTGGAAGCCGAGGCCGACGTTGATTTCGGTGGGGGTCCGCGGGAAATACCAGAGGTAGCCGAGTTCGGCGGTGGGCTTGAAGACGATTGCGTTGTGCCAGTCGACGGGTTCGTCGATTTCGATGACTTCGCGGTAGGCCGAACAGAACTGCTGGTAGTTGACGTTGGTGTCGAAGGTGGTGTTATCGAAGTCGGTCTTGTCCTGCAGGAGCGACAGCGAGCCGGCGGCGTCGATGAGGACGTCGGCCTCGAACTCCTTGACCGAGCCGCGCTGAGTGGCGGTGACGCCCTTGACCGAGCCGTTCTGGACGACGTCGCGGACGACGGTCTCGTAGTGGATGTCGGCGCCGGCGCGTTCGGCCTCTTCGAGGAGGACCTCGCCGTAGCGTTTCCGGTCGACGATGGCGCCGTTGCCGCCGCGGAAGCCGATGTCGAGGTCCTCGCCGGTTTTCGGGTTCTCGAAGCGGGCGAGGGTGATCCCCTCGTTGGTGAACGATTCCTCACGGAGGTAATCGAGGTCGATGACTTCGGGGAACGTGCTCGTCCCCTTGATGGCGTCGCCACAAGCGATGCGGCCGCCCTCGTCCTCGGTTTTTCGCTCCAGAAGGGCCACGTCCAGCCCTTCCTGAGCGGCCGTTGCCGCGGCGAAACAGCCGGCGGTCCCGCCGCCGACAACGACCATATCATACGTTTCTGCGGGCATGTTCGGGCGTTAACACGGAATAGCATAAATAACCCACCTTTGGCTGTTCCCTCGCCGCGTGTCGCGGTTTCCCCACGGGCTCGCCGGTGTCCCAACCGTTTTCGACGTCAGGCTCGAAGCGCCGGTATGGTCCAACAGGAAACCAGCCGCAGCGCCCCCGAACACAGCGGGATGCCGGCGCTCGGGCTTGGAACGTGGCAGAACGACGACCCCGACCAATGCGCGGCGTCGGTTCGCAACGCACTGGAGATGGGGTATCGACACATCGATACCGCGCAGGCCTACGGCAACGAGGCCGCCGTCGGCGAGGGCATCGCCTCGGCGTCGGTCGACCGCGAGGACATCTTCCTCGCGACGAAGGTCTGGATCGACCAGCTCGGCCACGACGACGTGCTCGAATCGACCGAAAAGAGCCTCGACAGGCTGGGCGTCGACTACGTCGACCTGCTGTACGTTCACTGGCCTGCGGACGCCTACGACGCCGAACAGACCCTCTCTGCCTTCGAGGAACTCCGCGAGGACGGCCGTATCAACAACATCGGCGTCTCGAACTTCGAGCCGTCGCATCTGGAGTCCGCACAGGAGGCCATCGACGCGCCCATCTTCGCCAATCAGGTCGAGATGCATCCGCTGCTCCAGCAGCGCGAGCTTCGAGAGTACTGTGAGGACGCGGACGTCGAACTGGTCGCCTACTCGCCGCTCGCGCGCGGCGACGTCTTCGACGTGGATGTACTGACCGACATCGCCGACGCACACGATGCCTCCGCGGCGCAAGTGAGCCTCGCGTGGCTCCGTCAGAAGGACGTGACGGCGATTCCGAAGGCGACCGGCGCCGACCACATCCGCGACAACTTCGAGTCGCTGGATATCACGCTCTCGGATGCCGAGATGGCGCGTATCGACGACCTCGACCGGACGGACCGGAAGGTCCACCCGGATTTCGCGCCCGATAGCTGGTAACCCGAGGCCGGAACCTATTTTGCGGCCCGACGGGAGAGTGGGAGTATGTCAGCGGGCGGTCTCCTCGACGGGATCAAAATCGACATCGTGCGGCTCCATGAGACGTGGATGGAGCTCGTGTTCCCGCGTCAGCGGACGGCCGTCCACAAGGTCCTCGGCAAGTGGACGCCGCGGACGCGGGGGGACCGAATCAAGTACCGCATCTGGGCCGCCCTCGGCGTCCTCGTCGTGGCGCTGCTCTATCCGCTCTTGGTGGTCGGCTTCGCGGTCCGATTCAACGCCAAGCGGTTCGACAGCGCGACGACCCGACTCGGTATCATCGGCGTCGTCATCCTGGCGGCGGTCGTCTGGGGCGGTTTGACAGCGCTCGCGCGCGTCCGGCTATCCTTCGATGGGTTCGTCGCGGTCGGCGCCGCAAGCGCCGTCGCCGTCGTCTCCGCCGGATTGGCAGCCCTCTTCAGCCGCGTGGGCGGTCGCGGTACGACGGTCTTCTTCGCGTATCCGTTCGCGATGAACGCCGTCTTCCTGCCGCCGGTCGTCGCGGCGCTCTACGACCCCTCGCTGGGCGTCATCATCGAGCAAAGCACGGCCATCGCGAACTTCTTCCGCGATACCGTCTTCGTCGGGCCGCTTGACCCGGTCAGCGAGTATCTCAGCAACAACTACGACTTCGAAGGGGTCGTGGTCGCGCTGATGTGGTTCGCCATCGCGACGCCGCTGGGCTGGTTCCTCGGCTTCGTGGTGACACTGGCTGACGCGATTCGTCCGCGCTCGGGCGAGGAATAGCTAGCGTTTCGACTGGACTATTTATACGAAAAGCATCCGCCGAGCGGGGCCTTCGAAGAAGGCCCCCGAGGCGGTTCGCGGCGGCCGTAGGCCGCCGTAGCGCGCGACGACTACCGCGGGCCGGCCGTCAGGCCCGCGACAGGAGGAGCGCGCGCATATTTTCACCACGTTTTTGCCTGACTGAGCGCGCCGAAGGCGCGCGAGGGAAGTGCAAAAAGTGGGTTTACATGTAGCCGAGGTCGCGCAGGCGCTCCATCAGGTCTTCTTTGTCCTGGGCGCGGCCGGCGCGCTCGGTCGTGTTCTCGAGGTCCTGCAGCCAGGCAGGCTCTTCGTCGGACTTTTCGGTCGAGATTTCGCTACCCAGCGAGCGGAACCCGGCGAAGTACTTCGGCGAGACCGGGATGTCCTCGTGGGTGAGGTCGTTCGGCAGGTCGTCGTAGTCCTGGGGGACGTAGCCGTCGTCCGGGAAGCCCTCGACGGTTTCGGGGACGACGTAGAACCAGAAGGCGTCCCAGACGTCGGCTTCGTCGAACTGCAGGATGGGCTGGACGCGGTCGTGCGGGGGGTAGATGTCGGGGTCGTGACGTGGGCTGAAGAACGTCTCGTCGGCGCGGGCTTCCTGCTCGTCCCAGCGGATGCCCGAGATGATGCCGTCGATGTCGTGTTCTTCGAGGGTGTTGTTGAGCGCGACGGTCTTCAGCAGGTGGTTGCCGACGTAGGTGTCCAGCAGGAACGGGAAGGTGTCCTCCTCGTATTCGAGGATGTTGCGGATGTGGTGCTGGTTGTTCTCGTCGAGGGCGTCGACGGGGATGTCGTCGCCGGGTTCGAGCCCGTTCTCGTCGACGTAGGCGCCGACGTCCTCGTTGCGCGCGAAGATGACTTCGAGGTCCCACTCGTCGGCCCAGCGCTCGACGAAGTCGAGCAGCTCGTCGAAGTGCTGGTAGTGGTCGATGAAGACCGTCGGCGGCATCTCGTAGTCGAACTGCTCGACGACTTCCTTCACGAAGTACAGGGTGAGCGTCGAGTCCTTGCCGCCGGTCCACATGATGGCGGGGTTCTCGTACTCTTCGAGGCCCGTCGTGACGACCTCGATGGCCTTCTCGATTTTGTCCTCGAGGTTCGGGTAGTCCTCGGGGTCTTCGCCTTCGCCGTCGGTATAGTCGACGTCGACGTAGTCTGGGAATTCGCTCATGGCGTATAATTACATCTCATTAGGAGCGTAAAGGGTTTTTTGGGTTCGGCGAGCGCCGGGCCGACCGGTGACGCGTCGTCGGTACTCCCGGTAAAAAATTCTGGTTGTATGGGGTAGTCCTCCGAAACGACTTTTCGTCGGCGCGTTCGAGTGCGCGGTAATGCCCGAGTGCAGCAACTGCGGTGCGGAGATGGAACCCGAAAAAGGTGGTCTCCGGGGGTTGCTGTCGTTTTCCTCGCCCGACGGCTACGTCTGCAGGAGTTGCGGCGCGATGCTGTGTACGACGTGTAAACGCGAGAAGGACATCAATACGATGGGGGGTTCCAACGTGACATGCGGCGTCTGCGGTGGCCCGCTTGAACAGCGGTAGGCGCCCGCGCCGAACGTCCTGTTTTCACCCACCGAATCGGTTACACTCGCCAGCCAGTCGTCCGACCAGTCGGTCAACAGGCTTTGCAGTGGTATCGTGCCGTGACAAAAGGAAACGACCGTCGTCGGTCTCAGTCGTCGCTGATGAACTTGTTATCGCGCCAGTTGACGGTGTTTTCGCCCTCGCGCTCTCGTGGGTCGTCGATGACCTCGATGCTGGCCGACCGTTCCTCGCCATCGACGATGCGGGTCGCTTCGAGTTCGTCGTCGACGGCGGCGATGGCCGTCAACGTGCCTTTCTCGGCGAACTTGGCGAGGTCACACAGTACCACGAACATCGGGTACTGGAGTGCGGTGTTCTGGAGGACGGTTTCGCGGTCGCCCTTGAAACAGGCGTACTCGACGAGTTTGGAGTTGATCTCCTCTTCTTCCTCCTGCAGTTGGCCGCCTTCGCCGAGGCTGCCCCACTGCGGGCCGTCATCGTCGTCGTCGTCGCTGTCGGTGGATGCGGCGCCGTTCTGCGGGTCGGGTGGTGTCTCCGACCACCCGTCTTCGGTCTCGTAAATCCGGTTTTCGGTGACGCTCGCCTTGAGTTGTGCCGTGGGCGTATACTTCGAAATGTTGTCTTCGGCCGCGACGGCACTCACGATGAGCGTATTGTTTCGCCTCGTTACTTCGACGTCCTCGATTTCGACGGGTAGCTCGTACCCGTCGAAAAATTCGTGAACGTCGTCGAGTTGCAGTTCCAGCGTCGAATGAAGTCTGTAAACACGACTGGTCATGGTATCCCTGTCCCACAGAGGGCGCTTACCCTCTGACGCGAGTGGTCCAGCTAAATGTAGGGGTTCCTCACTTATATCACCTGTCCTTCCCTTTGTGAGGGAATGACACGGCTCTACCGCGGGATTCAGGCGTTCAGTTCGGCGGCGAGTTCGCCCTGCTCGTCGAGTTCCTCGAGGATGTCGCTGCCGCCGATGAACTCCCCGTCGACGTAGACCTGCGGAATCGTCGTCCAGCCGCTGTGTCGCTCCAGTGCCGTCCGGAACTCCTCGTTGGAGACCAGCACGTCGACGGCTTCGACGTCGTCGCGGTGTCGCTGGATGTGGTTGACGGCCTTCTCGGAGTAGCCGCACTGCGGCGCGATGGGTGTCCCCTTCATGAACAGCACCACCTCGTTTTCCTCGATGGTTTCGTCGACCAGTTCGTTGACCTGTTCCTGCGGGAGGCCCTCGTCGAGTGACATACCTCTCCTACCTGCTCCGGGGGGAAAGCGATTGCGCCACCGGCGGGATTCTACGGGGCCGTCAGCGCCGACGCCGGCGTTTCTCGTCGAGCAGCCGTTTCGTGGCTTTCCCGGGGCCGCCCTCGATGGGCCAACCCTTCGAGCGCCAGGCGGGCGGTTCGGGCGCGAACTCCGAACACCGGCCGGAACACTCGGCGGCCGTCTGCTCGCGTCCTTTGGCGGCACAGTACGGGAACGGTCCTTCCGGTTCTCGAATCTCGAAATGGCGGCAGTCGGGCCGCATCGTATCGGCGTAGGAGCGCCACCCGCGCTCGTAGGCCCGTTCGGCGATTTCGAGTCGTTTGCGGGCCTTCCAGTCGGGGTCGGCGTACTCGAAGCGACACGCCGAGGCGTCGTGGTCGCCGCCGTCCGGACGTTCCAGAATCCGCGTTCCGGGGTCCGACACGGATAGCGTCCGGGGATTCCAGACCGGGTCGGCACGCCAGCCGTCGGGGCCCTCGGAGACGGCGAGGATGCCGACCTCGACCGGCATCGCCTCCAAGAGCGCGGGTTCGATTTCCCCACGGGTCGCCCGCGTCGCCAGCCATACCTCGTCGGCCAGCGACAGGGCCACGTCGTGTTCGAGTTGGTCGGCGAGCACGCGCGCGGCGGACGCATCGAGGTCCGGTTTGTTCTCGATGGCGACGATGCGGTCGACCCACTCGGGGTAGCGATAGCGACGACGAATCTCGATGCGGTTGCCGTCCCTGCGCTTCTCGATGAACCCGCGGTCGGCGGCGCGATGGACGGCCTCACGAACGTAGCGCCACGGATAGCCGGGGTCGGGCAGGGCGTCCCGATAGAAGGCCCACGACCCCGGTGCGTTGCGGGCGATATGTAGCAGGTCCGAATCCAGTCGCTCGTCGCCGAAGGGCGCCCGGTGGTCGAGCGCGTCCTCGCTCGTCTCGACGACGAGGGTGTCCCAGCGGCGGCGACGGGTCCCGAGTTGGCGGGCAACGAGGGCCGCACCGTCGGCGTCGCTCCCGGCGTCGGACCGTCCTCGTTCCGCGGGCGGCCAGTTGCGCTCGGCCCACGAACAGACCCGCAACTCGAAGCCGAACTCCTTCACGGTCCGCCCTCGGAGTCGCGGAAACCTAAGCGGTTCGACGACGCGGCGGCTAGCTTTTTCACCACGCCATTGCAAATATTGACACATGGCTGAATACCAACATTACATCGACGGCGAATGGGTCGACGGTGACGGCGACACTTTCGAGAGCAGGAACCCCGCAACCGGGGAGACGCTGGGGACCTTCCCCCGCGGGACCGAAAGTGAGGTCGACCGCGCGCTGGCGGCCGCCGACGAGGCGTTCGAGGAGTGGCGCGAACTCTCCTACATCGACCGCGCCGAGTACCTCTGGGATATTTACCACGAGTTGCGTGACCGCCACGAGGAGTTGGGCGAAATCGTCACCAAGGAGTGCGGCAAGGAAATCTCGGAGGGCAAAGCCGACGTCACGGAAGCCTGGCACATGGTCGAGTGGGCCGCCGGGAACGCCCGCCATCCGCACGGCGATGTCGTCCCCTCGGAAATCCCGAGCAAGGACGCCTACATGCGGCGGAAGCCCCGCGGTGTCGTCGGCTGTATCACGCCGTGGAACTTCCCGGTCGCGATTCCCTTCTGGCATATGGCCGTCGCGCTGGTCGAGGGCAACGCCGTCGTCTGGAAACCCGCCGAACAGACCCCGTGGTGCGGCCAGATCATCGCCGAGATGTTCGATGATACGGGCATCCCGGACGGCGTCTTCAATATGGTTCAGGGCTACGGCGACGCCGGGGCCGCTATCGTCGAGGACCAGCGGGTCGATACCGTCCTCTTTACCGGGTCCTCGGAGGTCGGCCACTCCATCGCCGACGAGGTGGGCGGCACGCCCGGCAAACTCGCGGCCTGCGAAATGGGCGGCAAGAACGCCGTCGTCATCACCGAGGAGGCGGACCTCGATATCGCCGTCCACTCGGCGGTGATGTCCTCCTTCAAGACGACGGGCCAGCGCTGCGTGTCGAGCGAACGCCTCATCGTTCACACCGACGTCTACGACGAGTTCAAGGAGCGCTTCGTTGACGTCGCCGAGAAAATCGCCGTCGGCGACCCGCTCGACGAGGCCACCTTCATGGGCCCGCTGGTCGATGCGGACCAAATCGAGAAGTTCGGCCGGTATAACGACCTCGCCCGAGAAGAGGGCGCGAACGTGCTCGTCGACCGCGAGGAGTTAGGTACCGACGAGATTCCGGACGGGCACGAAGCGGGCCATTGGGTCGGCCCGTTCGTCTACGAAATCGACTACGACCCGGACCGCCGGTGTATCAAGGAGGAGGTCTTCGGCCCCCACGTCGCCCTGCTGGAGTACGACGGCGATATCGACCGCGCCATCGAAATCCACAACGACACGCCCTACGGACTTGCGGGCGCGATTATCAGCGACGACTACCGACAAATCAACCGGTTCCGCGACCGCGCGGACCTCGGGCTTGCCTACGGCAACCTGCCGTGTATCGGCGCCGAGGTCCAACTGCCGTTCGGCGGCGTCAAGAAATCGGGCAACGGCTACCCCTCCGCTCGTGAGGTCATCGAAGCCGTTACCGAGCGGACGGCGTGGACGCTGAACAACTCCAAGGACATCGAGATGGCACAGGGGCTGTCGGCGGATATCAAGACCGAGGACGACTGAGGAGGCACCGGTTTTCGTCTATCTCGTCGAGACACGCCTCTCTCGGTGATGCACGCGTGGAAACGAGGTGGCGGAGAGGAGTGGGGGAGGCGGACGAGCGAGCCGAGGACCGGGCAACCTCGACTCGGTGGGACGGGCGCGCGGCGGGCTTGTAGTCTGCCATCACGACGAGAAAAGCGTCGTTTAGGCATTCGATTGTACTTCGGGCTGACTTATAAACCCTTGTTTCCAAACCGCTAGCGGCGGTCACGGAGTGCCGGGAAATCCGTTCGGACGTCATCGACGCGCTCGGGGTCACAATCGGCGTAGACGATGGTCGCGTCGTCGTCCGAGGACGCCAGCGGCGTTCCCCAGGGGTCGTAGACCGTCGACCGGCCGACGAGGGAGGCGTCGTCGAAGGCCGCCGACCCGTTGACGGCGCCGACATAGAGCAGGTTCTCGACGGCGCGAGCGCGCGGCAGGAGTTTCCAGTGTTCGACGCGCGGGTAGGGCCACGCGCTCGGGACCAGCACCATCGTGGCGCCGTCGTCGACCAGTCGGCGGTAGAGTTCCGGAAACCGCAGGTCATAGCAGGTCGTCACGCCGACGGTGTGGCCGCCGATGTCGGCGGTCGGCAACTGCTCGCCGGGCACGAGCAGTTCAGCCTCCGCCGAATCGTAGCCGAAGAGGTGGTGCTTGCGGTAGACGAGGCGGCGCTTGCCGTCCGAATCGAAGAGGACCGCCGTGTTGGCCAGTCCCGATTCGGCGGGGACGGCTTCGCCCGCATCCGCGGAACCCGCGAGGTCCTCGACGATGGTGCCCGCCAGCACCGACACGTCGTGTTCGATAGCCGCCTCGCGGACCCGCTGGTGGGTGTCGCCGCCGAGCGGCTCGCTGGCGCGTTCGTAGGACTCGAAGGCGAAATAGCCGACGTTGAAGATTTCGGGGAGGGCCACCAGGTCGGCGCCTTCCTCGGCGGCGGTTGCGATGGTCGAAACGGCGCGGTCGACGTTGTCGTCGACGGCCGCGGCTTCGATACGAAGCTGTGCGAGTGCGAGACGCATCGGCGTTATTCGGGCGTGACTCGCCAGGTCGTCGACCGGGCACGGGACCACTTCTCGATGTCGACGTCCTCGGAGCGCTCGGCGAGTCGTGGCAGACGGGCCCCGACCTGCTTGGCTGTCAGGCCGATGGCATCAGCGATGTGTTTCGCGCGGAAATACCGGTCACCACCGGCGGCGCGTTCGCGGAGATGCGAGAGAATCCGCTCGTCTTCCTCGCTGAGTTCACTCATGGCTGTCCCTAGTTGATGGACGGGCTTAAGATACGCCCTTCAGTCGTAGACGTGGTAGGCCGCCACGGCCAGCGACCCGGCCAGCATCGCGACGCCGAAGGAAAGCCCGGACGCGAGCTGGTCGCCAGTGAAGCCGAAGACAGTCATCCCGACGGCGCCGAGCACCGCGAGAACGCCCAACACCAGCGGGAAGCCGACACTCTTGTCCGTCGTGGAAGCAGTTGCCATATCCGAGGCTACGGCACGGCGCACATAAATCCCGCCGTTCGCGGTTCGTCAGACGCGGGCCGTCGGCGGGAGCCATAGGCTATATCTCTCCGGAGTTCCTCGTCGTGAAACAACGATGACATGGGACCGTGGCCTGCTCGGCCTCGCGAAACTGAAGGTCGCAGCGGCGGTTCTCGGCGTTCTGACTGTGTCGCTTGTCGGCGCCGCGGCGTTCGGCGTCATCGGCGCGCCGTCCGTCGAAGCCGTCGACAACGAGTTCGGTGAGGTCACGAACGAGACCACGGTCATCCACACCGACCTCGTGGTCAACAACCCGAATCCCATCGGCGTCCAACTCGGGGACACCCGCATCAACTACACCGTTCGGATGAACGAGGTGCCGATGGCAACCGGTGGCGGCGAGGGCCTGAACATCAAGACCGGCAACTCCACCGAGGAGTTCACCACCGAGATGGACAACGGCCAGATTCCGCCGTGGTGGCGCAGTCACATCGAGAACGGCGAGGTGACACAGGTCAGCATCAACGCAACCGTCCACACTTCCGTCCTCGGCCAACGCAAGTTCGACATCACACAGGAGCGACAAATCGAGACGGACCTCATCGGCCAGTTCAATTCCGACGAGACCCGGCCAATCAACGCCGATGACCCGCCGCCGACCACATCCAACCCCATCCTCTATGTCAACCGAACCGGTGCTCAGTGGGGTAGCGTCACCGAACAGGAGACGCCCATCAACATGCGGTTCGACGTCTATAACCCGCAACTGGAGCCCTACGTCGTCACCGAACTGGGCTACGAAATCACGATGAACGGCCTGCTCGTCGGTGAGGGGGCGACCGAGGACGCCTACGTCATCGAGGGCGGGTCGACCGAGACTCTCAACACGCGTGCGGCTATCCAGAACCAGCAGCTCGACGAGTGGTGGGTCTCCCACCTCCAGCGCGGGCAGGTGACGGACCTCCGCATCGAGTTCTACGCTCGTGTCGAGTTGCCGACCGGCAACACGATTCGGGTCCCGCTGGACGAACTCACCTACGAGGAGACCATCGAGACGGATATCTTCGGCAACAAGAACAGCGGCGGCAGCAACGAAACGGCAACCACGCCGAACGGTGAGACGACGCCGACACCAACGCCGACCCCGACGCCCACGTCGACGCCGGACGACGGCGGCCTTCTGGACGAGACCGACACCGCGACGGACACCGAAACGCCGACTGACGACGGTATCGTTTAAGGAATGAGACACTCTCCCGGGCGGTAGCATTATATCGGTCCTCGCCCCATGCCAGTGTATGGAACGGAGTAGCCACTCTCCGGATCGAGTTCTCGGATAGCGACGTGAACGTCGAATCCGGCGCTGATCGTATCGCCATCAGTATCGACGGAACCACCCACGAGTTACCGCGCGACGTTGCCAGCCAGTTAGCCGACGATATCGGCGAAGCGATGGCAACCCGTCAGGAGTTCTTCCGAACCGCTGGCGAGCATCGCGCCGATGGCTCCTACGTGGTTTCCCGACGCGGGGCCGACTCCTCGGGCAACGAGAAGGTGTTCGATTCCTTCGAACGACTGCAACGGCTCTACGAGCGCTTACCCGAGGAGTTCGACGCGGAGGCCGTCGGCCGCACCGGAATCACCGGCACCCGTCGGCATATGGTACTCAGACACTTCGCGGAACACCCCGCCTTCGACTGCGAGACGGTGTCGCGGAACCCGCTGCGAATACGGAAGGAAACAGCGGAAGCGATGGCTGAGGAGGCGGTCATCGCTGACTAAGGCTGAGAAAGCAGAAACGTAGAGCATCCGCGAGCGAACGTAGTGAGCGAGCGGTTCCGCCGCGCCGAACGAAGTGAGGCGCGGGACCGAGACCCGACCGTAGGGAGGGTCGAAGTGTCTTTTTCATGAACGTTTTTGCCGCGAGGGCGCCGCAGGCGCCCGAGCGTGCAAAAAGGTTCTATTTGATGGAAACGTGGTCGCTGTCCTCGTTCAGCGCGAGGTTCGTCGCGATTTCGGCGTTTCGGACGGCGTACTGTGCGGTCTGGCCGAGGCTGACGAGTACTTCGCGGACCCGCAGGAGGTCCTCGTTGGACATCTCATCGAGGTCATCGAGGATTTCGGCCTCGCGGTCGCCGATGTCGGCGAACTTCTCGCGGGTCTGGATGGCCTTGTCGTAGTCGCGTTCGACGGCGGCGGCGACGCCGAGTTCGGTGATTTCGTTGACCTGGTCGGTGAACTCCCGGATGCGACGCATCGTCGCCTGGTCGACGTCGAGGGAGTGGCCCTCGGTTTCGAGGACGATTTCGGCGATGTCCTCGGCGTTGTCGGCGGTGAGTTCGAGGTTCTTGGCGATAGACCGGTAGCCGATAAGCGGGAAGCCCGAATCGAGGCCGACCGCGCGTGCGAGGTTCGGGTTCTGGTAGGCGGTGAAGATGAGGCGAAGCAGGAGGACGAAAATCTTGTTCGCCTGTCGCTCGCGGTTCAGGGCGCGCTGGGCGAGGTCGGGATTGCCGTGGGCGAGCGCCTTGATGGCCTCGTTTCGCATGGTCGAACCGGTCGATTCCAGCCGTTCGAGAAGGTTGTCGAGGGTGAAGTCCTCGGGGTCGACCGAACAGCGGATGGCGATGCGTTCGGGCGTTTCCTCGATGACACCGAGGCCCATCAGCTGGGTTTCGGCGTTGTAGACGGCGTTAATCTGGGCGGAATCGAGCGTGTTGCCCTCGCCGACTTCGACGTGGATGATACGTCGGCCGAGAACGTACTGGGCGATAATCGCGCGCTCGACGGCGTCGGCGTCGAGGTTCTGGGCGTGGATGACCGCCTCGCTTTCCTCCTGTTGGACGGACTCGGGCATGACCGTCAGCGTGCCCTTCGAACCCATCCGCAGCGAGACCTCGTCGCCTTTCTCGACGTCCTGTTTGCTGGCCCACTCGGCGGGCAGGGTCATCGCCAGCGTCGACGGCCCTAGCCGCTGTACCTTGCGTGTCTCCATACCCTATCCTCGTTGCCAGACACCTTAATATTCACTATATACGAGGTATATCCGACACGTCCCATAATATTGTGTCAGGAACAATGCGGCAAGACTCGAATCCTTAGTCGCTTCCAGCGCGGGAGAAGTGTGTTTTGTCGAGCATCCGCCGAGGGGGCGTCCGAAGGCCGCCGGAAGGAACACGCGCGCATATTTTCACCATGTTTTTGCACGGGCCGGCGAACCCGGCCCGTGCAAAAAATGGTTAGTCGTCGTCCGTTTCGGCTGCCGCCCTGGCCTGTCCTTCGCCGGGATGGCCCTCGTGGTCGACCGCGTGTTCGCGGAGGTCGCCGGAGATGGCGGGGATGTCGTCTTTCGTGACGGGGCCCTGCTCTTCGATTTCGTCCAGCGAGCGGGGGAACGGCCGCAGGTCGTAGTGGTTGCCGATGCCACAGCGGGCGCCTTCGCCCATCGCGGTCGGAATCTGGTTGTGGCCGGGCGTCACGTCGCCGACCGCGTAGATGCCGTCGACGTTGGTGCGGCCGTGGTCGTCGACGGCGATGGTGCCGTCGTCGTTGAGTTCGACGCCGAGCGACTCGGCGAGGTCGGTGTTATAATCGGAGCCGTACATCGGGAAGCCGCCGCGGTATTCACGGCTGGTCCCATCCTCGAACTCGAAGGCTTCGAGCCAGCCGTCGTCGCGCTTTTCCATGCCCGTAATCTCCTCGTGGATGACGTCGATGGGGTGGTTGTCGAGCATCTCGCCCGTCTCCTCGGACCATTCCGGCTCGTCGCCGCGGGTGAGGAGGTCGACTTCGGGCGTGAAGTTGAGCATAATCATCGCGACGTAGGCCGCCGAATCGCCGGTGCCCATCACGTAGACCGGCTCGTCGACGAACATGTAGGCGTCACAGTGCAGACAGTAGTGGAGGCCCTTGCCGGTACGGGGCAGCGGCGGGTCGGGTCGTTCGTCGGAGAAGCCCGTCGCCAACACGACGTGGTCGGTCGTCACCTCGACGTTGCCGGCGGTGACACGGTAGCCGTCGTCGGTTTCCTCGATGTCGGAGACGAAGTCCTGGTAGTAGTCGGCGCCGTACTCCTGCACCTGCTCGGTTGCCGTCTCGAGGAACTCGTTGCCCGAGACGTCCTCGGTGACGCCGATGACGTTGTGGGTATCCAGCATCATCGCCGCACGGCCGCCGCCGCGGTTGATGACCGCCGTGTCGTGGCCGAGTCGCGTGGTATACAGCGCTGTCGTCAGTCCGGCGGGACCCCCGCCGACGACCGTCACCTGATAGTGGTCCGTCATTGTGGGTCCGTATCCGTCCCTCGGGCTTAACTGTCGGGCTCATGTGCCGGCCGAACGCATACCACCCGGCAGTTGATATAGCATCGCGGCACCGCAGGTCTGCCCTGCAAATGAAAACTGAGAGGAGGACCGAGCAGGCGCGTCAGGCTTCGACGGGGTCGTCCAGCACCTCGACCTGTAGGTCCGCACGTTCGACGGCCAGCCGGAAGGTGGGAACGGTCTTCGAGATGACTTCGACGACGCCCTTGTCTTCGAGGCTCCGGAGGCCCGAACGGACGGAATCGGTATCGGGGTCGAGGTCGGTCTCCTCACGGAGGGCATGGAGGACGGAGACGACACTCTGGGGGTCCTCGTCGGGGCCGGCGATGACGTCCAGAATCCGGGCCTGCAGTTCGGGAACGCGGACGATGTCCTCACCGACGTCCATTCCGACGAGGTCGGCGGCTTCCGGCGTCGCGCGGATGAGGCTGTCCTCGTCGCGGTAGTAGTACTCCTTCAGTTCCGATTCGAGGTACTGGTGGACGTCGCTGCCGCTGTCCATGCTCCAGCGGTCCTGCAGTTCGCTGTTCTTCGTCGGTTGCAGGGCCACGAGGTCCTCCAGACGGGATTCGGCCTCCTCCGAGAGCGTCATTGAGGACGACTACGCGGCGTCGCGTACAAAAAGGGGATGTTTCGATACAGCGCTCAGTCAGCCTCGGCGAGACGGCTTCGGTCGGTGTCGTGGCTGTCGAACAGCGCGGCCATCACCTTCGTTTCGGCGTTGCGGAGGTGCTCGCCGACAGTCCCCGTCGAGCAGTCCAGCGCCGCCGCAAGGTCGGTGTAGTTGGCCCCCCGAGGGTTACGGTAGTAGCCGAGGGCGACGGCAGTTTCCAGGATTTCGCGCTCTCGGGGAGTCAAGTCCGTCAGAATGGCGTCCCGCTCGGAGCGGTACTCGCCGGTGCGGTTGACCTGTACGTTGACGTCGTCGGGCACCGACCGAAGCGCCTCGCGAATCGCTTCGTGGTCGCCGACGAGCGTCGCCTTGAGTCGTTCGTCGGTTGAGAACGTAATCGGCCAGTCGACGGCGATGCGCCACTCATCGAGCACGGACAGTATGCCGGCGACGAGGGTGCTCGGTCTCGCGTTCGCGTACATCAACTGCGTGCCGTCGATGGTCGCGGTTTGCCAGTTCGCCTGCTCGGAGTCGAAATATTCGGCTGCGAGTCGTCGGGCCGCGGCCTCGTCGCCAGCATACTCGTAGAGCATGACCGTCGTTCCGTCGTTCAGCAGTCGTATCTCGTGGACTGCCCGTAGCCGAACCGCCGCCGATTCGACGACACCCCTGTGAAACGGCCCGAACCACCCACGGGCCGTAGTTAAGTGTATGTCAACAGACCGCATAGTTCGGGCGACACGCTTCGGACCCAATAGCAATGTGGCGAACATAACCGGGGGTATATCCGTCATTACGGGTGGTTTCGACCGAGTTGCATATCTGCGGCCCAAGAATGACTTTGGTAGTGATTGACGCGCTAGTCGCATGTCGAACTCCGAACCGAACGGCCTCTCCCGACGGCGAGTCCTGAAGGCGACGAGCGGTACGGCGGCGAGTCTCACGCTCGTCGGTGCCGCGAGCGCAGACGAAGGCGGCCACGGGGGAGATGACGGCCACGGCGGCGGGAACTGCCAGTATTACAGTATCGCCGCGGCGGGCGAGATGCACGGCGGCGGTGAACACGGCGAAGGGGAACACGACGACCGGGTGCAGGAACTGATGTGTCCGGACCACCCGCACGCTTCAACCGGGCCGGGCCATACGATGCATCACGTCAACGCGTCGATGGGCGCCTGTCCGTACGGCACGGGCCTTTCGGAGCCCAGCGGCAACAGCCCGGACCACGCATCCAGCGGCTGTACCGAAGCGGATTGGCCGGACTGCACCGATTGGCCCCAGCAAACGATCGACCTTATCAAGGCCTCCAGAGAGGCGCTTACATCGCCGGCGCTCAACAACCCGGGCGCGCTCATCGCGCAGGGGTACATTCCCTACTTCGATATCGCCACACCGGGACCGGTCAACGATGGCGTCTCCCACTGGTTGAACCCGCGCTATATCGGCGACGAGTATTACGCACCCAAACCGTGGCGGCCGGACGCCATCATCCTCGACAACAAATGGTGGAAGCCGCTCGGCCCGATGTACGTCGCGGCGAAGAACGGCGACCCGAACTGGGCCGACAGGGAAGACGAAATCATGGAGGTCCGCGACGCGTGGGGCTACGAGAACAACTGCGGTGAGTGCTTCCCGTATCACCCCCACGACGGGGTTCCAGGTCGGTTCGCGTGGTGGTACTACCGGCAGGTCCACGAATCGGACTACGCCTCCGGCAACCCGGAGGACCTCACGTTGCCCTGTTATACGGCGCCGATGATGCACGCGTGGATTTACCCGACGCCAGACGGTCCCCACGGCAGTACTGCCGGCGCGCCGCCTCGCGAGTACCGGCCCGGTGGCCCGCCGAACCAGCCCGGATACCCGACGCCTGCCATCCCCGGCGAAGACGAACTCAGTCTCGACGTACTGCCCGAATCCGTCCGGGAGGCAGCGATGCCGGAACGCCTCGAACGCGAACTCGAAGTCATCGACGACCTGCCACGGGAGTTGCTGGAGACGACGCCCGTCACGGAACTCGAACGAATCATGGAAGAGCGGCTCGGACCGGTCGGTGAAAGCCTCGATAGCGTCGGCTCCGTGGAGGGTGGCCTCGACGACTTCGACGGGTACACGACCGGGCTGTAATCCGGTCTCTTCGGGCGCGGTATCCTCTCGGCCACCGGGCCTTATATCCTCCCCGCCCGTTTGCCGACGCATGACCACGGTCCGGCTCGACACCGACGGCGGCGTGGGGACGCTCACTATCGACCGCCCGGAGCGGTACAACGCCTTGGATTCGGCGACGCTGGAGGCCTTGGAAGGCGCCCTCGCCGACGCCCGCGATTCCGATATCGACGCTCTGGTGCTGACCGGCGGGGGCGAGGAGGCCTTCTCGGTCGGCGCGGACGTTCGGGAACTCGTCGATGCGACGGTTGCCGAAGCCGACGCCTACATCGAAACCGCCCAGCGCGTCACACGAGATATCGCCCGCTTTCCGGTACCGACAATCGCCGCCATCAACGGCTACTGTCTCGGCGGCGGCTGGGAGTTCGCGCTGAACTGCGATATTCGCGTCGCCAGCGAACGTGCAGTCCTCGGCCACACCGAACTCGACCTCGCGGTCGTGCCCGTCTGGGGCGGCGTCCGGAAACTGGTCCGACTGGTCGACGACGAGACGGCCCGGCGACTGGTATTCTTCGCCGAACGTATCGACGCACAGGACGCCTACGAACTCGGTCTGGTGGGCGACGTGATGGCCCACGACAACGTCACCGACTACGCCGAGGGGCTGGCGGAGGACCTCGCCTCTCAGCCGTCCTTCGCGATGCGGGCCGCAAAGGAAGCGTTCGAGTACGCCTGGCGGGAACCGGACGCCGAGCGAGGCTACCAGCGCCGCCTCTGGGGGGAACTGTTCGGCACCGACACCCAGCGGGAAGCGATGCGGGAATTCCTCGACCGCTAACGTATAAAATACGGCTCGAGGCCGTCTCAAAATGGCTGTTTAAGCCGTGTGTCACGCGAACTGATATCGATTCCTTTAGGCTGTTCCTAGGGGTTCCACACAATCTTTTTCAGTGCTTGTATTGAGCATGAGCCACAGCGATGGTCATTCCAACCCCAGATAGCGGGATTCTGAAGCGTCTCTACGCGAACCTCATCGGGGCGGGGCGGTTCGTCTCCCTCGACATCCCGGATAAGATTCTGAAACGGCTCTACACCTACGGGAGCCTGAAGGACACCGACGACGGCATCGAGTTCGAAGTGAAAAACCGGCTGCAGGACGCCAAGTTCGCGGGAGTGTCGCGGCTGGTCGTCAACGGCGAGGAAATCGACCCCGAATCGGTTCGGCTGGAGACTGCGGACGGCAAGACGTTCACGCTCGACGAAATCTCCGAGAACGACCCGATTCCGTTCCCGGTCGGCCGTACCGTCACGGTCATCGTCGAGGGGTTCAACCTCCCCTCGGGCGACCACGACATCGATATCGACTTCCTCGCCGAACCGTTCGGCGAACTCTCCCTGGAGATTAGCGATACCATCCGCGATGAGGGCCAACTGCCGAGCGTTCCTCGGTCCGAAGAGGACAACTACAGCGAGGAGGCCATCGCCGAGCGCCACGAGTGGCTCGAGGAGGAGACCGGGGTCGACCTCGAACACGTCCCGCAGTACTCATTCGATTCCTCGATGGGGCAGGGCAACATCGAGAACTTCGTCGGCGTCGCCCAGATGCCGCTGGGCATCGCCGGTCCCGTGAAGGTCAACGGCGAACACGCCGAGGGCTACTATCCGATTCCGCTGGCGACGACCGAGGGGACGCTCGTGGCCTCTTACAGCCGCGGGATGAAGGCCATCAACATGAACGGCGGCGCGAAAACGACCGTCGCCGACGACCGGATGAACCGCGCGCCCGTCTTCGTCTTCGAGGACGCCCGCAACGCCCGGGACTTCCGTGACTGGGTCGCCGACCACTTTGACACCATCAAGGAGAAGGCCGAAGAGACCTCCAGCGTCGCCGAACTCATCGAGGTCGAGGACTACCTCACCAACAACTTCGCCCACCTGCGGTTCAGTTTCAAAACGGGCGACGCCGCCGGCCAGAACATGGTCGGGAAGGCTACCTTCGCGGCCTGCAACTGGATTCTACAGGAGTATCCCGGCTACGTCGAGAACTTCTATCTGGAGGGCAACTTCGGGACGGACAAGAAGGCCTCCAAGGTCAACGACCTGATGACTCGCGGCAAGCGCGTCACCGCCGAGGTGACGCTGGACCGTGAGACGTGCATCCACCACCTCGGTGCCGAACCCGAAAGCCTCGCCCACCACGGCAAAATCGCGACCATCGGCTCCTTCTTCTCGGGCGCGAACACCAACGGCGCCCACCCCGCAAATGGGCTGGCGTCGCTGTTTATCGCGACCGGACAGGACGAGGCCAACGTCGCCGAATCCTCGGCGGCCATCCTCAACACGACGCTACTGGACGACGACTCGCTGCACATCTCGGTGACCATTCCCTCGCTTATCGTCGCCACCTACGGCGGCGGGACGGGGATGGCGACTCAACAGGAGTGTCTGGAGATGATCGACTGCAAGGGCCCCGGTAACGTCAACAAACTCGCCGAAATCGCTGCCGCGACCGTTCTCGCCGGTGAAATCTCGCTGGGTGCCGCCATCTCCGCCTCCGACTGGGTGACCAGCCACGAATCGCTCGGTCGTAACCGGTAACGCTCCCGGCGCGTTCCGTTCCTCTCGCTTCCGTTCCCGCCCTAAACGTTAAGGGTGGAAGACTATACCCGATTGTCGCCTATCCATGTTTCATGGCGCACGTCCTCAATACGCACACCGAGACGCTCCACAAACCCTGCAACGAGGACGGCATGGGGGTGGCAGCGTGCGGGTCGCTCAGGGATGTTCCACCGACACGAACCCGACTGGTCTCCGTGGAGGAACTCGACGGCGACGTCGCACGGTGTGGAAACTGCTTCGACGTGACCGGCGGCTACTGACCGGCTGTCCTGTTACTCATCCAAGTAATTAGGGAAACCCCTCATACGGACAGCGTCGAATCTAGATGTGTGCGACGGACCTGTCCGGAGTGTGCGGCGGAGGCAGGACGAATCATGAACCGCGAGATAACCGATGCGGGGATTCAGACGGCCTTCGAGTGTGCGGAATGTAGTCACTGCTGGACGACGGATTTCTGATGGCCCTCACTCGCCCCGCCGCGGGATGAGTTGCGGGACGACGGCCCCCTCCAGCGTTTCTTCGACCTGCGTCGCGACGAGTACGAGCGCCGCGACCGCCAGCACGGCGCCGAAGGCGAAGGGAACGACGAAGCCGTACCCGAACAGCAGCCCCGACGCGAGCGGCCCGATGGCGGTGCCGAAGCCGAACGCCATCGTCAGTACCGACAGCGTGGTTCCGGATTGGCCCTCCTCGGCGAGGTCGCCCGCGACGGCCAGCGCCGGTGCGAACACCATCGCTACCGAGACCCCGTGGAAGAGGCGCGCGACGAGCATCGTCCACGGGGAGGTAACCAGTCCCTGTGCGAGGACGGCCGGCGCGAGGATGACCAGTCCGCCGACGAGGAATGGCCGCCGGCCGATACGGTCCGATGCCCGACCGATTGGCATCTGGAGGACGACGTTGGCGATGACGACCGCCGAAAACTGGATGCCGAACCACATCGGCCCTTGGTCCAGTCGCGTGTTGACCGCCTCCTGCAGCGTCGCGAACAGCGCGATACTGATGGCCATGAACAGGGTGCCGATTCCGAGAACGAAGATCGGGTCGAGCAACTGGTCGGCGGGCTCGCCCGTGACCGAAATCGAGATGTCGTCGGTGGCGTCGGCCTTGGCGATCTCCGGCTCCTCGACGAGAATCGTGACCAGCGTGAAACTGACCAGCGCGCCCATGACGGCCACCCCGAAGGCGGCGTTGAACCCCGAAAGGACGACGCCGTTCACGAGCGTATAGGGACCGGCCTGTACCACGAGGCCGGCGACGATGGGCCCGAAGCCGAACCCGATGAGTCGGAAGGTGTTGAACACCCCGAAGTTGCCGCCCCGCTCGGCGTCGCTCCGGGCGAGGTCGTTCACCAGCGCGATGGTCGTCGGGATGACGAAGGCACCGCCGAGGCCCTGCAGCGCCCGCACGACCAACAGCGCCTCGTAGGTGTCGACGAAGGCGTACGCCACCGCCGTCACCGCCAGCACGGACAACCCGAAGAGGATGTAGATTTTCCGTCGGCCGGTTCGGTCCGAGAGCCGGCCCGTAAACGGCTGGGCAAAACTGTTCAGAAAGCCGAAAAGCGACAGCGCAAAGCCGATGAGCAACTCCAGCGTAATCTGATAGCCGAATATCACTAGCCCTTCGAGCCCCGGCAGCGCCAACTCGCCGCTAGCGATGTACAGCGGCAGGACGATAATCAGAAAGGAGTTCGCGACGGCGTCGGCCATCCGCGCCAACGCCAGCACGATAACTCGTCGGTCCGTCCCCAGCATCTATCCATCCGTCGAACGGGCGCCGTATCACCTTTCCGAACGCCGACGGGACTTTGTGGTCGGCCGCCCTATCCAAACCATGTCACGTACTGTCAAACTCAGCCGCATCGAGGCCGTCCTCAATTCGCTTTCCTACCCCGTCGACCGCGAGGTTGCCGCCGACGAACTCGCCGACGTCACCGTCGAGTTGGCCGACGGCGAGGCCAACCTCGGCGACCTCATCAGCGAGACCACCAGCGACAGCTACGACTCCGCTGCCGAGTTCCGGGACGAACTCTACGAGTATCTCCCGACGGAAGCCATCGGCGAACCCGGCCAGTCCGAAGGCGAGGGCTGAATCCCGCCGTTTAAATACGCGGCTGGCCTCTTCCGAACCAAGATGGAATTCTGCGACGAGTGCGGTTCGATGATGCACAGCGAGGACGGGCTGTGGGTCTGCAGTTCTTGTGATTTCGAGAAAGCACAGGGCGACAGCGACGCCGACCGCATGACCACGACCGAAGGCCAGGACCACGACAGCGGCCCCGTCGACATGTCCGAAGTCGACGACGCCGAAATCGGCCCGACGACCAACGCCCGCTGTCCCGAATGCGGCCACGACCGCGCCCGCTACGAGATGAAACAGATTCGCGCCGCCGACGAATCCGAAACCCGCTTTTTCACCTGCGTCGAGTGCGACCACAAGTGGCGCGAGGACGATCACTAGAAACCCCCACGTTTTACACCGAACTTTTTGCACGGCGCGCTTCGCGCGCCGGCAAAAACTTCGATGAAAAAGACACTTCGGCCTTCCCTTCGGTCAGGCCTCGGTCCCGCGCTCGCTTCGCTCGCGCGGTGAACCGCTTCGGGCGGGTTCTTCGAACCCGCCCTCGCGGATGCTAACTACTATTTCTGTGTAATATCGCGAAACGATAGTTCGTAGCTTCGCCAGTGCTACCGCTATGAGGTGCGAATATCGTGAAAGTGAGAAAACTGCAAATCGTGGTGTGCGACTATCCGGCGGCCGTCAGGCCGCGACAGGAGCGAGTCGCGTTGTGGAGCAGTATTAGAGTTTGCCGGCCTTCTGCAGCTTCATGAGGTCCTCGGTGTCGAGGGTTTCGCCTTCCTTGAACTTCTGGTAGATTTCCTCGGCCTCTTCCTTGGCGGCCTCGCGTTCCTCGGCACGCTCGTCCTCGCGCTCTTCCTCTTCTTCCTTGTCGAGTTCGCGGAGGCGCTTCTGGACGCGGACGAAGTCCTCGTGGTGCCGGTCGGCGGCTTCCTGAGCGTCGACGAACTTCTCGTGCCATTCGTCGGCCTCGTCACGGATGTCGTCGGCCTCGCGGTAAGCCTCGATCATCTCGTTGTGGTGCTCTTGGGCCTTGTCCGCAAGCTCGGTCACCTTCTGGTGGTGCTGGGAGGCTTCGGCGCGGACTTCCTGGGCTTCCTCTTTCAGCTCGTCGAGGTCGTCCGTCTGGTTGAGCTTGTCCTTGCGGTCCTGAAGCTTCTCGCGTTTCTCCTCGATTTTCTCGATGAGTTCGCGCTCGTCCTCGGTCGAGAGAACCTCGGTCTGCTGTTTGAACTCCAACTCCTCGATCTCCTCTTTGAGCTGGTCGACACTCTTGCCCTCGTCGAGTTCGAGGTCCTCTTTGAGGTCGTCGACCTTGTCGAAAAGCTCGTTGGCCTTCGCGTTCAGCTCGTTTCGGCTTTCCTTGTGTTCCTGAACCTGCTCGTTCAGTTCGTCCCGCTTCTCGCGGTGTTCCTGGGCCTCGTCGACCTTCTCACGCGTCTTCGCGTTGAGTTCGTCGCGTTTGGAGGCCCGCTCGGAGGCCATCTGGTTCAGCTCGTTTCGTCGGTCGCGCAGTTGACCGGCGAGCTTGATGAGCTGCCCTTTGGATTTGTTTTCGAGGTCGTCGTCTGTGAGTTCTACGTTATCGGATTCGTTAATTGACTCTGCCATGGTTATCGATCTACTCCATTACCGCTCCGGCGGCGACAGCTACCACTACTGGAAAGGCCAGTCGCCATATAAGGAAGTGCTCCTGTCATTCTGGTCGGCTTACGATGCTGCCGAACGCCGGACGCGTTCTGGTACCTGTACATACTGGATTGCCGTATTTAAAAATTGCGGAGGTTTACCCCCGTGAAAACAGCTATCACACACCGAAATTCGTACGTTATTGGTTACCAAACGGTGTTCGGCTAGTATATAAATACTATCCGTAGACGTCGACGCGAACGGACGGTCTGAAGTACCGGCACCGTTTCCGACCGACCATGGAACGACGCGTACGCGCGAGCGGCCACGAGAACGTCTCGGCCGAACACGCGAGCACCTTCGAACTCACCAGCGACGACTGGCTCACGCCCGCGGGCGACTGTATCCTCGCCGTCGAGGCCGATACCGTCCCTGCCGACCTCGATGCGGAGTTCGTCGAGGCCTGCCAGTCCCACAAAGCGACGATTACGGCCACGCTCCGGGCCGACGGCCACGAGGAGACCATCGAGGGCCGCGGCCATCCCGACCTCTCCTTCGAGAACGACCGGAGCATGGTCGGCCGCACCAGCGACTACGTCGACGACCGCACGATTATGGTCGGCGCGGACAAGGCCGCCGCGGACATCGACCGCAATCTCGTGGCCGCACTCGCCGAGGGCGCCGACCTCGAATGCGTCCTGCGAGTCGACGCGTAGCGATTCGACTCGAAACGCGGGGGCGTCGATGACGTGACTGCCGGGGGACGTAGCGTTTTTTCGAAGCAAGCCCTACCCACATCCATGAACGACGAACCCGCCGAGAACATCTCCGGGGGCGCGTCTGGCGGCGGTGCCTTCGCCGATTTCGACCCCGAAACCGCCGATACGCGCGCCGAGCGCGTCGTCGACCGCCTCGGCGACCGCTACTGGCAGAAGACGTACGGCGGCCGGGATGGCTTCGAGTGTCTGGTCCGGACGATTCTGAGCCAGAACACCTCGGATAAGGCGAGCCAGCCGGCCCACGACGCGCTGATGGAAAAATACGACACCGGCAATCCGGGTGACCTCGCGGAAGCCCTCACCGACGCTCCGCAGGACGAACTCGCCGAAACCATCTCCTCGGCGGGCCTGTACAATCAAAAGTCCGAGACGCTCATCCGTCTCGCCGGCGGTATCGTCGAGGAATACGGCGGCGCGGACGGCTTCGACGAGTTCGTCAAGGACGGTGACCCCGACGAGGTTCGAGACGCCCTCCTCGATATGAAGGGTGTCGGGCCGAAAACCGCCGATTGCGTCCTGTTGTTCTCGGGTGGCCGCGGCGGCGTCTTTCCCGTGGATACCCACGTCCACCGCATCGCCCGCCGGATGGGACTGGCGCCTGCGGATGCCGACCACGAGGAAGTCCGCGAACACCTCGAAGCCGCGGTCCCCGCCGAGAAATGCGGGTTCGGCCACACGGCGATGATTCAGTTCGGTCGGGAGTTCTGTTCGGCGCGCAAACCCGCGTGTCTCGACGACCCCGACGCCTGTCCGATGGCCGACCTCTGTGAACAGGTCGGCGTCTACCCCGAAACCGGCGAACTCGTCGACCCGGCGGAGGCGCCCGAAGCGGCCGAGGACTGAATCAGACGAACCGTTCGGCGCCAGCAATCGAGATACAGGCGATAAAGGCAATCGTACCGAGTTTGCCCCCTGCGCCAGCGAAGGCCGTTGCGACGGCGATGAAGACGATGCCCGATAGCGCGCCCGCGAGCGCGACGTAGCCCTCATGGCGGAGCCGGTCACGTGAGGACATGCCGACGAAGGTGGCACAGAACGTGACGACGGCCAGCGTCTCGGAACCGACTGCGGTCAGGAAGAGCCCCGCGACCAGCCCGACGAGCGCGGACCCGACGACGGCCCCGTGGTCGAACCGCAGGCTCACGACGACGGTCGCGACGGCGGCGAGGGCGGCGACCGGGACGACGGAAACCGCTGCCGTCGGCGCGAGGGCCTCGCCAGCGGTGAAGTCGGCGCCCGTGAGTGCGACCGTCGTCACACAGCCGAACAGCGCCAGCGTGCCGAGTTTCCCACCGACTCCCTCGAAGGCGCCCTTTGCCGCGACGAAGGCGAGAGCCGAGACGCCCCCCGCGAGAAGCAGGTATTCGACGGCCGGAAACACCTGTGCCGAGGCCATGCCGACGAAGGAGCCACAGTAGGCCGCGGCGTCGACCCGTGGCGTCAGGAGGCCGGCGAGCAGGCCGACCAGCGCCGAGGCGACGACGGGACCGAGGCCGACGTCGACGCTCGCCACGTGCGTGAGGACGGCCCCGGCCACGACGGCGACGGCGTCCAGCGTGTCGTCGGCCGTGAGCGAGGTCGTGCCGACGCCGAAGACGCGGTCCCGTTCGGCGACGACCGTCGTAGCGCCGGTGAGGCCAATGAGGCCGTAAACACTGACGAGCGGGGTGTCGGTGACGTCACCGAAAAGCGAGGAGGCAAGCAGCGCGGTCGGCGTCGCTACCAGCGCGAGATATCCAAGCACGCGGCGGAAACCAAACACTACCGAGGGCGTAGCGGAATCCGACAATAGTGTCTTGCGGTTTCGGCGACACGCCGGGGAGTTTTTGGCCCCCGGCGGCCGATGGTCGGGTAGTGCTGACGAAGGACCTCCTCCGCGTCTCGCGGGCCGGCGGCGGCTACCACCCGCAGTTCACCGGCCCCGACGACGAGGCGCTCGCTGCCCGCGTTCTCGGCGTCTATCAGGGCCACGTCGACAAGCGCCGCGAGGAGCTGGAGGCAGCCCTGACGGACCTCGAACGGGAGGCCGACGATTTCAAACTGGTCCGGGGATTCGCCAAACTCCTCGAACGGGAGGCGACCTTCGAGACGCGCGCGCCGGTCGACCCGATTCGCGCACGGACGGCCGCCTTCGAGGCCGCCGAAGCCGCCGGTGGCGTCGTCACCGAGGAGGCCCGCGAAGCCGCTCTGAACCGTGCGGCGGACCGACTCGACGCCGAGGCCGGCGATATCGATGCCTCGCTCTTTGCCGACCGCGATATCGAGCAGGTACTGGTCGATTGCGATACTCGATACGACCCTGAAAGCCTCCGCGAGCAGTACGACCTCTCGCTCGCCCAGACCGCCCTCTTCGATGCCACGGAGGTCCATGTTCGCTCGTCGGACCCGAAAGCGCTCGTCTCGGCGGTCAAACGGCTTCGGTTGATGTACGAAATCGAGCGGACGGACGAGGGCCGTGAGGTCATCGTCACCGGCCCCGACGCGCTCTTTCGGCGCTCCCGCCGCTACGGCACGCGCTTTGCCCGCCTTCTACGGACGGTCGCGAAAGCCAACGAATGGCACCTCGAAGCGACCATCGACGACCGCGGCACCGAACGCCTGCTACGGCTCGACACGGGCGACGTGACGGTTCCGGGAACCGACCCCGTTGCCGAACCGACCTTCGACAGCGGCGTCGAATCGGACTTCTACGCTCGCTTCGAGTCGCTGGACCTCGATTGGGGCATCGTCCGCGAACCCGAACCGCTGGCGGCCGGCGAACACGTCGTCATCCCCGACTTCGCCTTCGACTGGAAGCACTCGGAGTTCCGCGTGTTCTTCGAGATTATGGGGTTCTGGACGCCCGAGTACGTCGACAAGAAACTCTCCCGGTTTGCGGACCTCGAGGACGTGGCCTTCATCGTCGCCTACGACGAGAGCCTCGGCGTCGGCGAGGACATCGAGGCCGCGGGCCACCGGGCGATTCCCTACAAGCGGACCGTCCGCCTCAAGGACATTCGGGACGCCCTGCGACACTACGAGGAGGACCTCCGGGCCGAAAGCGCCGATTCGCTGCCGGACGAACTGTCACCCGAGACTGACGTGACCACCATCGCCGGACTCGCCGAGGAGTACGGCGTCCCCGAGTCGGCAATCGAAGACGCCGCGTTCCCGGACCACGAGTTGGTCGGCCGAACGCTGGTCCGACCCGCTGTGCTTGAGGACATCGCTGAGGATATCGAGGCGGGGTTGGACCTCTCGGAAGTCGAAGCGTTGCTGGACCAGCGCGGTATCGACGAGACGAGCGCCGTGCTGTCGCGACTCGGTTATCGCGTCGAATGGGAAGGCCTCGGTGGCGGCACGGTTCGCGAAAAATAGGCTACGGGCGGGTCCGCAGTCGCTTCCGTCGTCGTACGTAATCGACCAGTTCCGCGACCGGCACGGGTTCGTAGCCCGTCAGTTCGACGGAGACGTTACTTCGGCGGGTTTCGGGGTCGACGAAGGGGAACTCCTCGGGTCGCATGTCGTGGTGGTGGCCGTGAATCAGCCAGTCGCTTCGCTCTGACGGCGCATCGGCGGGGTCGTGGATACAGAGAAACCCGGAGCCGTCGGCCTCGAAGCGGTACTGCCGGCGTGCGGTAACCGCGCGGGTCCGGCGGACGCCCTCGTCGTGGTCGCCAACGACGAACGTGATATCACCGTTCAGGCGGCGGAGCCACCGCCGGACCGTCGTCGGTTCGGACGGTACCACGAGGTCGCCGAGATAGACCACCTCGTCGTCGGGGCCGACGACCCGATTCCAGTTTGCCAGCAGGCGGTCGTTCATCTCGCCGACCGACGCGAAGGGGCGGTCGGTGTACTCCAGTACCTCGCCGTGGTCGAAATGCAGGTCGGCGGCGAGATAGCGGGTCACGGTCAGACGTCGCGCTGGCGGCCCTTCGGCATCTGGGAGCGGAACTCGTCGTGGACGTAGAGGCCGACGCCGATGGGTTCGACCTCGCCCGCGATTTCGTGGGCGGCGATGAGATACCCCCAGTCGCCCGCCCAGTCGGGGTCGAGGTCCTCGCCCTGCAGGAAGGCCTTGGCTTCGTCGTCGTCGAGAACGATAATGTTCTTCGTTGCCTCGCGACCGAACCGCTGGACGGCGTCGGTCGTCGGCTTCCAGTGTTCCTGCCGAGTCCGGAGGAAGGTCATGCCGAGACCCTCCACCTCGGCCGGCGAGTCGATGTCGTCGGCGAAGGCCCAGATTTTCCCGGCGCCCTTCTCCCAGAAGGTGTGGCCGGCGAAAGTCTCGGGGTCGAGGCCGAACCGGTCGACCCACCAGTCGATGACTGCCTCACGGGTGGCGCGGCCCTCGGTTTCGCGTTCGGCCTCCGTCGCGGGGAGTCGATTGAACACCTGGCCGTCGTTGCTCATGCGGTCACCTCCAGTTTCGCACAGAAGAACCCGCCCGTGTCGTTGTGGTGCGGGTAGACGCGCTTGGCGCGGGTCATCGTCTCGTCGAATTCCTCGCCTTCCCACTCGGTGATGCCGGGCGCGTGTTCGAGGCCGAGGTCGTAGTCGACGAGTCGGACGTCGCCGGTATCGAGGGCGTCCTGCAGGACGGCCTCGTTTTCTTCGGGGGCGAAGGTACACGTCGAGTAGACGACGGTGCCGCCCTCGCGCGTAATCTCGATAGAGCGGTCGAGGATTGCCCGCTGAACCTCCGCGATGCTCTCGATGTGGCCCAGCGACCAGTTCTTGAGGGCGTCGGGGTTCTTCCGAATCGTCCCCTCACACGAGCAGGGCACGTCGACGAGGACGCCGTCGAACGGTTCGCCACCGAAGGGTTTCAGCGAGAAGTTCCGGGCGTCCTGTCGGGTGACGACGACGTTCGTCACGCCGCAGCGCTCGGCATTGGAGCGAAGGGCCGACAGCCGGCCGAGGTTGTTGTCGTTGCCGACCAGCGTTCCGTGGTCGTCCATCAACGAGGCCAGTTGTGTCGTCTTGCTGCCCGGCGCGGCACAGCAGTCGAGCACGCGGTCGCCGGCCTCGGGGGACAGCGCCAGCGGTGGGATAGCCGAGACCTCCTCTTGGCCGTGCACCCAGCCGTGGACGTAGGGCCAGGTGTTGCCGGGGGAGACGTCGTCGGCCAACCGGAAGAGGCCGTCGTGCCAGTCGACGCGCTCGTAGTCGACGCCCGCTTCGTCGAAGGCACGGCGGACGCGGTCCGGGGTCGCCTTGATGTCGTTGACCCGGACGACCGAGGGCAGCGACCGGGCGCAGGCCTCGTGGAACGCCTCGGGGTCGTCCACGAGCGAGTCGTATCTCTCGAGCGGGTCCATACACACGCTCCGATTGCCGCGGGTTTGTCGGTGTCGGTCCGTGACCGGCAGCGGTCGGGCCGCTACCGCATCCGTTGAATCCATCCGTTCGGCGGCCACAGTTAAGGGCCGTCCACGCCACCGTACGCGTATGGCACACGTTCAGGTTCACGCCGAGGCTATCGACCTCGATTCGCCCGTGCTGGTCGAAGGACTGCCGGGTGCCGGCCTCGTCGGGAAGATTGCAGCCGACCACCTCGTCGAGGAGTTCGACATGGACTACTACGGCGCGGTCCGGTGTGAGGGGCTTCCCGAAGTCGCCATCTACGAGGGCGAACAGTCCGATATCCGCCCGCCAGTTCGGCTCTATGCGGACGGCGACAACGACCTGCTAGTCCTCCAGAGCGACGTGCCAGTCTCCCCGACGCAGGCCAGCGGGTTCGCGACCTGTATCACCGACTGGCTCGACGAAAACGACGTTCTCCCCCTGTATCTCAGCGGCCTCCCGGAGGAGAAAAAGGACATCCCCGATATGTACGGCGTCGCCACCGGCGACGGCCACGAATACATCGAAGACCAGGGTATCGTCCCGCCTCGACAGGGCGGCATCGTCACCGGTCCGACGGGGGCGCTGCTCTATCATGCCGGCCAGACCGGCCTCGACTCCGTCGGCCTCATCGTCCAGACGGAGGCCCAGTTCCCGGACCCCGAGGCCGCACGGGTCCTCCTCGAACACGGTATCGGGCCGATTGCGGATATCGACGTGGAGACGGACGCACTGCTGGAACGCGCCGACGAGATTCAGGAGGCCCGCGAGGAGTTGGCTCAGCGACTCCACGAAGCCGGCGAGGAGAGCACGCAGGCCCAATCGATTCGGGGCTTCCAGTAACTGTTTTAAACCATTCAGCCACCGACGGCGACCGCCAGCAGTTCCGCCGCGACGACGTGCAGCGTCAGGTCCGCCGTGAGGTGGGCGGCCATCGCGGCCTCGATGCCCCGACGCCAGTAGAGCCACCCGAAGACGATGCCCCCGACGGCGTTCAAAAGGACAGTGCGAACCACGAGCAGCGGCGTCGGGTCGGTAATCGACGCGAGCGTGCCGAGATGGCCGGCGCCGAACGCGAGGGCGGTGACGACGATGGCGGCCCAGACGGCGCCGTCCGCGGGGCCGTCCTCGCCGACGACGAACGTCGATAGCCACACAAGCAGCGTCATGAGGCCGAACCGAACGAGCAGTTCCTCCGTGATTCCCCCGTACAGTGACGCGAGCGCGCGCTTCCAGAGTTCGGGCTGCTCGACGGAACCGGCGGGTATCGAGACGCCGGCAGCCCCGAAGGCGACATCGAGGACGACGATGACGACGGCCGCCGCGACGCCGAGCGGCACGGCAACTCGGACCGTCCCGCGGAGTTCGTCGGCGACCGGGTGTCCGTTCAGTCGTGCCCGGAGCAGCGGTGCGCCGAGGCCGACTTTCGGACCGAGATAGAGGCCGACGAGGCAGGAAACGGCGACGATTGCGCCCAACTGGACGACCGCCGCGGCGGCGATGACTGTCAACGACACGCCCTCGGTCGGCGGGACGAGGGCAAAGAGGTAGGGCAGCAGCGCGAGGACGCCGAGGAGGCCGGCCGAAAAGAGGGCGACGAACGCCGTCCGGTCGATGCGACTCATTGTCGGGGCGTCGACCGCCGAACCGAAAAGCGTTCGCGGTTCGCGGTCCGTCGGCGGTGGCGTTCGCCGTCGCTATCGGACGCCGACCGGCGATGCGAGGGGGTTACTCCTCGTCGTCCTCGTCTTCGTCATCGCTCTCGAGTTTCTCGTCGAGGAACTCGTGGGCGTCCTCCAGAATCTCACGGGGGCCGTCCTGCGTGATGGTGTTGATGGCCTGCTCGTAGTCGCGCCACTGCATGTCGCGGTGCTCCTCGGAGAGCTCCGCCGACGCCTCGTAGGATTTGGCGATGAACAGGTGGACGGTCTTGTGGATGGTCGTACCGTTCGCTTCGAACACGTAGTCGTAGTCCTCTCGGAAGCCGTCTAACAGCCGGAAATCCTCGATTCCGGCCTCCTCTTTCACTTCGCGGATGGCGGTCTGCTGTAGTTCCTCCTCGCCCTCGACGCCGCCTTTGGGAAACTCCCAATCACCGGGACGGGACTTGAGCAGCAGGTACTCACGCCGGCCACGCGTATCGCGAAAGAGGATGGCTCCCGCGCTCGTGGCCTCTTGCATTACTTTCGGGTAAACGGGCACCGCTTAAAGGAATATCGGACGGTCGTTCGGCCGTTTGCCCCACGGACGCACACCTTCGGCCGGATAGGTGCGCTTTTGAGCATCGAGCATCCAGTAGGGTGTATGCCCTTCGTCACAACCCTGACGCTCCAGAGCGGGGACCGCAACGTTCTGGAACGCATCGTCGGGTCGATAAAGGAGCGCGCCGAACGGAAGGGCGTCGAACTGCGAGGTCCGCACGCCGAATCGCCGCACGACGCGTCGATACCACAGTCCAAGCGGCTCTCGGCCAGCGGCCCCCGATTCCGGTCGTGGAACTACACGATCTACACGCGAACGATGGAAATCGTCGGCCACGACGAGTTCGCCCGCAACGTCGCCGGACAGGAGTTCCCGGCCGGCATCCACCTCGACGTCGACGTCGAGCGCGTCTCCGCGCCCGGCAGTCGCTAGTCCAGTTCCACGAACTGCACGCCCGACGCCTCGATTCGGATATCTATCGACGAGAGTTCGTCGATACGGTCCCAGTCGTAACTTCCTTCGGGACCGTTCGTCGTCACGACCCGAAGCCGCAGGTCCGCGTTCGGCACGTTCTCACCGGCGACGGCGAACCCGCCGTCGGGCGCGAGTGTCGCCCGCTCGAAATACACCTGTTCGAGGTCGTCGGGGCCCGGACTGGCCGTTTGCGTGGTGGTCTCCGTACCGGCGGTTTCAGTACCGTCCGTTTCGGTGCTGGCCGTTTCAGTACTGGCCGCGCCCGGCGGGAGCCGGTATATCCGCAGCGTTACCCGCGTCTCCTCGTCGCGTTCGTTCGTGACGAAGACGGCCGTCGAGGTTCGCCCCGGCGACCCGCCGGTACATCCCGCAAGCGCGACGGCGGACGCGCCCCCGAGACCGGCGAGCAGGCGCCGTCGTGAAACGTCCATACGGCGCGTAGCCGCCGCGCCTCAAAGAGCGTGTCGTCGTCGGCCGAGCACCGACAGTATATATTCGGGGCGTGCTTCGGCCAACGTATGAGCACGCGACGTGACCGACTGGTCGAACTGCGTCGGGAGTTACATCGCCATCCCGAACCCGCCTGGAAGGAGTTCTGGACGACCGCACGCATCGTCGAGGAACTGGAATCCATCGGCGTCGACGACCTCTACGTCGGTCGGGACGCGCTGGCCGACCAGCGGCTCTCGGTGCCCGACGACGAGGAACTCGGCCCGTGGATGGACCGCGCTCGCGAGGCGGGCGCCGACCCCGAACTGGTCGAGAAGATGGACGGCGGCTGGACCGGCGCCGTCGCCGTCATCGAACAGGGCGAGGGCCCGACGGTCGGCCTCCGGGTCGATATCGACGGCCTCCCGCGGGAGGAATCAACCGAGGAATCCCACGACCCCGCCCGCGAGGGCTTCCGCTCGGAGACGGGCGCGATGCACGCCTGCGGCCACGACGCCCACGCGACCATCGGTCTCGGCGTCATCGAGGCAATCAAGGACAGCGACTTTGCGGGGACGCTGAAAGTCTTCTTCCAGCCGGCCGAGGAGGTCATCGGCGGCGGCAAGCCGATGGCCGAATCCGGCCACCTCGACGACGTGGACTACCTCTATGCGATTCACGTCGGCCTCGACTTCCCGACCGGCGAAGTCGTCGCCGGCGTCGGCGGCATCCTCGCGGTAACGCAGTTCTACACCACCTTCACCGGCGCGCCGGGCCATGCGGGCGCACGCCCGGAGGAGGGTCGCAACGCCGTGCAGGCGATGGCAACCGCCGTCCAGAACCTCTACGGTATCCCGCGACACAGCGACGGCGCCTCCCGCGTCAACGCCGGCCGGGTCGGCGGCGGCACGGCAACGAACATCATCCCCGAGGAGGCGTTCGTCCACGGCGAAGTCCGCGGCGAGACGACCGAAATCCGCGATTACACCTTCGACCGCGCGGAGAAGGTCTTCGAGGGCGCGGCGCTGTCCCACGACTGTGAATGCGACATCAAAATCGAAGGCGAGGCCCCCTCCGCGGAAAGCGACGAGGAACTGGTCGATATCGTCCACGGCATCTCCGAGTCCCATCCGGACGTCCGCCAACCGACCCGCCGCGGCGAGTTGGGCGGCAGCGAGGACGCCACTTTCCTCATGCAGTACGTTCAGGACAACGGCGGTCTCGCGACCTACGTCGGCATCGGGACGGACCACCCCGGTGGCCATCACACCGAGACCTTCGACGTCGACGAGGACTCACTGGAAATCGGCGTCGACGTGCTGAGCGAGGCTATCGAGGCGACCAGTCGAGAGTCGCCGTCGTCGAACGGCGATAGCTAATCCGTTGCTATAATCAGGACGGATTGAGAACGGGGTGTACGTGTTCCTCGCGTTTCGAGACGCGAACGGTTCCCACGGCACGATATCGGCTGATTTGTCGGTCAACTACGACGGCGAGTGGGAGGCGGCCATCGAGCAGGTCGTCTCCGAGGTGGCGGCCGCCCACAGCGACGCCGGTGACATCGAGACGGCCGCGGCGTTTACCGAACTCGTGGTCGACCTCCCCGAGCACACGCCGGTTCAGTCCATCGAACGGCGCGAGGAGTGAGTCCACTCGTTGCCCCACTTGCCGTCCTTACGACGTGACTGGCCCTGCTTACAGCAGGTAGCGGTCCTCGTTTTCGCTCAAATCGACGAAGGAGTCGGCGGCCTCGATTAGCTCCTCGGCGGTCGAAGAGCGGAAGCCCATCACCTCGGTGCGGACGCCCTCGTGTCGGAGGTGGGTACAGAGGCGGGCGAAATCGCCGTCGCCGCTGAAGAGGACGAACGTGTCGATTTTGGGCGCCAGCGTCACGGCGTCCAGCGTCATTCCGAGGTCCCAGTTGGCCTTCTGGCTGCCGTCGGCGAAGGTCTTGATGTCCTTGATTTTCGTCTCGAAGCCGATATCGCGGAGGGCTTCGAAGAAGTCCTCCTCCGAGGGCGAATCCGCGCGAATGACGTAGGCGATGGCACGCACGAGTTCGCGGTCGGCGACGGCGTCATCGAGCAGCGCGGTGTAATCCAGGTTCTGCGAATAGAGGGTGTGGGCGGTGTGATAGAGGTTCTGCGAGTCTGCGAGTACGGCCACTCGCTGGCTCTCGTGAATCGGCGGCATAGTCGAATGTGGTTCGGCCTCCCGGAAATGCCTTCGTATCGGCCCCGGTTACGCGGCGAATTTCTCGATTTCGCCTTTGACCTGCGCCGCGTCGAAATCGTGGTCCGGCCGGAGATTGACGAAATCGAGGAACTCCCGCGCCGACAGCAGGTCCTCGGCCGAGTAGTGGTCGGCGGCCGCCGACACGGCGTCGGCCGGCCCCAAAAGCGGTGCCAGCGAGGCCAGCGCACACGCGAGGTCGTAGGCCCGCGCGTCCTCGATGGCGTCGTCGTTGACCCGCGTCGCGTCGATGAAATAGAGGGTCGGGTCGCCGTCTTTCGGCGCGACGAGGACGTTTTCAGCCCGCAAATCGCCGTGGGCGATGCCGGCCTCGTGCATCCGCGAGAGGTTCCCGAAGAGGCCGTCGACGAGGTCGGAGAGTTCCTCGGAGGACACCGCATCGAGCGTACGGAAGGAGGGCAGGTATTCGAGGACGAGCACGCCGAGGCCGTCGTGTTCGAAGGCTTCGAGCGGTTCGGGGGCGTTGACGCCCAACTCGCGCATTCGGCGGGTCGATTCGAGTTCGTGTTCGGCCATCTCGACGGGCGTCGAGAAGTGTTCGAAAAAGCCCTCGGTTCCGGAGGAGAAGGCGCCGAGGTTGCGGCCCGTCGTCAGCAGGCCGTGAACCAGCGTGTGCTGGTCGGCGATGACCTTCACGAACCAGCGTTCGTTGACGACACACGGCACCGACAGCCAGTTGTCGGCTTCCAGCGATTCGATGGAGTCCAGCGGTTCGCCGTAGCGTTTCGCGACCTCCTCGCCCACCGCCCGGAGTCGGGACTGGGGCACGCTCGCTCGGAGGACGCGTCGGAACGCCATTCGTTTTCGGTAGGCCGCCTCGGGACTTAAACTGCGTGAAGAAATTATAAACGCGTGGTAAGTCGTGCCGGCACGTTTATTTTGTCGCCGTCGAAGGTGTCCCGCATGGACTTCACGCTCCCCGACGAACACGAGATGACCCGTGAGGTCGTCCGGGATTTCTGTGAGACGGAAATCGAACCCATCGCTCAGGACATCGAGGACGAACACCGGTTCCCCGAGGAAATCTTCGAGGAATTGGCCGACCTCGATTTGATGGGCGTGCCCGTCCCCGAGGAGTACGGCGGCGCCGGCGGCGACTACCTCATGTACGCGCTCGTCGCCGAGGAACTCGGCCGCGTCTCGGGGTCGGTCGGCCTCTCGTATGTCGCCCACACCTCGCTGGCGACGATGCCGATTATCAAGTTCGGCACCGAGGAACAGAAGGAACGCTGGGCCAAGCCGCTCGCCGAGGGCGAATACCTCGGTTCGTGGGCGCTGACCGAACCCGAATCCGGGTCGGACGCCTCCGATATGGACACGATGGCCGAGAAAGACGGCGACGAGTACGTCCTCAACGGCACCAAGCAGTTCATCACCAACGCCAACGTCGCTGGCTCGGTCCTCGTGAAGGCAGTCACCGACCCCGACGCCGGCTACGACGGCATCTCGACGTTCATCGTCGACCCCGATGAGGACGATGGCTTCGAGGTCACCACCGTCTGGGACAAGATGGGCCTCAACGCCTCGCCGACCTGCGAAATCCAACTCGATGACGTCCGGGTCCCCGAGGACCGCCTGCTCGGCGAGGAAGGCGACGGCTGGGACCAGACCAAGAAGACGCTGGACGGCGGCCGCATCTCGATTGCCGCGCTCTCGACGGGCCTCGGTCAGGGCGCCTTCGAGGCTGCCCGTGAGTACGCCACCGAGCGTGAGCAGTTCGACCAGCCAATCTCCAAGTTCGACGCGGTCCGCGACATGATCGTCTCGATGGACCGGAAAATCGAGCGCGCGCGGTTGCTTACCCACAAGGCTGCGGTCAAATACGACAACGGCGAGGACGTGACCCGCATCTCCTCGCTGGCCAAACTCGACGCCTCCGAGATTTCACGGGAAGTCGCCGAGGACGCCGTGCAGGTGCTCGGCGGCTACGGCTACACGACTGATTTCGCACCGCAACGCTTCTACCGGGACGCGAAACTCATGGAAATCGGCGAGGGGACCAGCGAGATTCAGCATCTCGTGTTAGGGCGGGAACTGGGACTGTAACTACCATCTGTTCGGTTTCGCGGGCGGTCCGTGTTCGGCCCGGAGGCCATCCGTACGGTTTGCTTCGTCGTCGAGCGCCGCCGACAGGAGTTTTCGTTCGGCCTTTCGGAGGTGTTCGTGCAACGTTGCTCGACTGATCTCGAGCGCCTCAGCGAGTTCTTCGTTGTTGATCTTCCGAGGCCACTCGTAGTAGCCACGGGCGAGTGCCTCCCCGGCGACTTCCTGCTGGCGTTCGGTCAGCGGGGATTCGGAGGTGGCGCTGAACTGTTCGAGTTTCCCGAGCGTGACGGTTCCGAACGCTTCGAGGTCGTCGATGATGTCCTTGAGGTCGTCCCGACGAAACACCAACACGTTGTATTCCCGCTGTTGGCCGTGGACCGTGTTCGAACGCCGTAGCGTCCCGTGGTTCCGGTAAATCGCTGAATACGCGCCACACGACGGCTTCGTCACGAGGAGGTTGTCGGAATCGAGCCTGTCGACGTGTTCGACCTGCTCGGCGGCGTCGAGTTCCCGGTGGAACCGCTCGGCGTGGTCGCCCGCCCGGATGACGAACGTCACCGACCCGTCTCTGACCTCTTCGATCTCGATCGGCAGCGGCGTGTCGGTATCCGCCGTAAGTCGCTGGAGGATGCATTCCCGGTGTTGCGTGAAGTGAATCGTCGCGGTGAACATCTCGGGGTTCCCGGAGTATCCGCGCCCGACGACGATAAATGGTCGTGCATTATGCCATATTTCGAACGTTTCATCATCCTCCCGGCCGAGCATTAGCGAGCGATGACTCGGATATAGTATAAAAAGACCCAACAGCTGTTGGGAGAATTCTTACCCTCCGAACGACTGTATCCCAAGTGTACGATACCAAATGACACACAACCTCGGCGTGGACGTCGGTGGCACCTTTACGGACGTCATCGTCTTCGACGAATCCACGCATGAACTCACGATAGACAAAGTACTATCAACGCCGGAAAACCCCTCTGAAGGCGTCTTACAGGGTATCGAGGAGGCGACTACGAAAGCCGGTACGTCGGTCGGGGAACTGGACCACCTCTTTCACGGGACGACGGTCGTAACGAACATGCTGCTCGAGGAGACCGGCTCTCGAGTCGGACTTATCACAACCGAAGGCCACGAGGACGTCCTGCATCTGGCGCGTGCCTGGACACCCGGCCCGCTGTACGGCTGGATGGACATGGAGAAGCCCGACCCGCTCGCGGACCTCGTCGACACGAGAGGTATCTCGGGGACGATTAATTCGCCGGATGGCGAGGAGACGGAACCGCTCGACGAGACGGAGGTCCGCGAGGCCGTTCGGGAACTGGAGGACGCAGGCGTCGAGTCGTTGACCGTCGCCCTGCTCAACTCGTATCTCAATCCGGAACATGAAGAACGGGTCCGGGAGATCGTCGAAGAGGAAACCTCTGAATTGCCCGTTTCGATATCCTCGGAAATCGTCCCGGAGTACGGCGAGTACGAACGGACGCTCACGACGGTTATCAACGACTACGCCCGCCCGAAGGTCATTCAGTATCTCGACGACCTCGACGCGTCGCTGGACGAGGCCGGGTCGACGGCCAAAATGAACGTCGTTCGGTCCGACGGCGGACTGATGAGTTCGGAGGCCGCCAAGAGTCAGCCGGTCGAACTCGCGCTCTCCGGCCCGAGTGGCGGCGTCGTCGGTGCCGCAGCTATCGCCGCGAAAAAGGGCGTTCCCGATGTACTCACGCTGGACATGGGCGGTACGTCGACGGACGTCTCGCTGGTCGAAGACGGGACGCCCGAGACGACGCGCCAAACAAAGGTCGGGTATCGGGAGTTCAAGTCCCGGTCGGTCGACGTGAACACGGTAGGTGCGGGCGGCGGTTCGGTCGCTCGCGTCCAGTTGAGCGGATCGCTGCAGGTTGGCCCGGAAAGCAGCGGTGCCGACCCCGGTCCAGCCTGCTACGGACAGGGTGGCGAGGAGCCGACGGTTACCGATGCGAACGTCGTCCTCGGTCGCATCCCATCGGGTGTTCAACTGGGCGGGAAGATGGACCTCGACCATGAGGCGGCCCGCGAGGCCATCGCCGGTATCGCCGAGGAGCGAGGCAGTTCGATTGAGGAGGCCGCACAGGCAATTCTCGATATCGTCAACGAGAACATGCACGGTGCCCTCCGTGTGGTATCCGTCGAGCGAGGGTACGACCCGCGCGACTTCGGTCTCGTCGCCTTCGGCGGCGCGGGCCCGATGCACGCCAACGCGCTCGCGGACGTGATGGATTCGTATCCGCTCGTCATCCCGCCGGGCCCCGGCGTCATGTCGGCGTTCGGCTTTCTCACCTCCGACGTGCAAAACGAGTTCTCGGAAACCTACCTCCAGACTGACGACGATGTCACCGGCGACGATGTCTACGACGAACTCCGGACCCTGCGCGAGGAAGCGACCGACTGGCTGAACTCCGAAGGCGTCGACGAGGAAAACCACGCCTTCGAGTACTTCGCGGAGTGTCGCTACTTCCGACAGGACATCCAGATGTCCATCCCTATCGACATCGACAACCTGCGAAGCGAGACGGGCCTCGCCGAAATCAAGGGCGACTTCGAGAGTCGCCACGACCGCCGGTTCGGCTTCTCCCTCGATGCGCCGCTGGAGATCGCCAACCTTCGGGTCATCGGCAAGGGGACGATGCAAGGCGTCACGATCGAAGCGGCGGACCTCGAAGGTACCGACCCCAGCGACGCGTTGGTGGACACCGACGAGGTGTATTTCGACGGCAGCTACCATGACACGCCAATCTACGACCGAACCGAGCTGCGACCGGGCAACGAGATTGCGGGGCCGGCCATCGTCATCGACGACGACTCGACGGTCGTCGTTCAGCCGGACCACACCGCGACCATCGACCGCTATGCGAACATCGAAATCACGCGAGGTGATGGCCGATGAGCGCTGAATCGCCGGATTTCGTCGGCGAACACGATATCGACGCGACGACGCTCGATATCATCGAGAGCACGCTGGCCAACACCCGCGACGAGATGGACCGTGTCGTCGAGACGACCGCCATCAGCCCGGTCATCCGGGAACAGTCCGACCAGTTCCCGCTCATCGCCGACCGTCACGGGCGAATGGTCATGGGCCAGTTCGGGTCGGCCATCGACACGATAATCGAGAACTCGCCGTTCGACTGGGACGACCTCGAGGACGGCGACGTCATCGCCACCAACGACCCGTACATGTGTGCCGGCGCCGTCTCCCACACGCCGGACATGTTGCTGCTGCGGCCCATCTTCTACGAGGGCGACCTCGTCGGCTTCTCCAGCCAGTGGGGCAACCTGATGGACGTCGGGGGGAAGACTCCCGGGAGCATGCCGGTGCAGGCGACGACCATCTTCGAGGAGGGGATTCGCCTCCCACCGGTCAAGTTGTACAAGGGCGGGGAGTTCGACAGCGAACTCCTCGAGACGTTCGCGCACAACACGCGCCTGCCGGACCACGCCGAAGCCGACATCAAGGCACTGGCGGCCGGAACGAAGGCCGCCGAGACACGCGTCCACGAACTCTGTGACCGATTCGGCAAGGAGACGTATCTGGAGGGCTGTGACGCCATCCTCGACCGCACCCGGGACGGGATGATAAACCTCATCAACGAGTTCGTCCCCGAGGGCGAACGCTACACGTTCGAGGATTACGTCGACGACGACGGGATGGGCAACGGCCCCATCAAACTCCACCTCGAAATCTACCGGGAAGGCGATACCGTCCATCTGGACTGGACCGGGACCGACGAGCAGGTACCCGGGACGGTGAACTTCCTCCTGAACGAGAAGATGTTCAAGATGTTCACAGGGGTCTTCCTCATCATGGCGTTCGACCCGCTGTTGACGTTCAACGACGGGTACTACGACCTCTTCGAGGTGACCCTACCAGAGGGAACGGTCGTCCAACCCGAATATCCGGCCGCGCTCGGGAACCGACTCCCGATGATGGCTCGGCAGTTCGACGTCCTGCAGGCGACGTTCTCGAAGCTCATCGACGGCTTCTCGGTGGCCGGCAGCTACGGCACGTCACCGAACCTCGTCTACGCCGGCACCGACTCGGAGGGCAACGACTTCCAGATGCTCGAAATCCTCTACGGCGGCATCCCAGCCCGACCGGGCGGCGACGGCCTCGACGGCCACTCGTGGTGGCCGCTCTTCCGGACGGTTCCCGCCGAGTATCAGGAAGCGTACTACCCGCTGACTATCGACGAGTACAGCACCCGAGCGGACACCGGCGGGGCGGGCACCTTCCGCGGCGGCCACGGGATTACGAAAGTCTACACCTTCGAGGAAGACGGCGCGATTACCTTCCAGGACGACCGCGCCCACACCTACCCGTGGGGCGTCGACGGGGGCTCGCACGCACAGACGAGCGAGAAGAAGCTCATCCGAACCGACGGAACCGTGGAGGAACTCCCGTCGAAGGTCGAGAACGTCGCGGTGCAGGCCGGCGACAAACTCGTCTTCAGCACCGCCGGCGGCGGCGGGCTCGGCGACCCGCTCGAACGCGAGACCGAAACCGTCGCGACGGAGGTCCGCCGCGGGCTGATATCGGCCGAAGCCGCTCGCGACGAATACGGTGTCGTCCTCGACGATGACGACACCGTCGACGCCGACGCGACCGACCGGCGGCGCGACGAGATTCGTCAGAATCGCGACGAACTGGCGGACTTCGATTACGGCCCGCTGCCGGACGACGACGAACTCGCCGAGCAGATTGCGGCCGAACGCCGCGAGTTCGAGGGACGGCACGACTGAGACCCCCGACCATTTCGACTTTCAGCGAAACCTAACAACATGGACCGGTCAACCGAAATCGACGAATACTACGAGGGCGAGGAGTTCGGCGCGAGCGTCGGACTCGGCGAACGACCAGCACTCGTGGTCATCGACCTTATAAACGCCTTTACGGACCCGAAAACGGAACTCGGCTCGGAGGTCGGCGGCGTCCTCGAGCAGACCGAACGCCTCCTGTCGGCCTTCCGCGAGCACGACCTGCCCCGCTATTTCACGACGGTCGCCTTCGAGGAATCGTACGGCGACGCCGGCCGATTCATCGAGAAGGTGCCGGCGCTACGGGAACTCCGCCTCGGGACGGAGGCCGTCGAGGTCGACGACCGAATCGCGCCCGTCGATGACGAGCGGGTCATCCTCAAGAAGTACGCGAGCGCGTTCTTCGGGACCGACCTCGAAACGGAGTTGACGACCCACCGCGTCGACACGCTCGTCATCGCCGGCGTCACGACGAGCGGGTGTGTCCGAGCGACGGCCGTCGATAGCCTGCAACACGGCTATCGTACTATCGTCCCGGCCGATGCCGTCGGCGACCGCGCCGAGGGCCCCCATCGCGCGAACCTCCTCGATATCGACGCCAAGTACGGAGATGTCGTCGAGACCGACGACGTAATCGCCCACCTCGACCAAGACCACGAAACTTAGTATGACACGACTATCGGACTCAGCAGCGAACACACCGCCGGCCCCATCGGCGAAGGTATCACCAGTCCCCGTCGGTATCGACGGTGCCAACCGACACTCGGTCAGCGAGTCGAACCATGTCTAACGGTACGCAAACCTACGGTGGGGAACTCCGGGAGCGACTCCAGCAGGACGAACTGCTGGTCTGTCCCGGCGTTCACGACCCACTGACGGCGGCCATCGCGGACCACGTCGGCTTCGATGCGATGTATATGACGGGGTACGGAACCTCCATCTCGAAGGTCGGCTATCCGGACGCCGGATTCATCACGATGCCGGAGATGATAGCCAATGCCGAAAATATTCAAGAGCGGGTCGACGTGCCGCTCGTCGCCGATGCCGACAACGGATACGGTAACGCGACGAACGTCATCCGGACGGTCCGCGAATACGTCAAGGCCGGCGTCGCAGCCATCCACATCGAGGACCAGACGTTCCCGAAACGCTGCGGCCACACGAAGGGCCGGCAGGTCATCCTGAAGGACGAAGCGGTCGGGAAGATAGCCGCCGCCGCCGACGTTCGCGACGACCGGGCCGAAGACTTCGTCATCATCGCCCGGACCGACGCGCGGGGCACCGGGGGCGGGTCACTCGATGAAGCTATCGACCGGGCCAACGCGTTCCTTGATGTCGGCGCCGATGTCGCGTTCGTCGAAGGCCCGACCGATACGGACGAACTCCAGCGCATCGGCCGCGAAGTGGATGGGCCGATCCTCTACAACTTCGTCGGCGATATCGGAACCTCGCCGTACGTGCCGCTGGAGTCGCTCGACGAGTGGGGCTTCGACCTCGTGTTGTTCCCGATCGTCTCGACGCTGTCGACGATAGCCAACGTCCACGCGGACCTCGCGGCGTTCGCCGAGGACCCGGTCGACGCGATGCGAAGCGTCGACGATGATTTCGCCGCCGAACCGGTCGGTAGCCTCCACGAGTTCTCGGGATTCCCCGAGATCGTCGAGTGGGAGGAAGCGTACCTCCCGGAGGAGGAACAGGACAAGTACACGGGGTCACTCGGTGACGAACTGACCGATACGTGAGGGGGCGGCGCTAAACCACTTTCAGAAGCCGCCGCTCGAACTTTCCGACCCGCACCCGCTGCCAGCCGCGCAGTTCCTCGTCGAGTTCGGGGTCGCCGGTGTCGACGCGGAGGACACCGATGTCATCGAGTTTCTGCTTGGAGGCGATGACTTCGACCTCCGATTGCCGAATCACGTCGGGTGAAATCTGGTCGTTGCCGCGACCGAAGATGAACCCCTGCCCGCCGATGGGCGAGACGACGATGACGTTGCGCTCGCCGAGGTTCGCGAGGATATCCGATTCGCCCGCGTCGCGAGCCAGCACCTCGTGGTCCCGCCAGACGTCGACGCCGAGCGGCGACCCGTTGAAGCCGAGTTCGGTCTTGACGGCGTCGACGGTCGACCCCGGCCCGAGGATGTAGGTGCCGCCTTCGTCACCGATGTCGCCGGCGACGGCCTCGGCCAGCGCCTCGATGGTGCCGCCGCCGATCTGTTTGGAGGACTGGATTTCGTCGCCCACGGGGACTTCGGCGAGGGCCTTGAGTTCGGTCGTCACGTCGCCGCCGCGGTAGGCGTCCTCGTCGATGTCGTTCACCTCGCGGGTCTCCGTGCGGTCGAAGGTGGCGGCGATGCGGCCGGCTGCACGGGGCGTGACGGCGAAAACCGACGAGTAGACCTTGACACCGCCGGGAACGCCGAGGATGGGCGTGTCGTCGTCGAGTTCGTCCAGCGTCTCGGCGACGTCGACGGCGGTGCCGTCGCCGCCGACGAAGAGGATGAGGTCGACGTCCTCTTCGACCAGTCGCCGGACCGCCTCGCTGGTGTCGGCGGAGGCGGTGTCCTTCTCGTCGCCGCCCTCTGGATGGCCGACGACGGTGGGTGAGAAGCCGGCGGCGACGGCCTCGTCTTCGCCCATCACGCCGCCGTAGGTGTATATCTCGACCTCAGTGGGCTGTTCGCGGAGGTGTTCGAGCGCCTGCTGGCCACGGGAGGGCGCGCGGGGTTCGGCGCCGCGGCGGCGGGCCTCCTCGACCTTGTTGTCGGTGCCTTTCAGTCCGACGCGGCCGCCCATGCCGGCGATTGGGTTGACGACCAGCCCGATTCGTCGCATACCGGATGGCGGGCCGCCGGAGCCAAAAACTGCGTGGTTACACGGGTGAACGATTGGTTGCCGGCGGCGACCCGCTGAGGCGGCGGGAAGCGAATCGATTAAGGGACGGCCCGAAAAAGGGGCGCGTATGAACCTTCCACTGCAGGCGTTTCAGGACGCTCCGGGCATCATCGACGCGTCGGGGTGGGCCGTACTGATTGCCAGCCTCGTCGTCACCGTCGGCTGGCTCTGGTATCTCTACCGATAGAACCGCTCGCGCCTTCTACAGTACATCCGCGTTCTCGTGGAGCCACGCGGCCGCCTCGTCGACTGCATCCTCGTCGGGACTCTGGATTTTCACCCGGACGTGGTCGCCGGGATAACTGCCGACGGTCACGTCGAAGCGTTCCTGTAGTTCCTCGAAGCGACTGATAAGCGCGCTTTCGGGTTCGTCCACGACGACGAAGGCGACGTGTCGCGTCTCGCCCTCGAAGTCGTCTTCGACCCGTTCGAACATCGCCTTCATCTCCTCGGGAACGCCCGGGAGGACGTAGACGTTCTCGATAACACAGCCGGGGGCGACGCCCTCGGTGTTGTGTAGCGGGCGGGCGCCGACCGGCAGTTCGGCGGTGCCCTCGGCGAGGTCCTCGTGTTGGTAGCCCCCTTCGGTGGCAAGCCATTCGAGGGCCGTCTCGTTGGTCTCGACCTCGCGGCCGACGGCGGCGGCGACGCCCTCGATGGTCCGGTCGTCGTGGGTCGGGCCGAGGCCGCCGGTCGTGATGACGGCGTCGTATTCGGCGGCGTACTCGTTGACGACGCGGGCGATGTCGGCCTCGCGGTCGGGGACGGTCGTCGCCCGCTCGACGTCCGCGCCGCGTTCGGTCAGGCACTCGCCCAGCCACGCGGCGTTCGTGTTGACGGTATCCCCCGAGAGCAACTCGTCGCCGACGGATACCAGCGCGACGTTCATACTCGCGGTTGTAGTGCCAGCGGGTAAACGGCTCCGACTCCGGTGTCAGTGGGGGACCGCGGTGATTATCTCATCCCGGGCGGCGGGCCGTCGCGGTCATCGTCGTCGTAGTCGATGCCGATGCCCTCCTCCTCGCGGCGGTCCTTGGCCCGCTGAATCTGGAGGTAATAATAGACGGCGCCGACGATGCCGACCGCCGTCGCGATGGCGGTGAGGCCGCCGAACAGCCAGATGTCACGGTCCAGATACCACCGCAGGATGAGGACCGAACTGTCGAGGTCCTCCCAGACGAAATGGACGCGGTCGCCGATTTCCTGTCGGTCATCACTGCCGGGTCGGACCTGCGAGAGCAGCGGAATCGAGGCGTCGGTGTTCGGCGGTAGCGCGACCTCGTAGCTGCCTTCGACCGGCGTTTCGAGTGCGACCTGCTTGCCGTTCTTCGGCGTCGTGAAGGCGAGTTTCCCCTCGTCGTGAGGCAGGTGGACGATGGCGCGCTGCCGCGTGGAATCGACGGCCAGTTCGTCGGTCTGCTCGGTGGTGCCGTTGGGGTAGACGCGCGTCTGGTTGCCGTCGACGTATTTGACGACGGTGCCGTTCGGATAGCGGAACTGGAGGGCGTGGAGTTCCAGCGGCCGCTCGATGGCGAAAGCGTCGGTCCGGTAGAGTTCGATAGTGCCGTTGTCGCCGGTCGTCTTCGCCGAGACGTTGTAGACCGCGGTGTAGTTGTTGCGGTTGATTTCGATGTAGGCGTCCCGGTCGGTATCGAAGGTGTAGTCGGCCTCCTCGGAGAGCGCCTCGGGGTCCTCGACGTCGGGGCCGAGAATCGTCGAACAGCCCGCGAGCGCGAGCATTGCTACGAGCGCGACGGCGGCGAGCAGGCGGCGGTTCATGAGGTATCAGGGAACGACAGCGAGGAGTTCGGCCTGGAGGTGCGGTCCGATGTCCGAGAGGAGGCCCGGTGCGTCGGTCTCCTCACGGCAGACGATACTCTGTTCGAGCAGTCCGAGCCGCTCGACGGTGACGATGTCGTGGGGATGGCCCGACCGGTTGACCGTCGCGCGAACCTCGGCGCGGGTCGCGCTGTTGACGTTGACGCGGCCGGTGCCACGGGTCCACTCGTAGAGGCGGTCCCGTTCTTCGTCGGCCAGACGCGCGGGTTCGCCCTCGTCGCCCTCCACGAATCGAAGGGGCATGTGCTGGACGAGGCCGAACCGCTTGCGAATCTGGGAGGGCGACCCCTGCCCGAGCCCGAATTCGTCGCTCGGAATCCGGACCGACGTACCGGCATCGAGGACGAAGCCGTCGTCGTCCCACGAATCGAGCGTGCCGACGTAGGTTTCGCCGGCCTCGCGGTGGGGGGTGATAGCGCCCCATTCCTCGGTCAGGAGGCTTCGGGCGGCGGGGGCGTCCTCGCCGGTCAGCGTCACCGACGGGAAGCCATCGTCCCTGAGGCCGAGGGTAAATTCGGCCTCCAGGTCCGCGAGGTCGTTGGCGACGAGCGATTCCAGCGAATCGAGGGCCCGGTCGCGGGCCTCACCCTTGACGTAGACCTTGGTTGCGAGGATGACCATTAGCGCTCGCCGTCCTCGACGTGCAGTGCGTCACGGAGCTTTTCGATGCGCTCGTTCATCGCATCGATGAGTCGTTCGTTGTCCATCGTTTCCAGCGGGCCGCCGCATTCGGGGCATTCGAAGCCGAACTCCATCGCCTCGCCGAACTCGAAGCGGACCTGACAGTTGTTACAGAGGTAGAACTCGTTTTCCCGCTCGTACTGGCGGCGCTCTTCGAGGGCCTCCAGCAGGCGTTCCATCTCCTCTTCGAGTTGTTCGGGGATGTTCTCGTACTGGAAGGTCCACAGATAGGTGAGCCAGCCCGAATCCTCGTCGCGGAGGCGCCGATAGGAAGCGAGGTCGTTCTCGTAGAGAATGAACAGCGCCCGGCGAACGTCGTTGAGCTCTAACCCGAGTTCCTCCGCGAGTTCCTCGTCGGTGACCTCACCGTCCGGCGGGGCCGCCGCGACCGGCATCCCCGAGGGGCCGACGAGCTCGTGGAGGTACTTCTGAATCACCGGGTCGTTCAGCAGTTCCTCAAAAGCCATTGTGTTAAATTGCGCCAGCGAGTCGTTTAAAAGCTCCGAAAGGCCTGTTATTCATCGCGCGCGGGACCGACGGCCCCGCGCTACTCCTTTCCGAGGGTTCGCTACGCTCACCCTCGCTACTCCTCGTCGACGGGTTCGACCTGCTTGCCCGTCTCCTTCGGTACGACGGTCCGGTCGGCGTCTTCCCATTCGCGGTCGAGTTCCCGGCCCTCGAAGAGGCGGTCGAGGAAGACGGCCAGTCCCGCTACCTCCGAGTGTGGCTGGTTCGTCACGCCGACGTTGTAGTCGGCGGCCTCGTAGACGTCGAACGGCACTTTTTCGGCACCGACGACGACCAAAAGCGGCCCCTCGCGGTGGTCCTCGCGAATGTCGCTTTCGACGTCCTGTACCGGCAGGCCGTACATCGTGAGGTGGATGACCGCGCCGTCCCAGTTTCGGAGCAACTGGCGGTGGCTGTCGGTCAACTCCACCTCGAAGGGGCCGCCGAACCGGCCGGTGATGTCCTCGATTGTCCCCTTCGGGTTCGAGGCCTCGCCCGCGATGACCACCCGGTCCGCGCCGAGGGCCCGTGCCGTGAGGCCGACGTGGGTCGTCATCCGGTTGTCCCGGCCGGGCCGATGGCCGAGCCGGAGGACGACGACCTCGGGTTCGTTCTGCATACCGGCCTCTTGCGCGCCCGTTCGTTAGGGGGTTTCGTTTGTCGGATGGGGTGTGACGGCTTTGACACCCCGGATTTCGAAGCGGGCACCGCCGGACTCGCTTTCGGTCACGTCGATGGTCCAACCCTGTGCCTCGACGATTTTCTGGACGATACTGAGGCCGAACCCGTTGCCGTCCGCGGCCGTGGTGTAGCCCGCCTCGAAGATATCGTCGCGTTCCTCGGGCGGAATGCCGGGGCCGTCGTCCTCGATATAAAAGCCGTCGTCGAGGTCGCCGACCCGAATCGTGACGTCGTCGCCGCCGTGTTCGACGGTGTCCTCCTGAGCCTGTGAAGGAGGGCTTGTCGAGCCGTGCTCGACGGCGTTCCGAAAGAGGTTCTCGAAGAGCTGTGCCAGTCGGTTCTCGTCGGCCCAGACGGCGTTCGTCAGGTCCGATTCCAGCGTGGCCCCGTCCGTCTCGACGTTCCCCCAGCAGGTTTCGGCGTGTCCGGCAAGGTCGACGCAGTCCGGATCGTCGACGACTTCGCCGGCGCGGGCCAACTCCAGCAGGTCGTCGATGAGCGCCTCCATCCGGTCGAGGGCGTCGCGTGCGGCCGTCACGTTCTCGTCAGCCTCGTCCTCGTCGCTCTCGGCGTCCATGAGTTCGAGGCGACCCTTGGCGACGGTCAGCGGGTTCCGGAGGTCGTGGCTGACGACGCCCGCGAACTCGTCGAGCCGTTCGTTCTGCCGTTCGAGTTCGCGCCGTCGCGCCTCGAGATCGCGTTGCTGTTCGATGCGGTCCAGCGCGGCTTCGAGGTTCGTCGTCAGCAACTTCGCCAGCGACTCGGCCTGTTCGTCGAAGGCGGCCTCCTCGGTCGCACCGATCATGAAGACGCCGTGATTGCCGAGCGGCAGGACCATCTCGCTGCGAACCGGCGTCTCCGGGTTGGAGCGTTCCGGTACCTGACTCACGTCGTCGTATATCTTCGGCTCGCCGGTCTCGAAGACTATCCAGCCGATTCCGTCTTCCGGCCCCATCGGGCCCATGTCGCCGAACAGTTCCTCGGCCTCGGGCGTCGAGACCACCGGGCGTAGCGCGTTCTCGGTGCTGTCGTAGAGGGCGACCGTATTGAGCGACAACTCGAGCAGGTCGCGCGCGGCCGACGTGGCCACCTCGGCGGCTTCGGTCTTCGTTTCGGCCCGGAAGAGCCGCCGGGTCGTTTCGTGGAGTTCGACGACCCGGCGTTCGTGGTTCTTCAGTTGGGTGATGTCCCGCCCCTCGGGGACGAGCAGCGTCACCTCGCCGTCCTCGTCGGTTACCGGCCGGACCGAGAAGTCGATGATGACGGTACCGTCCGCGCCCTGAACCTCCAGTTCTTCACGGGCGAACTCGCCGTCGGCAGCCTGCTTGACGGCTTCCTTCGCCCGCTCGCGGACGTCCTCGGAGACCCGAAACCAGTAGGCGTCCCAGACCTTCTCGCCGATGACGTCATCGCGGGTGATACCGCCGAACGCCAGCGCGGTGTCGTTGGCTTCCAGCAGCGTCCCGTCCGGCGACAGCAGGCCGGTGAACTGGTAGGTCTGGTTGAAAATCGCCTCGAAGCGCCGCTGGCGCTCCTTTCGGTCGGTGATATCGCGGGCGAGCCCCGAAACGGCGTAGAGGTCGCCGTCCCGGTAGACCGGCTGGCCCTTGACCCAGACCCATCGACCGAATCCCTCCTCGGCGTTGACCCGGATTTCGATGTCGATGGGTTCACCGTTCGAGAGCTGGTCCATCGCCGCCCGCGTTCGTTGTCTGTCGTCGGGGTGGACCGTTTCGAGGACGGCCTCCGGTTCGGCTTCGAGCCGTTCTATTGGCTGGCCGTGAATCTCCTCGTAGGCGGAGTTGATATAGAGGAGTTCCGACCAGTCGGCCCGGAACATCCAGAGGGCCTCCTCGGCGCTCTCGACGAGTTCGTTGCTCGCTTCGAGGTTCTGCCGCAGATGCCGGTTGTACCGGCTCCGGGCGTGGCTGACACCGGTGACGAACCCGAACAGCCCGCCGAGATTGCCGAAGAAGACGAAATCGTCCCACAGCGAGGTAATCGGCGCCCCGGAAAGCAGCGGCGAGAGGTTCGCCCACGTCAGCAACACGCTGAGGAATACGATACCCGAAACGTAGCCGCCGAGGACGCTCCACCACATCTCTTGAGGGAGTTCCGACCGCCGCAGGTAGTAGGCGCCCGCCAGCACGACCACCGCGAGACCGACGTGCATGAACCCCTCGAAGAGGACCTCGTAAATCGGTACAGCACCGCCGACCCCCGCCATCGCTGCGGCGCCGGTCGCGGCGTACGTCGCCGCGACGGCGTAGAGAACGTAGTCGGGGCGGACGGGCCCTGACTGGCGGTCCGGACGTGTATGGTCCGGACCCCGCTTCGTTCCGCGTCCCCCCTTTCCCATAGCCGAACAATATCACGCGGCGACATAAATTCTCTCGACGCTTCGAGGCCTGAACTGCCGACTCGTCCGCATCTCTCGCCGTGTCGAAACCCACTTGCCGCCCCCGGACGCATCGCCGGTAATGAACCTCGACGGCAAACGTATCTGCCTCACTGGCGGGGCGGGCTTCGTCGGCTCGCATCTCGCCGACCGCCTCGCACCCGACAACGACCTCACCGTCGTCGACACGTTCGACAACGGCCGCCGCGAATGGCTCCCCGACGGCGTCGATATCGTCGAAGGCGACATCCGCGAAGACACGGTCATCGGCGAGGCCATCACTCCCGAAACGGACCTCGTCTTCCATCTGGCGGCCGACAAGGACCCCAGCCGCGACGAGGTCGGGCAGTTTCGCGAGAACAACGCGCTGACCGAATCCGTCGTCGAACGCTGTCGCGAGGCCGACGTCCGGAACATCGCCTTTACCTCCTCGTCGGTCGTCTACGGCGAGGCCCCACGGCCGACGCCCGAGGATTACGCGCCGCTGGAGCCCATCAGCATCTACGGCGCCTCGAAACTCGGCGAGGAGTCGCTGCTGTCGGTCCACGCCCACAGCCACGACTTCACCGTCTGGAACTTCCGGTTCGCCAACATCGTCGGCCGACGCCTCCAGTTGGGCGCCGTGATTCCGGATTTCATCCGGAAGCTTCGCGAGGACCCCTCGGAGTTAGAAATCCTCGGCGACGGTCGACAGGAGAAATCGTACATGCACGTCTCCGACTGCGTCGAGGCGATGTGCTACGTCGTCGAACACGCCGATGCGCCCGTGAACACCTACAACCTCGGCACCCGGACGACCACCTCCGTCAGAACCATCGCCGATATCGTCGCCGACGAGATGGGACTCGACCCCGACTATTCCTTTACCGGCGGTGACCGTGGCTGGGTCGGCGACGTGCCGCGGATGCGACTCTCCATCGAGAAACTCGCCGCGCTCGGCTGGGAACCCGACGACTCCTCGGACGACGCCGTCCGACAGGCGACGCGGGAACTGCTGGAACAGGACTTCAGTTCAGACTGAAAAGGGCGTCCGCGCCGCGACATCCCGCTCGACGACCCGCAGCATCACCTCGGCAGTGTAATCGCCGGGAGTGGGGTCCGGCCACACCTCCTCGAAGGTCGCCGTCTCGCCGGGCTGGAGTTCCGCGGTGGTCAGCGTCTGTGCGAACGCCCGGTCGTCGCTGTATCGCCACACCTCCGCGCCGTCCTCGTAGACGGCGAAATCGGCCTTGCAGGCGTCCCGGAAGGTCAGTTCGACGGGCGTATCCCCGCCGTTGGCGACCGTAAACCGAAACGAGACGCCGTCGCCGACGGTGACCTCCAGCGACGATTCGAGCATACCTCCCGTTCGGCGTCCCGGTTTAAATGAGTACGCCGGGGAAGCAAAGCCTAAAGCCGTTCTTCGAGTAGGGACAGGCGTGCAAGTCGTCGGCTACGAGACGGGCGAACGCGCCGGGGCGTCGGAAGCCGCGCTGCTCGTCGCCCGGGAGGGCGCCGTCGACCGCGAACCGCTACCGGCGGGCCGGACGCTGGATTTCACGCTCGGCGAGCGGCGGTGTGCGGGCGCCCTCGACGGCACGGAGCATATCGCCTGCGACGAACCGGCGGCACCCTACTGTGAGGCCCACGACTCGACGTGGGTCTGTGCCCGATGTACCGGCGACTGTCTGAAGGCCGAGATGGACTGCTACCAGCAGCACGCCGTCTATTTCGCGGCGTTCGCGCCGGATACGTTCAAGGTCGGCGTGACGAAACTGCCCCGCCTGCGGACCCGGTTCCGCGAGCAGGGCGCCGACCGCGGGGTACACGTCTATACGGTCGAGAACGGCCGCATCGCGCGGGAAATCGAGGCCGAACTCGCCGCCGAAATTCCGGTTCCTGATGCGGTTCGCGTGCCGCGTAAAATCCAGGGAATGGGCCGCACGGTCGATGAAGCCGCATGGAACCGGCTGCTTTCGGAGTTCGATATCAAAGAGACCTATTCGTTCGACTACGGTTTCGACCTCGATGCCGCGCCGGTCGCCGAGACGCTGGCCTCCGGCACCGTCGTCGGGACGAAAGGCCGAATCCTCGTCCTCGAACGCGGCGGCGGCCGATTCGCCGTCGACATGCGCGATCTGGTCGGCTACGAACTGGAGGCGGGTGCGTCCTCCCGGGAACTGCAATCGAGCCTCGGCGCGTTCGGTTAATTCGTTGCTTGTCTCACCACAAGAGGTTTATCGCCGTCTGCGTCACGTTATGCCATGCGACTCGAAGCCCTCCTGGCGAGTGCCGCCGTCGTCGTCCTGCTTGCGACGGTCGGCGTCGCGGCGCTCGTCTCCGGGTTCGTTGCGGACCCGGGACCCGACGAACCGCCCGCCCGCCTCGACGTGGCCGAAACGACGCTTGCCGCCGGCGAGGTGACCGGCGAGACGGCCACGCTCGATGTCACGACCTACGTCAGCCATCGCGGCGGCCCCGCCGAGAACGTGACGGTGGTCGTCCGCGCGACGGACGCCGAAAGCGGCCTCGTCGCCGACACGACGAGCCGCGAACTCGGCGACGTCCGGAACGACGGGGAGCGCGAAGTATCGCTTTCGGTAACCGTGCCCCGGGAAGGCGGCTACGAGGTGTCGACGATACTCTACGTCGACGGCCAGCGGGTCGATACGGCCACGGCGTCGGTTTCGGGGGTCGATGCCCTGAAACCGCCCCGCGTCCGCACGTCGGTCGCGTTCCACGACTTCCCCGACCGGCCCTCGGTCGAATATCGCATCGCGTCGACCGACGGGGACCGGGTGACCCTCGACGTGACGAGTTACCTGACAAACGGCGGCGACGACCCCGAATCCGGGCTTCGCCTCGTCGTCACGGCCCGCCACGCCGACGCCTACGTCGTGGCGGACCGCACGGAGACGTCCGTCGGAACGGTCGACCCCGGACTGACCGTCTCGCCCGAGGTGCAGGTCTCCGTGCCCGACGACAACAACTACTACCTCGACGTGACGCTGTGGCGGGACGGCGTCGTCCTCGAATCCACCCGGGCCGCCGCGAACCTCGACCCACAGGAGACGATTTCGGTCAACGAGACGCGCCGCGAGGTCGAGTTCGAGGCCGGCGACTTCGAGACGGGCGACGGGTCCGGCGGCCGACCGCCTCGCGAAACCGAGGCGGGCGCCCAGAACCAGCCCGGGTTCGGCGTCGGCGTCGCGCTCGTGGCCCTCTGTGGGTCGCTGCTCGCCGTCCGGAGGTGGTCGGCATGAGCGACGTCGAGGGCGCCGACGAGGCGGACCACGAGACCACCGCTGAGGCCTCGCCCGAGGAGACGACCGACTCACAGCCCGGCCCCGATATCGACGTCGATGCCGTCGTCGGCTACCTCATGTGGGGGGCGCTCATCGGTCTCGGCATCCTCGCCGCCGTCGCGACGGCCGGGCTGTACGGGAGCCTCTCGGCGATTATCGACGTCTGGGTCGCGAATCGGTACCAGCCGTTCGCGCGGTCGGCACTCAACTTCGCGGTGCTGTGTGTCGCCGCCGCCGGTATCGTCGTGATAGCGCGGCGATTGCGGCGCTCATAGGTCGCGAGACCTATGGACTTTTCTGCCGGGAGCCGAAAGGAGGGGGTATGACGGATAACGAAGATGCCCCCGACGAGGGCGAGGAAGGCGGCGAGGAGAAATCGTTCCGCGAGCGCGTCGAGGAGATTCGACAGCAGCGCGCGGAAGAGCGCGAAGGCGAGGGTGAGGGCGAGGGTCTGAGCCGCGAGGAGAAGATGGAAGAGATGATGGGCGGCGGTGGCCCCGGCGGCGCGCCCGGCGGTATGGGCGGCGGTGGCGGCAGCCCCTTCGCACAGATGATGGGCGGCATGATGGGCGGCGGCGGTCCCGGCGGTGCGGGCGGCGCACTCGGCGGCGGCCCCGGTGGCGCCCCCAGCGAAGGCGAGGACAACGAGGAACTCGTCCGCGAGGTCCGCAAGGTTCGAGACGAACTCCACGACCTCCGCCGCGAGGTCCAGCGCATCGCCGACGCGCTCGAAGACTAAACGCCGACAGCCGTTCTTCGCTTTTCCGTGCGTTTTCCCGATAGCCGTCAGCGCCGGCTCCCGCCGATACGAATCGACACACACCGGTATCCCTCCATTTATTTATCGCCGCTATCAGTCTAAGGCAAGTGGGGATAATGGCGGAGATCGACCTGGACGAGTTGACGGCGACGCTGCTGGAATCGGTGCCCGATATGGCGTATATCGTGGACGCCGACGCGCGACTGGCGTGGTGGAACGACCGGGTTCGTGAGGTGACGGGCTACGCCGCCGACGAACTCGCCGGTCGGGACGTCTTCGAGTTGATCGCGCCGGACCAGCGGGAGGACCTCGCGGCGTCCTTCGGGGCCGTGGGGACGTTCGAACCGACCGAAACCCGGGAGTTCGACGTCCTCACCGCCGACGGGGAGCGAATCCCCCACGAGTTCAACGGCACGACCCTGACCTCCAACGGCGAGACGTACGTGGTCGGTATCGCTCGTGACGTCTCCGACCGCCGCGAGCGCGAGACGGCCATCCGCCGCCAGCGCGACGAACTCGAAACGCTGAACCGCATCAGCGAGACGGTCCACGAGGTCATTCAGGCGGTCGTCGACGCGGCGACCCGCGCGGAGATCGAGGACGCCGTCTGCGAGCGACTGGCGGCATCGGAACTGTATCGGTCGGTATGGATCGCCCGCGATGGACCGGGGGATGTCGCCAAACCGGACACCGGCGTCGGCACTATCGAGGACTTCCTCGAAGTGGTAGACGAAATCAACACCCTCGATTGGGACCGCCCGGCGCAGGTCGCCATCGAGACGGGCGAGGCACAGGTCGTCCAGCGAATCTCCGAAGCAGACATCCCGGAGACGGCCCGGACCGCGGCGGCCCGGATGAACATCGAATCGGGGACCGCGGTCCCCATCGTCCACCAGTCGACCGTGCTGGGCGTTCTCTGTGTCTACTCGTCGCGGCCGGAGGCCTTCAGCGACCGTGAACAGGCCGCCTTCCGGCGGCTCGGCGAGGTCATCGGCTTCGCTATCAACGCGGTCCAGACCGAACGGCTACTGATGTCCGATACGGCGATGGAACTCACCCTCCGGGTTTCGGGGTCGGACGCGTTCCTCGCGCGGGTCTCGGAGGAGTCCGACGGGCCCTGCCAACAGGAGTGGTCGACGCCGATGAGCGCCGGCCGCTACCGCCATTACGTTACGGTTTCGGGTATCGACCCCGAACGCGTCGAGGCCATCGCAGAGGGCGTCCCGACCGTCGAGTCGATAGACCATGTCGGCGGTACGGACGGCGACCACGTCTTCACCGTCGTGACGACGGATTCGCTCGTCCAGCGATTCGTCGAAAACGGCGCCTCCCCCGCCTCGCTCGTCGCGCGGGACGGTGAGACGACCATCGTGGCCGAACTCCCGAGCGACGCCGACCCCCGCCCCATCGTCGAGGCGGCGAAGGACCTCTACGGTGCGGAACTGGTCTCGAAACGCGAGGTCGAACGGTCGGTTCGGACCGCCGAGGAGTTCTACGATACGGTCGCCGACTGCCTGACCGAGCGCCAGCAGGCCGCCCTCAGACACGCCAGTCTGGGCGGGTATTTCGCCTGGCCGCGGGACGCGACCGCCGAGGAAATCGCCGAGGTGATGGGCATCAGTTCAGCCACCTTCCACTACCACATCCGGCGGGCCCAGCAGGCGCTCGTGGAGGCATATTTCCAGCATCTAGATGGCTAGAGCAACCCTTGATGTCGGTGTGGTATAAGGGATACAACGGAGACCCCTGATAGCCGTGGCCGATGCTTTCGGGCCGCTGTGGTCCCGTCCGTTTCGGTCCATGAATGGGTCTTCTGACCGGCCGTCGCAGGCCTCGAAGCGGGGCCGACGGCCCGGTAGCAGGGGTGGGGATGCACCCGCAACACACCTTTCGGTCCTCGCGGCGCTTTCGGCCGCACGATATGGCTCCGCTCCAAAAAAGCGGTTCGGCCGGTTACAGATAGCCGGCGTCGGCGAGCCGTTCGACGCCTTCCTTGAGCCGTTCTTCGCTGGCCGCATAGGAGAGCCGCGCGTAGCCCGGCGTCCCGAAGGCACTGCCCGGCACCGTCGCGACGTGGGCGTCCTCGAGGGCCCCTTTACACCATGCTTGGTCGTCGTCGTCGACGGGCAGCATCATGTAGAAGGCGCCGTCGGGGTTCGGGACGTCCTTGCCGTGTTCGGCGAAGAGGTCCACGAGCATATCGCGGCGCTCGGCGAAGGCCGCGCGCATCTCCTCGACGGCCTCGTCGGTGTTTTCCAGCGCCTCGACGCCCGCGTACTGGACGAAGTGGGCGGCCGACGACACCGAATGAGAGTGGAGCTTGCCTGCTTGGTCGATGAGCGACTGGGGCGCGGCGACGTAGCCGAGCCGCCAGCCGGTCATCGAGTAGGCCTTCGAGAAGCCGTTGATGGTGACCGTCCGGCCGTCCATCCCCTCCAGCGAGCCCAGCGAGGTCTGTTCGACGCCGTAGGTGATGGCGTCGTATATCTCGTCGGAGATGACGGTGATGTCGTGTTCGACCGCGAGGTCACGCACGCCCTCCAGCGCCTCGTCGGTGAAGACGGCGCCCGAGGGGTTCGACGGGGAGTTGATGACGAGCAGTTCCGTCTCGTCCGAAACCGTCGCTGCGAGGTCGTCCAGCGCGGGTTCGAGCTGGAAGTCGTGGGCCGAGAGGTCGACACGCGAGAGATCGCCGCCGGCCATCTTCGCCATCGCCTCGTAGCTGACCCATGCGGGGTCCAGCAGAACCACTTCATCGCCGCCGTCGATGAGCGTCTGGAACGTCTCGTAGAGGGCCTGCTTGGCCCCCGGCGTGACGATAATCTCGTCCGTCGTGTACTCGAGGCCGTCACTGTCGAGTTTCTCGACGATGGCCTCCTTCAGCGGCGGAATGCCGTTCGACGGCGGGTAGCCCGTGTGGCCGTCGTCGATGGCCTGCTTGCCCGCCGCCGAGATGTTCTCCGGCGTCGGGAAGTCCGGTTCGCCGACCGAGAGGTCGACGACGTCGACACCGTCTGCTTCCAGTTCCGATGCGAGGTTGCTTATCGCCAGCGTCGCGCTCGGTTCGACCCGTTCGACGCGGTCTGCGAAATCCATAGTCATTGTAGTTCCTCGGCGAGTTCAATAGCGCTCTCGACGGTGGTCGCACCGTAGTCGATGCGTTCCTCGGCTTCGGCCTGACTCATCCCGGGGCCGATGACGCCGAAGGCCACGGGCGTATCCCGCTCCAGCGAGACATCGGTCAGCCCCTGTGCCGCGGCGTCGGCGATGACCTGGTCGTGGTCGGTGTCGCCGGTGATAATCGCCCCGAGGACGGCCACGGCGTCGATATCGTCGCGCCGCGCCAGCCGGTCCGCGGCCAGCGGCGTGTCGTACGCCCCCGGGACCTCGATGGTCTCGACGATGTCGGCGCCGGCGTCGGCGGCCGCCTCCCGTCCACACTCTTCCATCTCGTGGGTAATCGGCCGCTCTTTGTTGAACTGCGCGACCACCAGCCCGAGCGCTACCATACCCGACGGTGGGCGACGGCCGGTAAAAGAAGTGCCGGAACAACCCCACTTTTTGCACGGAGCGCCTGTGACGCTCCGGCAAAAACATGGGAAAATATGCGCGCTACCGGACTTCGAGCGCCTCCGGCGCGCTCGCGGATGCTACTCGACCGTTCCTGTTTCGTTGAGCTATAAAAATGGGGCCTCTAAGTGGCCTCAATTCATCCGGTAGGCCATCATCACTTCGTCGACGAACTCGCCGTCGATTCGGTAGTGGTTTCGGCGGATGGCCTCGGTGTCCCAGCCGTGGTCTTCGAGGAATTCGATGCCGGGGATGTTGGTCGACGGCACGCTGTTGTACACCTTGTGGAAGTCCTCCTTTTTCGCCCACGACATCGCCCGCTGGAGAAGGTGGCTGCCGATATCCTCGCCGCGGTATTCCTCGAGGATACCGAGGGTCAGTTCCGCGGTGTGGGCGAGTTTTTCGAGTTGCGGGCGCTCGACGCCACACCCCCCGACGACCTCGTCATCGATGGTCGCGACGAAGAAGCGCCGGTCCTCGAGGTCCCCACGCATCAGCGCGCTGTCGGCGGCCAACTCCCGCGCGACGTCCTCGGCGACGATGTAGCGTTTCTCGCCCGCGATCTGTTTCATTACGCCGATGATGCCGGAAATGTCCTCCTGACGCGCCGGTCGAATGGTTACCTCGGTGCCGTCGAGGTGATGTGTCTCCTCGATGCCGGCATCCATGGCGGGACGGAGTGTTCCGCCGTCTTCCTCCAGCAAGCCGTCGCGTTTCATGACCGCGATCAACTGCTGGTAGCGGTCAGGGTCGGTCAGCAGGTTCGCGTCGACCAACTCCTCGAAGGTCGCCTCCCCGTGCTCGTCGACGAACTCGTAGATTCGCTCGCGGTCCCGCGTCTCGAAGGTCGGTCGCTGTTCGGTCATGGCTCCCCTGACGTTTGGTCGCCAACGGCTTGAAACTTGGTGGTTGTTGACGTACAACACGAAGAGCACGTCTATGAATAGAAACCTTATCGGGAGGGGAGGAAGGAACCACGCACATGGAACACAGTACGCCAGCGGCGACGCTCGGTGTCGTCGGCGGCGGCCAGTTGGGACGGATGATGGGCGAGGCCGCGGGCCCCCTCGGCGTGGAGTTGGTCGTTTCGGACCCGACGCCCGACTGCCCGGCGGCGCCGGTCGTCCGCGACCAAATCGTCGGTGACTTCGACGACTACGACGCGATTCGGGAGTTGGCCGAACGGGTCGACGTCCTCACCTTCGAAATCGAACTCGCGGACCCCGACGAGATGGAGCGGGTCAGCGAGGAGACGGACACGCCGGTCCATCCCGACCCCGACACCCTCCGGACGATTCAGGACAAACTCGTCCAGAACCGGGCGCTCGACGACGCCGGGATTCCGCTGCCCGAATACCGACAGGTCGACGGCGAGGACGACCTCCTCGCGGCGGGCGAGGAACTGGACTGGCCCCTGATGCTCAAGGCCCGCGAGGGCGGCTACGACGGCCGCGGAAACCTGCCCGTCGAGGGGCCGGACGAGGCCGAGGACGCGCTTGCGGCGGTCGGCGGGGCGGCCCTCGCCGAGGAACTGGTCGATTTCGAACGCGAGTTGGCCGTCATGGGCGTCCGCGGCGACGACGAGGTTCGTGCGTATCCGGTCACCGAGACGATTCACGAGGAGGAAATCCTCCGAGAAACGGCCTGTCCTGCCCGCACCGATACGTCGGTTCGCTCGCGTGCGCGAGAGGTGGCCTTCGACGTCCTCGACGTGCTGGAGGGTCGCGGCGTCTACGGTATCGAGATGTTCGAAACCGAGGACGGCGAGATTCTGGTCAACGAGATCGCTCCCCGACCCCACAACTCCGGTCATTGGACCATCGAGGGTGCACTCACCTCCCAGTTCGAACAGCACGTTCGCGCGGTACTTGGATGGCCCCTCGGCGCCGCGGAACGCCGCTGTCCAACGGTGACGACGAACATCCTCGGGGACGTCGACGAATCCGAAATCGCCTCGCTGTCCGGGACCCAATCGGTGCTGGAAGCCCACGGCGCTGCCCTGCACTGGTACGGCAAGCGCGAGGTACGCCCGCTCCGGAAGATGGGCCACGTGACGCTAGTCGACGACGAGGCGGCCGACTGCGAGGGCCTGCTGGCCCGCGCTCGCGAGTTGCGCGATGGGTTGACCTTCGAATAGCGCTGTCGCAACCACAACGCCAAAGCGCCGGCCCTGCGGTATCCCCCATATGACCCGTTCCGAGGAGGTGCAGGACCTCATCGACCTGCTGGAGGCGGAGGCCGAAACCGACCGCGACCCCGAGGATACGCCGGACGTCGGCATCATCATGGGGTCGGATTCGGACCTCGACACCATGTACGGCGCCTACGAGGCGCTGACCGAACTCGGCTTCGAGGAGGTCACCGACTACGACGACCCACCCGAGAGCCGCTTTACCTTCGAAACCTTCGTCGTCTCGGCCCACCGGACGCCCGAACTCATGTACGTCTACGGCGAGACGGCCCGCGAGCGCGGTCTCGACGTCATCATCGCTGGCGCGGGCGGCAAGTCCGCCGACCTGCCGAATATGACGGCTTCTATCGCCTATCCGATTCCGGTGGTCGGTGTTCCCGTCCAAGAGAAATCGGTCGATTCGGTCATCGGGATGCCGACGGGTGCGCCAATCGTTGCCGTTGACGCTGGCAAGTCGTTCAACGCCGCGCTCTCGGCGACGCAGGTTCTCGCGCGCGCCCATCCCGAACTGGAAGAGCGTCTGGACGAGTACCACGATTCCCTGCAGGACGGCGTCGGCGAGGTATCGCGTGAACTCCACGAGAAGGGGACCGAGACGTTCCGCGCGAGTCGCGACTGAGATGTGGTCGGCGTCACCTTTTATAAACAGGCAAAACTGAGGCCGGCGAACGCCCGGGGAACCGCGCGATAGCACATAAGGGCGTCCCGCGGCGTAAATCAACTCTTATGTAGGGTTGCTTCTAACCGTCATACGATACAGACGCGATGAGCAATCCATGGATCGCTGTCGGTGCGCTGGCGCTGGTGGGGCTCGCGATTCCCCTCTCGATGATCGCAATCTCGAGTCTCCTCCGCCCCAGCGTTCCCGAGCAAGGTAAGCGTGCCATCTACGAGTCCGGTGAGGTACCGACGGGCTCGACGCGCATTCGGTTCAACATCCAGTACTACATGGTGGCGCTGCTGTTCGTCGTCTTCGACATCGAGACGGTGCTCATCTTCCCGTGGGCACTCATCTACAACGACGCAGTAGCCCAGCATGGTCTGAATTCGGTACTGGCGCCGATGCTCGTCTTCCTCGCAATCCTCATCATCGGACTCGGATGGGCGTGGCGCAACGGTGCCGTTCGCTGGGTCAAAAGCGAGCGTGCGGAAATCAAGAGTGAACTATGAGTAGCGAACAGGAAATCCACGACACAGTCTCGACGCAGGAAGCCCGGATGGGCGAAGGCGTCGACAGCCGGTTCAATTCGAAACTTCGCGAGGCGTTCGGCTCCTCGCCGTTCATCCTCACGAAGTTCGACAAGTTCATGAACTGGGTCCGGGGCTCGTCCATGTTCATGCTGCAGTTCGGTATTGCGTGCTGCAGCATCGAGATGATTCACACCTACGCCATCAAGCACGACGTCGACCGCTTCGGCGCGGGTGTGCCGCGGGCCTCGCCGCGACAGGCCGACGTCATCATCGTCCCGGGGACCATCGTCTCGAAGTTCGCCCCGCGGATGAAACGAGTCTACGACCAGATGGCCGAACCCAAGTTCGTCATCGGAATGGGTTCGTGTACCATCTCCGGCGGCCCCTTCCAGGAGGGCTACAACGTCATCAAGGGCGCCGAGGAGGTCATCCCGGTCGACATCCACGTGCCTGGCTGTCCGCCCCGTCCCGAGGCGCTGATCTACGGAATCGCCAAACTGCAGGAGCGCGTCGCCAACGGCGAGACGTCGCCGGTGACGGTCAAGCCCTACGAACTCGAGGAGTTCGGCGACCTCGACTCGGACGAACTCGTACAGCATCTCGCAGACGAAATCGACGAGGAAGACCTCGTCATGCGCTACAACTGGGCTAACTCGCCATGAGTACGATAAGACGTTCCTGCTCGCTTCGCTGCGCGGGCTGCGACTCATCTACTCATGCTCGACACCGGGGGTGTCTCGCATGAGCATCGAGAAGAAACGCCCCGACGAACCCGAACTCGGGGTTACGGACGATGGCGAGGTCGACTACGCGGAACTGGAAGCCCTGCTCGGTGACACGGTCATCGACCGCGAGGAGCACGTCAACGCGCCCGCCTTCGTCGTTCGACCCGACGAGGTACAGGACGCACTCTTCACGCTCCGCGACGAGGCAGGCTTCGATTACCTCTCGTGTGTCACCGCCCAGGAGTACGACGACCGCTACGAATCGATTTACCACCTGAAGAAGTACGACAACCCGGCCCACGAGGTCGGCGTCGTCGTCCCCACCTCCCACGACGAGCCCGTCTCGGAATCCGGCGAAGCCGTCTACCGGACCGCCGACTGGCACGAGCGTGAGGCCTACGACCTCGTCGGCATCGAGTACGACGACCACCCCGACCTGCGCCGGATCCTCCTGCCGGAGACGTGGCAGGGCCACCCCCTCGGGAAGGACTACAACCCCGAGAAACCGCAGGTCGTCCCGTTCCGTGAGAACGCCAACCCGCTCGAAGAGGACCAGCGCGGCGGTGGCGACGAGTCCGACACGATGTTCATCAACGTCGGCCCGCACCACCCGGCGACCCACGGCGTGCTCCACGTCGAGACGGTGCTGGACGGCGAGCAGATCGTCGACGTCGAACCCGACATCGGCTACCTGCACCGCTGTGAGGAGCAGATGTGCCAGCAGGGAACCTATCGGCACCAGATTATGCCGTACCCGGACCGCTGGGACTACGTCTCGGCCGGCATCCTCAACGAGTGGGCCTACGCCCGCGCGGCCGAGGACATGGCGGACATCGAGGTACCCGAGTACGCACAGGTCATCCGCACCATGTCCGCGGAACTGTGCCGTATCGCGAGCCACATGCTCGCGCTCGGTACCTTCTGTCTGGACGTCTTCGGCGACTTCACCGCGACCTTCCAGTACGCGTTCCGCGACCGTGAAGTCGTTCAGGACATCCTCGAAGACCTCACCGGCCAGCGGCTGATGTTCAACTACCTCCGCCTCGGCGGGGTCGCCTGGGACATTCCGGAACCCCGCGAGGACTTCTTCGAGAAGACCCGCGACTTCCTCGACGACCTGCCGGAGAAGATGAAGGAGTACCACAACCTGGTCACCTCCAACGAGATCTTCCAGGTCCGGTGTGTCAACACCGGCGAGCTTCCGCCGGAAGTCGCCAAGCAGTACGGCGCCACGGGTCCGGTCGCCCGCGGTTCGGGCATCGACATCGACCTGCGCCGTGACGACCCCTACGGCTACTACGACGAACTCGATTGGGACGTCGTCACCGAGGACGGCTGTGACAACTACAGCCGCGTCCTCGTCCGTCTACGCGAGGTCGAGGAATCCGCGAAAATCATCGAGCAGTGTGTCGACCTGCTCGAAGAGTGGCCGGAAGACGAGCGGAACATTCAGGCCAACGTCCCGCGGACGCTCAAGCCCGACCCCGATACCGAAATCTACCGCGGCGTCGAGGCCGCCAAGGGCGAACTCGGCATCTACATGCGCTCGGACGGCACCGACAAACCCGCCCGGTTCAAGATTCGCAGCCCGTGCTTCTGTAACCTGCACACGCTGCGTGAGATGTCCGAAGGCGAGTACATCCCCGACCTCATCGCGTCGCTCGGCAGCCTCGACATCGTCCTCGGGGAGGTGGACCGCTGATGCTGCAGACGGCACCGCTTCCCGAGACCATCGCCGACCTGCTGGGTCTCGGCGGGACGCTCGGCGAGTTCGTCGCGGCCATCATCGGTGCGGCGCTCGTCGGCACGCTCATGCTGACGATGACCGCTATCGCCGGACCGTGGGCCAAACGGAAGATCACCGCCGCCTTCACCGACCGCTATGCGGTCAATCGTCACGGCCCTGCCGGGTTGCTCATTATCGTGGCCGACGCCCTCCGCCTGCTGTCGAAGGAACTCATCGTTCCCGAAGGTGTCGACCGTCCCGCGTGGGACATCGCACCGCTGCTTCTGGCGTGGTCCGCGCTGCTCGGCTTCGCCGTCATCCCGATGGGCAACGGCATTCATCTGGCCGACCCCGAAACCGGCCTGGTGTACGTCTTCGCCGTCGCCTCCATCGCCTCCCTGGCGCTGGTGATGGCCGGCTACGCATCGAACAACAAGTTCTCGTTCCTCGGCGGCCTGCGCGCGGTGGCCCAGAACCTCGCCTACGAGATTCCGCTCGTGCTCATCGCCGCCTCCGTGGTGCTGTTCGCCGGCTCGCTCCAGATGAGCGAAATCGTCGCCGCACAGGCCGAGACGCTCGTCTCGGTCGGCGGCGTCGCGATTCCGTCCTGGTATGCCTTCGTCAACCCGTTCGCGTTCGTGCTGTTCATGATCGCGAACCTGATGGAAGTCGGTCGTAACCCCTTCGACATCCCGGAGGCGCCGACCGAAATCGTCGCCGGCTACCAGACCGAGTATTCGAGCGTCTACTTCGTGCTCGTCTACCTCGGGGAGTTCATCCACATCTTCCTCGGCGGGGCCATCATCACGACCCTCTTCCTCGGGGGTCCGGCCGGTCCCGTCCTGCCCGGCATCCTCTGGTTCATCATCAAGATCTGGGCCGTCTTCCTGTTCACGCAGTGGGCGCGGTCGGCGCTGCCCCGCCTGCGTATCGACCAACTCATCGAAATCGGCTGGAAGGGGATGTTGGTCCTCGCACTCGCGAACCTCATCCTCACCGCCGTTATCGTTGGGGTGATCGCCTAACCATGATCGGAATGCTCAAATCGATGGCAACGACGATGAAACACGCCCTCGACGGTGAGAAGTTCACCGTCCAGTACCCCGAGGAGACGCCCGACGTCTCCCCGCGGTTCCGCGGCGTCCACAAGTTCAGCCAGGAGCGTTGTATCTGGTGCCGACAGTGTGAGAACGTCTGTCCGAACGACACCATCCAGATTATCACGGACGAACAGCGCAACGGCGAGGAGTACAACCTCCACATCGGCCAGTGTATCTACTGCCGACTCTGCGAGGAGGTCTGTCCCGTCGACGCCATCCTCCTGACCCAGAACTTCGAGTTCACCGCCGACACGAAGGACGAACTCGCCTACAACAAGGAACAGCTCAAGAACGTTCCCTGGTTCAAGGACATCGACCCCCTCGCCTCCCGCGAACCCGACCGCGGCGCGTGGATCGACGAAGGCGAAGGCGAAGTGGACTACCAATAGAACCTTTTTGCACGGCGCGCTTCGCGCGCCGGCAAAAACGTTCATGAAAAAGACACGGCGGGCCTCCCTACGGTCGGCCCTTGGTCCCGTGCCTCACTTCGTTCGGCGCGGCGGAACCGCTCGCGCCCTTCGGGCGCTCGCGGATGCTTCTCCTATCTCTATTTAAATGGCTGAAACACCGTGGATAGTCGTGCTTCCGACATCTGCGTTCCTGACTTCGAGTCCGTGCCTGTCGCGTTCGGAACCGCGCCGGTTTTTAGGGCTGCAGGCGTCCCAACGGGTATGAGCGACGAGGAACTCCCCGAGGTGCCCGTGGTCTGTTCGGCGTGTGATACCCGAACGCGCGTGCCGTTCGAGGACGTCGAGGATGCGGTCGCGCGCCACAACGAACAACTCCACGATGGCGAGGAGATTGCCGAAGTCGACCCCGCCGTGCTCGACCAGCTCGCGGATTTCGTCGCCGAAGACATGGGACTGCTCGACGAATAGGCCGATTCGGCTCCGAATCGGCCCCGATTGCCCCCGGTTTTCGACTACATAAGGAAATCTTCAAAGGGTACCCCGCTTCAGGGGTAAACAATGGCTGTAGTACCGCTTGAGACACTGGCGTTCCTCCTGTTCGCTCTGGTGACGGTCGGAGCGAGCTTGGGCGTCGTGTTGGTCCGTGACGTGTGGCATTCGGCGCTGCTTTTGGGTGCAGCGTTGCTGTCCGTCGCGGTCCACTACGTGATGTTAAGCGCCGAGTTCCTGGCGGCGATGCAGGTACTCGTGTATGTCGGTGGGGTGCTCGTCCTGATCACCTTCGCCGTCATGTTAGTCCGCCGGGATGAAGACGTCGACACCGAGGAGGTGACGGCATGACGACGCGTCCCCGCCTCCATACGGAAACGAGCAAGGTGGCCGGAATCCTGGCGGTGGCGTTGTTCGGCTTCCTCGCCGCCGTCTTCCTCACCGCCGGCTTCGGGTCGCCGGCCGGCTTCGGGGATGGGTCGGTGACGAGGTCCCTCGCCTACACGATGTTCGACCTTCCCGGGGGCGACATCGCCGGTGAAGGCTTCCTCGTGTCCTTCATCACCATTGCCGTCGTCCTCGACGCCGCGCTGGACGGCGCCGTCATGCTCGCCGAGCGGGACGAGGAGGGTGGTTCCTGATGGTGCTCGAAACCGTTCCCGTCGAGTACTACCTCGTTCTGTCGGCGGCCGTCTTCTGTACCGGCCTCTTCGGCATCCTGACGCGCAAGAACGCGCTGATGTTCTTGATGAGCGTCGAGTTGATGCTGAACGCAGCGAACATCAACCTCGTCGCGTTCTCGTTTTACTGGGGAGAGGTGACCGGTCAGACCTTCGCGCTGTTCACGATGGCGCTTGCCGCCGCGGAGGTCGCCATCGGTATCGGCATCATCCTCGTCCTCTACCGTAACTTCGAGGACGTAGACGTAACCGAGGCAACGACTCTGAAGTGGTAATATGGCAGGAATATTCGCATACGCGCCGGCTATCGCCGCACTCCCGTTCGTGTCGTTCCTTGTAGCCCTCCTCGCGGGCAAGTGGATGCCCAAGAAGGGCGCCCTCGCGGGCATCCTCGCGACGGCCGGCTCGCTCGGCCTGTCGCTCGTGGTGCTCGGGACCGTCGCCCTGACCGGCGAAGGCTACAACGAAACGCTATATACGTTCGTCGACGCCACCGAGACGTTCGACCTCAGCTTCGGCCTGCTCATCGACCCGCTGTCGGCGTCGATGCTGGTCATCGTCTCGCTTATCGCCTTCCTCGTCCACATCTTCTCGCTCGGCTACATGAACGACGAGGGCGAACCGGGCCTGCCGCGCTACTACGCCGGCCTCGGCCTCTTCAGCGCGAGCATGCTCGCGTTCGTCTTCTCGGACAACCTGCTGATGGCCTTCATGTTCTTCGAACTGGTGGGCCTCTGTTCGTTCCTGCTCATCGGCCACTGGTTCCGCGAGGACGCCCCGCCGTCCGCAGCGAAGAAGGCCTTCCTCGTCACCCGCTTCGGTGACTACTTCTTCCTCATCGGCGTCGTCGGCGTTCTGGCGACGTTCGGTACCGCGCAGTTCGCGGGTGCCGAGGGCTTCCCGGCGCTGGCCGAGGAAGCACTCTCCGGGTCGGCCACGTACTTCGGCTTCGACGCCGCGACGTGGTTCTCGATTCTCGGCCTCCTCGTGCTCGGCGGCGTGATGGGCAAATCCGCCCAGTTCCCGCTGCACACGTGGCTGCCGGACGCGATGGAAGGCCCGACGCCCGTCTCCGCGCTGATTCACGCAGCGACGATGGTTGCCGCCGGTGTCTTCCTCGTCGCCCGGATGTACGGCTTCTACGCGCTGCTGCCGACGGTGCTTGCCATTATCGCCTTCATCGGCGGCTTCACCGCGCTGTTCGCGGCGACGATGGGCCTCGTCAAGAACGAGATCAAGCAGGTGCTGGCGTACTCGACCATCAGCCAGTACGGCTACATGATGCTCGCGCTTGGGTCGGGCGGCTACGTGGCCGCGTTCTTCCACCTCACGACTCACGCCGTGTTCAAGGCGCTGCTGTTCCTCGGTGCCGGGTCGGTCATCATCGCCATGCACCACAACGAGGACATGTGGGACATGGGCGGCCTGAAAGACGAGATGCGCGTGACCTACCTTACGTTCCTCGCCGGGTCGCTCGCGCTTGCGGGCATCTTCCCGTTCTCGGGCTTCTGGTCCAAGGACGAGGTGCTCTACGAGGCGCTCGTCCACGGTCTCGGCGGCAGCCCGCTGCTGCTCGGTGCCTACGCGATGGGCCTCGCAGCGGTCTTCCTGACGGGCTTCTACACCCTCCGGATGGTCATGCTGACCTTCCACGGTGAGCCCCGAAGCGACACCGCCGAAGACCCCCACGCCGTCCGCTGGAACGTCAAGTTCCCGCTCAGCGTGCTCGGCGTCCTCGCGGTCGTCATCGGCTTCATCAACCCGCTGCCCATCAAGAAACTCACGGGCGCGAACGTCGACTTCCTCCATGCGTTCCTCGATAACGAGGCCAGCGAGGGCTTCCTGACGAGCGCCCACCACTACGGCGAGTTGACCCACGACTTCGCGCACTACTCGTCGGGCACGCTCGTCGGCGGCGAAGTCGGAACGATGCTGCTCGGTGCCGGCCTCAGCCTCGGTCTCGCG